>DITR01000106.1:8877-10017 GCA_002422175.1 Alcaligenaceae bacterium UBA6179
TTGAAAATGCCACCATCGTTTCAATTGTGTGTGACCGTGGCGATCGTTATCTATCAACAGGTGTTTTTAATACATAAATTCAAACATTAAAAGATCAGCAGGCCATCACATAGCCTGTTTGATCGCTTGGGCCAGGTCTGCCACGGCACTGGCGTAAAAATAGCTACGATTGTATTGCGTCAAAACAAAAAAGTTAGGGGTGCCTACGCGGTATACCACCGTATTTTGGGTGGGTAATGGTAGATCAATGACACCTAATAAATGCTCTGACCAGGCTTGGTTAAGCGTCGCTGGTTGTGTTTCATTTAAAGCTATGGTCGAATTTGTGGGCAACATATCTAAACCATCAGCCGCTAACGTTGAGGTGGTTTGACGTTGTGAACCGGCCGCTTCAAGTTCAAGCCATTTTAAATGAGGTGTCAAGCCTCCATCAACCCACTTGGCCGCATCAGGTGGCGCAGTAATGGGTGCAAAAACAGTTAAACCCTTGACCCAACCGTGTTGAGTTAAAAAGTTTCCCACCGACAAAATAGCATCATTAAAATTGTTCGATAAGTCAATGCGCTGTTGCGCTTGAGCTGAAACGGCATAGCGCAAAATACTTCCCGGCATAAATTGCGGAATACCGATTGCACCAGCGAACGACCCAAGCTGAGTGCTCGCATCAATTTTGCCAGCCACATCAAGTTCAATTAAATCGGCAAGCTGGTCTTGAAATAGTTTGACACGATCGGGTCGAATTGGGGGTGGGTAATGAAACGCCAAGGTACTCAAAGCATCAAGCACTTTAAAGTCCCCCATACTGCGACCATAAAGCGTTTCAATGCCAATGATGGCAGCAATGATCTCAGTCGGCACCCCGTATAAGCTTTCTGTTTTTTGAAGTATTTGAGCATGAGCTTTCATAAACGCTACGCCACCTCGAATACGAATGGGTTCAACAAAACGTTGTCGGTAAACTTGCCAGTTACGTATCGCTTTTGCTTGATCAGGTGGCGGTGGCGTCATGAGTCGAGCAACCGTGCTTTGGTACCGCGCTTGACCCAATATAAATTGCACTTTAGCTAAGGGAATACCTCTGTCGTGAGATGTTTGTCTGGCGAAATCAGCCACAGGTGAACTTTGCCAGGTTGCGGGGGC
>DITR01000077.1:0-12080 GCA_002422175.1 Alcaligenaceae bacterium UBA6179
ATTGAGTGGGAATAGCTTTTTACGCGCAAACAATTAATCTTGAAATTACAAACGACTCTAAAGCGTAACAAGTTGATGTAAAAATTTGAAACTGACAATAAGAATTTACTAAATGGCATCATTTTTAATCAAGTGGTCAACCTAGCGATTTGGTTACCAAAGTCTGCAGGCGTTCCAGTTGCAATCATTCTTCTTCCATTAATCCCTATACCTAATGAGGTTTATCTATGAAGACTTACACAAAGGCTGCTTTATTTTTTTGCATGGCGGCATTCTCAGGTGCATCGTTAGCTAATAGTTCTTCGAGCCTGCTCGGCACCTGGGTAGGAAAATCTAATACAGCAGTTATTGGCGATGCTAAGCATCATACCAAAGCGAATGGTAGTGAGATCCGGTTCGTTAGCACTGAGTTCAAGTTGGTGATTGACAAGGAGCAGGGTCGCAACTTTTCTGGTTATTTGATCTCTAATTCAGATAAAGAGCCGATTGCGGGTGCCTTTATGTCAGACATGATAAACGGCGTTTTTGTAGATTCTGATGGTTCGGTAATATTTAAACGTACTGGTCAGGATCGACTTGAGGGCTGTTATGTGCATACCCCAAGTGCAACTACCAACAGTAGCTTGGCTTCCTGCACTGATTTTCAGCGTCAATGAACCCAACTAAACAAATACATTTAGAAATTTACCCGGTAGTTATGACTATAAATGACAATTAATTTGACGTGACATCAAAGCAGACGGTTACATCACTTTCCTAAATGTTGATTTAAATCAAACGATATTATATAAAACATAATATTTTATAATATAATGTTTGAGTGATTTTTATCAATTTATTTACTGAATTTTTATTAGGATCTGTCATGCTTAGATTTGATGTTCCCCCGGTTTACGCCAATGTCGTTAGGGTTGAAGCTTTTGTCACAACGGTCATTTCAGCTATTGCATTGATGGGTTACCCATTTCTAATGCCTGTGTTGGCTGTGATGGGGCTCATTAGAGGTTTTGTCGGTCATCAAAAATGCCCCTCGCATCGTTTGATTACAAAAGTGCTCGTCAGTTTAGGTAAGGCGGGCCATCAAGAGAACGCGGGCGCAAAAATGTTTGCAAATAGAATATTGCTCATTGCTTCAGTTGTCGCCAGTATCTTGTATTTTATGGGTAACTCAATGTGGGTCGTTCCTACAACGGCTTTGTTGATCTTCTCAACTTTAGAATGGGCTTTTTCCTTTTGTGCAGCGTGTTGGGTTTATGGGTTTTGGTATAAGTTTTTCCCACCAAAGATGTCTTGATTATTTACAAAGATGATTTGAGTAGGTTACTTTTATGACGACATTAACCCCTCTGTCGATTGAGTAGTAGGCACGGAGCAAGGGGTTGGCGTGCTAAGCTCATGATATTGGTAGCATGAGCTTAGCTTTAGCTTAAAGAGTCTTTGCAACACATTCGCTTGCCCTATTTTGTTGGCGCTCATCTTAGGCAATAGTGATCTGCGAGTTTTAGCCATCACATTGAAACAGCCTTAATTGAGCATCAAATACCCTATAAGCAATGAGCGTACTTTTAAATCATAGTGAAATAGACATCACCGCTGTGCGAGCTCAAGGCCCTGGCGGGCAAAATGTCAATAAGGTGTCAAACGCCGTGCATTTGCGTTTTGATATTCGGTCGTCTTCGTTGCCTCTATTTGTTCAAGAGCGCTTGGCTGCATTGCGTGATCATCACATCAGCCAAGATGCAATCGTGGTGATTAAGTCACAAAAGTTTCGTAGTTTAGATAAAAACCGCAGTGAGGCTATTAGACGCTTACAAACCCTTGTTGATAAAGCGGCTTCGCCCCTCAAAATTAGGCAAGCGACACGACCCACACGATCATCTATTCAAAAGCGTCTTGTCAATAAAGCCAAACGTGCAGACGTAAAATCTTCACGTCAACGAACTGGTTATGATTAAACTGCTATGACCTTAACGCTAAGCCGGCTTAATGATGATGTTTTTTGCGTGATAGATAACCATGGCTTGCATGTGGGAAACTTAAAGCGCATCAATGGTTTGTGGAAATTTAAAGCCATTGGCTACGATAGCAATGGTGACATCATGCCAGGTTGGGGCCCATTGACAGAGCGTCACAATACAACTTTCAATACGCTTGATGAAAATTTGGTTAACACAAAATTATTGTCATTGTAAAAATAATGTTTAAATCAAAAGCAGCATGCCCCAACTAATCTTTAGATTAGTCTAGCTGATGAGCGCATCATGTCATGACTAAACCACCGTCAACAGTTAAGACTTGTCCTGTCATAAATCGGCTCCAATCTGATGCTAAGAACAGAACGGGCCCAGCCACATCGTCTGGTGTGCCGATTCGCCGCAGTGGGGTTTGTGCAATGAGCATCTCTTTAACGGATTCTTTCGTATGACGGCTTGAGTCGGTGGGGCTGATTAAACCTGCTGAAACACAATTAACGCGAATACCTAAAGGGCCTAATTCAGTGGCTAAGTTACGGCTAAAGCCCACTAAGGCAGCTTTGGCTGTGGTGTAGTCGTGGTATGCGATGCTAGGGCGGTCTACCAAGTCGCTGGTTAAATTAATAATGCTGCCTTGTCCGCTTTGTCTGAAATGTGGCAAAACTGCTTGGCAGACGTTGTACGTTGCTTGCACCGCACCTTCAAACTGTGTTTGATATGCATGCCATGACGTTTCCCAAAAGCGTTGTCGGTTGTCTGGGTCAAATACATAGGGGCTAAAAGCGTTGTTTACGACGGCATCAATTTTTCCCGTTTCGCTCAAAGTTTGCGCCACCATTTTTTGTACAGCGTCGCTCGACCGCACATCAGCCGCCATGGCCCAAGCGTCACCGCCATGTTGTTGACATTCGGCTACAACGGCCTTGGCTGCCTCGTGGTTACTTAAATAATTCACTATTACCATGGCCCCTTCACGTGCAAAAGCTTTCGCAATCGCTGAACCAATGCCTCGACTAGCGCCCGTCACTAAAATTACTTTGCCTTCAAAGTTTCGAGTCAATGGTTTCATATTGTTGAGGTTATTTAGGTAGTAGATCTTGACTGACAACTGATTCAACATGAATCTTTTTCTGAATCAAACCAATTTCTTGGTAAACGTCTGCGCCATTTTGTAGGGTTTTCATATCAAACGCGCCTAAGCCGTATTGGTCGGTTGTTGCCGATACGCTACTGGCATTGCGTAGTTTTATGATTTCTAAATTCATACTTAAATTTTGACCATCAATGGCATATTTTACGGCTAGTTGGGCGGCTTCTTCAGGCGATTGAATCATCCATTTTGCGCTATCTTGGTAAGCTTTTAGAAAGCGTATCAGCACCTCTTTTTTTAGTTGATAAGTTTCTTCACGCACCACAAAAAAATCGCTTGAAATATTCAGGTAATTTTTAACTTCCATCACATTGACATCTCGTAAACCGCGTTGGCGACCTACCAACAAACCTGTATCCGTTGCAGCTGTGGCATCAACTTGGCCTTGTATGAGGGGTGCAAAATTTAACAAACCTGTTACCACTATTGTCACGTCAGCTTCGGTCAGGCCCGCCCGGTTAAGCAACACTTGTAAGTTTTGACGGGTGCCACTAGATAAACTGTAAACACCAATGCGTTTACCTTTAAGGTCTGCAGGGGTGAGAATCTTTTCTGATGCTAATGACACGACATTAAAAACATTTTGCGGGTAGATGTCGTAAATAGCGCGAAGCTTTGCGCCTTTATCTAAAGCGGTAAAAAACGAGCCTGGGTCAGTAAAGGCCACATCAGCTTGGCCACTCAGTAGATTTCGCAAAGCATCGCCACCCCCCGCACCCGGTATATAGCCCAGTTCAATAGAACGTGCTTTAAAAAACCCTTTGTCTTCCTCTGATAACAAATTCGTAATTTCAGTGATGGGTTTGCTCCACCCGGCCACCACAACTTGATCTAGTTTGGCGGAGGTTTGCGCCCAACTAATCATCGGCGTAGCAACTGTCAGCACAAAACCAACAGCCAGCCAAGAGATATAGCGAACTTGTATAGTTGAACTGCGTTGAGTCATGAGGGTTTCCTGGTTGATTGGTCAGAATAGGTCAGTAGTAAGTGGCGTTCTAACCACTCAGCTGCTTTGTAAAATATAAGCCCGAGTAGGGCGATGATAGTTAGCACGGCAAACATGAGTGGGGTATTCATAGACCCTTGTGCTGCAATAATAAGCGCCCCTAGGCCGCGGCTAGCAATGATAAATTCACCCACCACAGCGCCTACCCAAGCCAACACCACCGCGACCCGCAAACCCGCCATCATGTCAGGCAGGCCCGCCGGCAGCTTTAACCGCCATAAAGTCTGCCAAGCGCTAGCGCGCAACATGCGAAATAGTTCAAGCTGTTGCTTATCGACTTTTTGCACACAGGTTGCCGTATTTTCTAGTAGGGGGAAAAAGCAAATCAAGGCAGTGATCAGCACTGTGGGCAATGTACCAAAGCCAAACCACATGACAAACAATGGGGCCAGTGCAAGCTTAGGCACCACTTGACTAAATACCACGTAAGGCATCAATAGGCTTCGAGCGCGTGTTGATTCACCTAAAACGACTCCACCTATAAAACCTAAAGAAGTCCCAATCAACAAACCTAATATGACTTCACTCAAGGTATAGGCAATGTGTGGCCAAAGATAACCATTGCTTAGGCCTTGCCACAGCGACTGTACAACTAAAGAGGGTGCGGGCAGCACTAAGGGCGAGGTCTGCGAAATGATGACTGTGGCTTCCCAAACAGCCAAAAAAATAATACCCAGTAAAAGTGTATATAGACGTTCAGGCTTCATTTTATAGCGTCCAAATCGTGCCGTAATTGTTCACACAACACGTTAAAAGCAGCGGTGTAGCGCATACTGCTTTGGCGTGGGCGAGGTAAAGAGACTTGAAGGGCCGTGTGTATGCGACCTTCGCTTAATAAGCTGACTTGGTCTGCCAAATAAATGGCCTCGCCTAAGTCGTGAGTCACAAACAGCACCGCTGTGCCTTGCGCACGACACATCGCTAAAAAGTCATGTTGCAACTCGTCACGGGTAATGGCGTCTAGTGAGGCAAAAGGCTCATCCATGAACAATACTGAAGGCTGCGTAATCAATGCTCGGGCAATTGCCACACGACTTTGTTGGCCACCCGATAACTGATGTGGTTTTTCATTGCGTAGCTCGGTCAAACCCATTTGTGTCAGTAGTTGTTCACCAAAGGCCTGTTGCGCCTCAGTGACTGGGCCATGCAAGCTAAGTGGTAGTAGCACATTGTCTAATACGCTTAGCCAAGCCAGTAAGGTGGGTGACTGGAATACAAAACCCATATCAGGCACAGGCTTTGTGACGTCTTGGCCCTTTAACTGAATGCTGCCTGTTTGCGGTTTCAGCAAGCCCGCTGCAAGTTTAAGCAAGGTGGTTTTACCGCAACCACTTCGACCAACCAAGCAATGAATCTCGCCAGTTTCAAGGCGTAAGCAAACGTTTTTGACCACGTCACCTCGATCGGGGTAGGCAAAGTTGACCGCATCGAGTGAAAGAAAACTCAAACCGTTAAAGCTCATAAGGGGTAAAGCGTTCGGCTTCACGTTCAGTTGAGGCCTCAATATCAACCATGCGTACTAAGTCGAGTAGGCTAAAGCGCCCATCGTGGTGCCAGCCGGCAGCAGGCGAGGTCATCGCACCCAAGGCACAGATACGCGTCACACCTACTTGGCCTAGACACTCACCCAGTTGAAGTAACGCTTCGGGTGCCGCAGCGATGCCCACAGTTTGTAAATAGTCACGCTCAGTCGAGATCAGATCAGCTACTTCTGTCAGGGTATCAACAGCAATCACCACGATGCATCGGTTTAAGGGGCTTGGTGACAGTGGCAGTGGGCGGTCGCTGAACACGACAGTATTGAGGGTCGCTTCATTACCAAGTAACTGATGCGTGTTGTCATGAAGCGCAATGAATTCATGTGTTTCACGCCAAGCGTTTATTTGGGCAGATTCTTCAAGTGACAAAGCTCGTCGCGGCATTTTATGATGCAAGCTGGCCAGTGCGTGGGCGAGTTGTTGAGCAAACTCATAAGGGCTCATTTGCGCACCCTTTTGCACATAAAACATATGAGGTGAATAGCACCCTTGTTGGTCAAAACGCACGATATCTAGCGCTGCTTGCATCGCCACACTTGGCCCTTTTTGCGCTGATAGTGCCTCAGCCGCAACCATACCAAAACTCATCTTATGCCCATGTGGCAAAAAGCGCGTGGTGACTGGAACATGGCATTGCATAGCCTGCAAGGCAACGTTGCCACCATAGGCCAGCACAACATCAGCTAAGGCAAACACAGTATGTTCAGTGGCTGACATCATGCGTTCATCATGCTGATTTTGCGTAGTTGTTGAATCAGGTGTATGAGCTAATCGTGTGGCAAGCTTAGGTTGCAAGAAAGACTCATTCGGCCACCAAACCACGGCAAAACAATCAGCCCAACGCGGTTCAGTTTCGGTTAAAAGTCGGGCAAATAGCGTCGCAAAAATGGGTTCAGCACTTGATATTTTGCCGATAGAACCTGCCTTCACTAACAAACTTGATATAAAGCTCCACATGGGTAAAGCGGGTACATTACCTGCCCACACATGCACCAACAGTTCAGGCCCAAAAGCTTTTGTCCAACCCCCTGTGACACGCGGTTGAAACTCGTCTAAGACTTTAGGGTTGGCAAAATCTTCAGCTATGAAGCGTTGCAATGATAAGCCACGAAAAGTTTGCAGATACGACGTCAAATTTAAGCGCACCATCTCTGCATCAAAACCTGTAGCGAGCGGCAATAGTCGCTCGAGTTCTTTTCGAAACGTATCATGCACATCAAGTAACCGCGCGGTAACGTGGTCTAGCACACGCACTATGTCTGAAACCAACATGGGTTTTAAATGTAATCGACTCGCTTTTTTGACGCGCTGGGCTAGGGCGCTGACTTGCTCGCTACTTAGTTGGGGTAAGTCAACCCATAGCGGCTGATCAGGTGTGCCCAAACTTAGCCTATGCCAAACCACGTCTGAATCATTCAACCCAGGTAAGTAACCCGCTTTAAATGTCTGTTCGCTCATACCTTTGCTGCTTTCAAAAAGTCATCAACAGCCAATGAACAACCTTTTGCCTCTGCCCCTTGGGCGCGGCCTAACAAAATAAAACCATCATCAACGGCTTGGCCTACATCTTCAGTCAAAATCGTGACGGCAGAATTAAAGTTGGCCAAATCAGTATGGGCCAAAATGCCGCGCTCACCGTTTGCTACATTTTTTCCCGTTAAAGGGTCAACCAAACGTGAACGAATCCAGTGTGGGCCCCGTTTGATTGAAGGCAAGATATGATTACCTGCATCGTAAAACTGGGTGCTTAACTCGGTCATGCCATACATATTCAGGCATTGGTCGCGGCTCACACCGAATGTAGCGCTCAGTTGGTCGTAAAACGCATTGATGGGCACGTCTCGCGACTGCCCCTTAAACCCGCCTGTATCGAGGAAGCGAGTGCCTGCGGGTAACCTAAAACTTTGGCCTCGCGCTTGTAAAGCGTCTATTAGATGAACAAAACTATAGCTCGCACCGAGTAGGGCAATCGACTCGCCCGTTTGTTGGGCATGCTCTAAGGCTTCGCACAAAGCTTCAGTACGTAGGCCGTGCTCGTCAAAATAATAAGCACTTTCGGGTGAACCAAAATGCGTCTTCGCTAAAGCCAAATAGTGGGCTAGCGATGAATTTGGCATGTGCTTTTCAGTGGGAAACAAAATACCCATGCGGAATCGCGATTGACCCTGCATAAAATGTTTGGCAAAATTACTCAACATTGACGCATCGTAAACCGTAAGATTAGGGTGAAAATGACGCCCTTTCACGTCGCCGCGCGTCGTACCGCTTGTCATAAAGACACGTTCGCACGTTTCAGCTGCAACGCAACTAAGCGTTAAATCTTTAAAAGCGTTAATGGGCACAGCAGGTATGTCTTGCCAAGTTTTCACCATACGAGGCGTTTTGCTTCGTTGTTGACAAAAGCGCTGAAACGGCACATTGTGCTTAAACTGATGCGCGAAAACCTTCAAAGCCAGGTCGTTAAAGTCGTCTTCACCGACGCTGGTCTGTGCCATAAAATCAAGAATTTGGGAAACAAGGGCGTTCATGCGGGAATACTTGAAAAAAAGATCAATAATAGACTGTTGATTTTAAACTAGGCTCAGTATCATGGCTCTTAGATTTTCTTTTTTGCTCGACTAAGTAAAGGTTTGGAATCTAAGCACTCGTTTGCTGAAATAAATAGCCCTTAAATAACCAAGCCTATTTTTGACCAAAACTCTTAGTTAATATTGGTGTAACCCATTAACTATAATGAATATACCCCTACGAAAGTAACGATCGCTGACCTGAGTCAAGCTTGGTTGATTGCTCATCACTTTAACCAAACACCCTTCTCGAAACCCTTGCAATTCAATACCTGCTAGCCTGAGTCGTTGGAGTAATCGTTCACCGCGCACAAAGTTAGGTGTCTTCATGCTGTGGGTGATGCTATTGGCTTTTGTGTCCTAGACTTTTCTGATCATGACGCAAAACACTATTTGGGCTTAAGTTGGGCTAGGTGGGGGCGGGTGGTATGGGCGTCGCACTGGCTACCTTGGCTTGGCCCAAGGTCACCATGCTGCTGATTCTGATTTTTGTCACGGTGGTGTTCAACGAGTTGATAACAGCCAAAGTGCGTGAAAAACTGATCAAACTAACGTCAAAGCCCCAGCATAGAAAAAAAGACAAAACTGGCCATCAAAAGAAAAATGACACCAATGATGAACGGCATTTTCAGTGAGTAGGGTGCCTGAATCGTGCTACGAATTTTTTGGTTTGTATGTATAAAACGTATCAGCGACAGGACAAGCGTTAATAGACCGAATCCGACAAGAATTAGACCTTCGTTTTGCGTGTCATGTATACCGTTCTTTGGGTCAGCCAAGCTTGTTGGTATGTCGAATCGAAGCAAAAGTAAGTGAAATTTTTCTAGCACGAACCCGAACGCCACAAACGCGATGCCGGTTCTGATCCAAGCCAAAAACGTGCGTTCGTTGGCCGCGTGGTCGGAATATCGTTCAATCATGAAAACCTCTCTAACTTGACGGTTAAGCAAGTTAACGGTTGGTTACTGTCCTACCCAAAAATTTAGTGTTGTCTTTGACTGCTTTCCTGACGCTAGTATTTCAGTCTCATAAGTGCCACGCGCACCTGCGTATTTTCCTGTTCCACCGATGATGGCACCTTGATGCTTATGACCAGCCTCTTTAGGCCGACCATGAGTACTCTGAACAATGTCTAACGCATAGATAGTACCCTCTGGTAAGACTGTTTCGAACGTAAATCTGCGGGAAGCAAATTTGGTTGTCTCATCAATGAATAAAAGAATTGCAAGGCTATCGTACGTACCAATATCTGGGCCGTCTGGTGTCAAGCGTACTTTACCGTGACGAATGTATAGGTCACCAGCTGATGGGCCCGATGGCCCATTATCAACAATATGCGGAGCAGAGATATCAGCATAAGTAACCAACATTAGGGGTGGTTTTTCTGCAAGTGCGGGTAAAAACAGTCCTGCACTCATGAGTAAACAGAATATTTTATTTTTCACGGCATAACCTTTAAAAAAATTAGTGTAACTTAGTTGGTTGGTGTAATTTAAGCCTGATTAAAGGAATTAGAATCTCAGGCATATAACTCATCTCATTAATTTTCAGCCTATTGCGTTGATATTTTCTTCGGACCCATAATCATGTCAGTACCAACAGGCAACGACACACCCAGCTCTTTGCAGCGTGCAGTTCAGAAACTTGTTGAAGAGCCCAGGTTTCTCAAGTTTATTATGACCCTCATCATTCTGACTGCCATTGTTTTAGGGTTAGAAACATCAAAAGGTGTGATGTCACAGTGGGGACATATCCTCGAGTTCATCAATAAAGTATTTTTGGCAGTTTTTGTGGTGGAGCTCGTACTACGCATTTATGCATGGCGTATGCGTTTTTTTAAAGATGCTTGGAGCATGTTTGATTTAATTGTTGTCGGTATTGCGTTGGTGCCTGCATCAGGACCCCTCTCTATTTTGCGTGCACTTAGGGTGCTTAGAGTGCTTCGGCTTGTTTCGGCTGTTCCCGCTATGCGGCGTGTGGTGACAACATTGCTCGGTGCGTTGCCTGGCTTGGGGTCTATCGCCATACTACTTTCGTTGTTTTATTATGTCTTCGCCGTGATTGCCACAAAAATTTTCGGTGACACATTCCCAGATTGGTTTGGCACCCTAGGCCAATCACTTTACACACTCTTTCAGGTGATGACGTTAGAGAGTTGGTCGATGGGTATTGCACGCCCGGTCATGGAAGCATTTCCTTATGCGTGGATCTTCTTCATACCCTTCATTTTAATTGCTACATTCACAATGCTTAATTTGTTCATTGCCATTATTGTTAATGCAATGCAAAGCTTTAACGATGCAGAGCATGCAGTTGAAAAAAATGCAGAAGCTTTGGCGCACACACAAGAAATAACGTTGTTGTACGAAAAGCTAGATAACCTACAAAATGATTTGCAAGATATTAAAGCGCAGCTAGCAAAAAGTCGCTAAAGGGTAATAAATCGAAAAGAGCAGGCCACTGAACAGCCCCTAAACTAAATCAATAGTGTCGTTAAGATTGGAAATATAGCAATCAGTAAAAGTACCAGTAGCATAATCAAAACAAAGGGTAGGGTGCCTAGAAAAATGCTTTCTACCGAAACATTTGGGTCGTTCAGTGTGCTTTTAACGGTAAATACTGAAATACCAAAAGGTGGGGTCAGCAAACCAACCTCAACGGCTATGACAGTAATAATGCCAAAATGAATAAGGTTCATACCAAAATCAGCTGCAATGGGTGCAGCAATAGGCGTCATAATAAGCAAAATTGAACTAGAGTCAAGAATCATGCCTAAAAGTAAAAGTAAAACAACATAGATAAAAATAAAGCCATACAAGCCAAAGCTGGCGTCTTGTACAAGGCTACTTAGCGCACCAGGTACTCCCGCCACAGATAACATTCGGCTATAGAACCCTGCAGCAATCAGTAAAATTAAAATACCGACTGAGATGCTGCCCGTCTCATGTAATACTCGCCATAAATTACCTTGACCTAATTTGCGGCGAAGCAATGCAATGACAAATGCACCAAAGGCACCGACACCGCCCGCTTCAGTTGGGGTAAAAAACCCGCTGTATAAACCACCGAGCACAAGAACGACAAGAGCTACTATAGGCGTCAGTTTTGAAAACATTTCGCCTACCCCCAGTATTTTGGACGTGCTACTGGCTAGTTGTCTTTCTACTTGTCGTTTTGGATCAAAAATAAATTTAGGTATAAAAGTGGCCATCAAAATGATTGTGATTGCAAATGCGACGGCCATAATAATGCCAGGTATAAGTCCAGCAATAAAAAGTGAACCGATAGACTGTTCTGCAAGCACACCATAAATAATCAGTAACAAACTCGGTGGAATTAACATGCCTAGTACAGAACTACCTGCCACAACACCGGCAGCAAAGTTAGCCCTATAACCATGACGAACCATCTCTGGCACCGCGACACGCGTGAATACTGCCGCTGAGGCAATTGACACACCGGTTACGGCAGCCATGACAGTGTTAGCGGCAACGGTTGCAACACCCAAACCACCTTTGATTTTTTTCAATAGACTTTCAGCAACATCAAAAGTGTCTTTACCCACATTTGAAATCGAAACCAGTAAACCCATTAAGACAAAGAGTGGAATTGTGGCAAATATATAATCGGCAACACCGTTATAAGCAGACATGTACATTAAGCGCATTGCCAATTCAATGTCTTGCCTGATGAGCCAAACACCCGCAAAAGCAATGGCAATCAGTGCTATTGCAATATCAATACCAATTAAAACAAAGAAAACAAGCATACCAATCAGTAAGCCACCCCACTGAATTTCAGTCATCTTGAAGGCCCAAATTTTTGTTTGATAAGATTAGGTATGCA
>DITR01000077.1:12092-63893 GCA_002422175.1 Alcaligenaceae bacterium UBA6179
GGCCAAGTTGACACAGTAAATACTCCTTGAACACCAAAATATTCATGAGTACTGATTGATTCGGCAAACTCAGGCCACGCAATGACTGCTAATGCCATAAACAAAAAACTACCCACCACAACATTTAAAATTTCAAGACACTGCGCAACCTTAGGTATTTTATTTTTTAATATTCGTAATAAAAAATCTGACCTCGTCATGCGTCCTGCACAAATAGCCGCCGCAATTTGAAGAAATACAATTGAGGCTACCGACCTAGCCGCAAATTCAGCCACACCTGTTATGGGCAAATTAAGAAAGTTTCGACCCACTACATCGGCAACAACAAGTAACATCATGCCGAAAATCCATACTGTCCCGACTGCAGCCAAGATATTTGCAGGTGTTTGCAGCAAATTATTATCGTTCGTTGCTTCTGCTTGGCTTTCCATTTAGGTATCCGTTCAATGGGTAGTAAGTGCAGTAATTAAATACCCCTCGCTCTGAATGAAACCCTTATAAATTAAAAAAACTTAATTCTAAGAGTCTCGATCAAAGCGATGGGCAGGATATGGTGGTTTACTTGTTTTCTTGATCCCAATTACGCAGTGGTGTTACGCCACGGCTACGTAATTCTTCAAAATAAGCTTTCAAAACAATCTTACCGTTATCGCCTGTTGCTTCGATCCAAGGGCCAACAAGGTTAGGCAAACCATTTACCCATTTCATCTTCTCTTCTTGAGGCAATGAAGTAACAGTTAACCCATCAGCTTTCATTTTTTCTAATGCGGCTTTAGAGGTAACCGTTACATGTTCCCCGTGTGCTTTTGAAGTCGCTTTGCCTGCCAACACCATGGCCTCTTGAACAGGTTTGGGTAGCTTATCGAAGAATTTTTTATTTGCAGCCACACTACCGAAATACATGGCGCCAATATCAACCAGGGTGAGGTTTTTCGCCACTTCATTTACACGTGCAGGGCCAATACCACTGGCAAAGGAAAGTGCGCCTTGTGTCACACCCGTTTGAATATTCGTGTAATAGGTTGTCAATGCACCATCAACTGGAGTTGCGCCTGTATCACGTAACCAGTTCGCTGAAGTGCCTGGCGCATTAATTTTTTTATTCTGTAAATCGGCCATCGTTTTTATTGGGAACGTCGCATACACATCGTAGCTATCAGTGATCAAAGAAGATAAAGGTACGAGGTTTTGATCAGCCCAGCTCTTTTGTAAAGCAGGTAACGTGGTGTTGAGTTTGTCGAAAATTTCGATCAACATCTCGTGATTTGTTGTTGCAAAAGGGGTGAAGTAGGTCACGTTTTGTAACGGCATGGCTGAGTTTTCCCAGACAGTACCAACCATTCCGATATCAACAATACCGTCACGAACAGCTGCGCGTGTATCCGTAAATTTATAAAGCGTGCCACCATATGATTCACGCCAATTAATCTCATATTTAGCCCCCCCTTCTTTCAAGATGCGATCAACCGTTGGTTGAAAGACACCCTTCATTGCAAAGGCCCATATATTCGTAGTCGGATGGCTTGAACCGATATTGACGGTAATTTTCTGTTGAGCATTGACGTTAACTGATGCAAATGTTGCGCTTAACACTACAGCACAGGCTAATACTGTTTTAATTCGTTTCA
Organism: Alcaligenaceae bacterium UBA6179; assembly: GCA_002422175.1. Lineage (GTDB taxonomy): Bacteria > Pseudomonadota > Gammaproteobacteria > Burkholderiales > Burkholderiaceae_B > Algicoccus. The sequence goes on from DITR01000077.1 coordinate 13,721, forward strand.
TGATGTCTCCAAAATATGTAATCGGCTATGCTGCCGCATTTCGATTGAATTTTTCACCCTTTTGGGCTAACTTTGCTATCTCCATCGAGTTCCTTTTTATTGAGACTCGTTGGTTCCTTTCACGCGACTCTTCTGGCCCGCTCTTATCATTAAAAATTTCTTTGCTAGAAATTAAATATGCTCTAACTCGATCACGTATTAACGATTCCTCGTATGTATCGGGTGTTGTTTCGTTATAAACGCCTTGTTGGTAGATCCAGCGACGCATCGTGATATAGAAAAAACCACCATGTAAACCCATCAACAATTCCATTTCTCTTTTGGTGGGTTTGGCGCGACTCACCACATTGCGACTTAAGCGCGTCTCTCTGATCAAACGTGGGAACAAACGTTTTCTTAGCAACGCAAAAAAACGATCTGTAATGGTGTGATCAGACAAACCTGAATAGACAAGAATTCTGACAAAATCACTATTTAATGTGACATTCACATATTCTGTGTAAAAGACTGTTAGTTTTTCTTCTGGCGTGAGCGAGTCACTATCGAGAATGTCGTCCCATTCGTTGCGCCAACGACCTTCAAATACCTCTAAGTAAACGCGGTTAATCAAATCTTGTTTAGTTGGGAAATAGTGATAAAGCAGTGCATGCGTTATACCAATACTTTTTGCTAGGTCGCGCAATTGACCGCCCATGCCGTTTAAAGCAAAAAACTGAATGGCACCCTCAACGATTTGTCGTTCGCGTTCGGCAACACTCATCCTGCGTCGTATAGGTGCTTTGCTTACTTTTATTTGAGTTGAGTCAGGGTTTTTCAGGATACTCACACTATTTACCAAAAGGTTAATGACGTTTATTATTGTTAACCAAAAAGTAAATAAAGAGCACCCGTGAAAACCCGAGGATTCAGCACATGGAATTAAAAGGCGACATACCAATCAACGCCAATCGTGAAAAAGTTTGGCAAGGTTTGAACGATACGCAACTGCTCATGCGTTGCATACCCGGTTGCGAAAGCATGGAAGAAATAAGCCCAAATGAACGTCAGGCGACAGTCAAAGTTAAGATTGGTCCGGTCAGGGCACGCTTTGCGGGCAAAGTCAAAATGATCGATATTCACCCACTAGAAGGTTATACCTTGATGTTTGAAGGGTCAGGTGGCGCGGCGGGTATGGCCAAGGGGCAATCTGTCGTGACGTTAATTGATGAGGGTCATACAACACGTTTAAGTTATACCGTTCAGGCATCAATTGGCGGCAAGTTGGGGCAAGTGGGGGGTCGAATGATCGACGCGGCAGCAAAGCAAATTGCCGACCAGTTTTTTGCTGTCTTTCAAACAGAATTATCGGGTGCAAAATCTGAGCCTGCAGTTGAACTGAAGCCCAACACTGAGTCAACATCTACTGACGACAAGCAACAAATAAATATACCAACACAAGCACACCAATCATCTGCTCAACACGAACGTTCTTTATTACTTAGAGCAACCCCTCAAGCTACTCAATCGACACAGGGTGAGTCAGTTCGTATGACATGGTTTATTTTGGGTGTTCTGTCGACAGCTTTTGGCGTTTGGCTCGGTCATCTTATTAGCTAATTAAGGAAAGAAATTGAAATCAGCCCTTTTTGATTACGTCAAACCTAAATCGATCACTCAAGCGATTGCGCTATTGCAAGAACATGGTGATGATGCGCGTATTTTAGCCGGTGGGCAGACGTTAATTGCAACCCTTAATATGCGCCTTTCAGACCCCTCACTCATTATTGATATTACAGGTCTTGATACGTTACAAGGTATCCGTTTTCAGGGTGAGCATATACGTATCGGCGCATTGGTGACACACACTGAAATTGAATATGATGATTTGATCAAAAAACATGTGCCCTTACTGACGACAGCAGCGCCATATATCGCTCATCGGGCGATACGTAATCGGGGCACCTGGGGCGGTTCTATTGCCTACGCAGACCCCGCTGCTGAATGGCCAACCTGTCTGTTGGCTTTGAACGGTATTGTTATTGTTCAAGGGCCAGAGGGTGAGCGTCGTATTTCAGCTGACGATTTTTTCATTGGCTTGTACATGACAGCCCTTGAGCCAGATGAAATTATCATTGCATGCGAAATACCCATTGCCAGCACGACGCACTGGTTTGCATTTGAAGAACTCGCACGCCGCCACGGCGATTATGCAATCGTTGGTATGTCTGCAGTCGGTGATCAAATAGGTCACACGTTGAACAATCTTAGAATTGTTTTGCTCGGTGTTGACACCACACCGATTCGCGCGTTTAAAACTGAACATATGCTTGAGGGCAAATCTCTAGATGATGCTTTGATCGAGGTGGCAGTTCAGTGCTTGCGCGATGAAATTGACCCACTACCCGATTTGACCAACACCCCCGATACAAAACGTCATTTGGCGACTGTGCTTTTAAAACGTCTTTTAGCCAAAGCACAATATAAGCAGGAGATTTAACGTGAACAATTTGTACCCCATCACAGTGACTGTTAATGGTAGCAAACACAGTTTTAATGTTGAACCGAGAATGCATTTAGTCGATTTTCTGCGTGAAAACCTTGCACTTAAAGGTAGCCATTTAGGATGTGAGCACGGCGTATGCGGTGCATGTACAGTTGAGTTAAACGGTCAAATTGTTCGAGGCTGTTTAACATTGGCTGTTCAAGCAGATGGCTCCACAGTTAATACAATTGAAGGGTCTAGTGAGTCTGGCGCCTTAGAAGATCTTCGTGCAGCATTTATTCGTCGCAATGCCTTGCAGTGCGGGTTTTGTACATCCGGGGTTTTGATGGCAGCCAAAGAGCTGGTTGAACAAAAACCTGATGCAACACGTTCAGACGTGCGTGAATGGATCTCTGGCAATTACTGTCGATGCACCGGTTACCAAGCCATTGTTGATGCAATTTGCGACGTACTGATATCACGAAAGGGGTTTTAAAATGAAAGTTGAAATTTTAAATCTTGAGCCAGGCGTTGAGAAAACAGCGCCGCTCGCACCTGTCACTGAAGATTCGCGTTATATCGGCGTTTCAGTTCCCAGAGGGGGTATAGAGCGTTTAACACAAGGTTTAGGTCAGTATATTGATGACATTGAAATACCTCGAATGCTACATGTTGTTTATTGGCGTAGCCCCATTGCGCACATGCGCATTAATAAAATAAATACCCACGCTGCGAAAGCGATGCCGGGTGTTGTACTGATTGCTGATGGCCATGATATTGCAAAGGTCTGCAAGCCATGGGTGGCAACGCTAAGTCATTTGGCTGGCATGAAATCAGCCCCTCAATACCCCCTAGCGCTCGACCGAGCATGCTGGCAAGGTGAGCCTGTCGTGGCTGTTGTTGCTGAAACCAGAGCTCAAGCTGAAGATGCGCTACAACTCATTGAAGTCGACTATGAAGAATTGCCGGCAACGATTGATATGGAAACAGCTTTAGACGCATCCACCCCAATCATTCACCCTGACCTTGGCGACAACCTGTGTTTTACACGAATCCTTAATGTGGGTGAAGTTGATCGCATATTTAGTGAAGCAGACTTCGTCGCTGAAGCCACGATGGAATTTGGTCGACATACGGGCGTTACGCTTGAACCCAGAGGCCAAATTGCACACTGGAACCCTGCCGAACAACGACTAACGGTTTACCACTCGTTTCAAGCGCCACACATGATGCAAGATCTTTATGGCCGACAATTTGACTTACCTGCGCAAGCTGTTCGTGTCATATGTAAGGATGTGGGCGGGTCTTTTGGCATTAAAGTTCATGCATACCCTGATGATTTTGCAACGGTGGCGCTATCAATTATGTTGGGTCGTCCAGTAAAGTTTATGGCAGATCGGCTAGAAAGTTTTACTAGTGATATTCATGCGCGCCATCATCTCGTTAAGGGTCGTATTGCTGTGAATAAAGATGGTGAAATTCTTGGGTTCGAAATGAACGATTTAACAGGCATAGGGCCCTATTCAATGTTTCCGCGCACCAGTGCGATTGAAGGTAATCAAGTTGTTAACTTGGTAGGTGGCCCTTATAAACATAAACATTATCGCGCCAAGCTTGATGTCGTGTTTCAAAATAAGACCCCAACCTGCCAATATCGCGGTGTGGGTCACCCTATAGCCTGTGCGGTCACTGAAGCTTTGGTTGATTTGGCAGCAGAAAAAATTGGAATGGATCCCTTAAAAATTCGTCAATTGAACGTTATTCCTGATGATGCGTATCCAACAGAAGGGGCTTCAGGCATCAAACTTGAAATTCTTTCACATGAAATGAGTTTAAGAACGTTACGTGAAATGATGAATTACGACGCACTGAGAGCGGAGCAAAATTCGCTTCGCAAAAAAGGTGTTTATCGCGGCATTGGTCTTGCAACAGTGATTGAGCTCACTAACCCGAGCGCTGCGTTTTACGGCGTAGGTGGTGCCCGCATCGCCTCTCAAGATGGGGCAACGATTCGTCTTGACCCTGAAGGGGACATTACAGTGATGATTGGGGTTGGCGAGCAAGGGCAGGGTACAGAAGGTATTTATCGACAAATTGCTGCAGATGCCGTCGGTGTAAATGTATCAAAAGTACGCGTTCTTACAGGCGATACCGATACAACCCCATATGGTGGGGGTACTTGGGCATCACGCGGAGCAGGCATTGGTGGCGAAGCTGTTCTCTTAGCTGGTCAGGCGCTTCGTCAAAATATTTTACTTGTTGCTGCAGCGATTCTTAAGCGTGTGTCAACTGGCATGTTGGTTCGCCGCGATCATGTGGTTGATGCCCAAACAGAAGAATCATTGATTTCTTTGCAAGAGTTAGGCCGCATTGCGTACTTTCGATCAGATACCTTACCAAAAGATTTCACGCCAGAGCTCATGGTGACTCGACACTACGCGCAACGTGATTTTCCGTTTATTTTTACCAATGGCATTCAGGCCTCTTATGTAGAGGTTGATATTGAAACGGGGTTTGTAAAACTATTGAATCATTGGGCAGTCGAAGACTGTGGCCGAGTCCTCAACCCCATGCTGGTAGATGAACAAATGCGTGGGGCAATTGTTCAAGGTATTGGCGGTGCACTTTATGAGGAATGTTTGTACGATGATAGCGGTTCAATGATCAACGCCAGTATGGCTGACTATTTGGTGCCCATGGCCTGTGAAATGCCCGATATAGAAGTTGCACACATTCAAACGCCTACAGCCACATCAAAATTAGGTGCTAAAGGCGCAGGCGAGGCAGGCACGGCAGGTGCGCCGGCTGCGGTTATGAATGCTATTAATGATGCACTGGCACCTTTTAAAACGCACGTTCATTCACAACCCATTACTCCTCAGAAAATATTGCAAGCGTTGGGTAAAGTATGAAAAAGTACAATAATTTATTTGCTTTATGCATCATCGTGTTGAATAAATAAACTTTATACTTTAACCATGCTTCTTAACGTCGACCATCTGAATCGCACAATCGACACGCTCGCTCAAGCACTGAGCGCGCTTGAGCAACATCGCCATCAGCCTGAAAGCATCATGTTTGATCTTTACCGAAATGCAGCCATCAAGAGCTTTGAGCTTTCATTAGAAACAGCGGGTAAATTGTTACGTAAAGCGCTTAAATCTTTTGAGGCCTCTCCGCGTACGGTAGATACTTGGGTTTTTAATGATGTTCTACGTTATGCCGGTAAGCATGGCATTCTTAAAGCAGTTGAGGTAGAACGGTGGTTAGCATATAGAGCCAATCGTAACAGTACCGCTCACGACTATGGCAAAGGGTTTGCTAATGAAACCCTAAAACTATTGCCCGATTATATTGAAGATGTGCGCCATTTGGCGAAGCAAATACAACGGGTTTTTGATGCCGCAGCTTGAGTTATCAAGACTTGATTTGGCTGCACGGCACGTAGCTACGTTGAAAGCTATTTTAGCTACTCAAATACCTCAAGCACAGGTTTGGGTTTACGGTAGCCGGGTAACTGGTCATGCACATGAGGGTAGCGATCTTGATCTTGTTTTGCGCAACACACATGATCTCAAACAGGAAGTTTTTGGGTTAGACGGGCTTATTGTCGCTTTACAAGAAAGTAACCTACCTATACTCGTTGATGTGCATCAATGGGCAAGTTTGCCCAAATCATTTCATCAAAATATTGAAGCAGCTTATATTGAAATTCAGTGATGATTGAGTGACGACTCAGTTATATTTCCGACCTTTACGATTGGTTTGCTGCTGAGGCAAAATCAACAATTGAAAGGTGTTTAATGGCTTCTTGCATTTCAGTGTGAGCCGCTTCTCTATGAGCCACAGTGATGTCGGGCGATTTACTCATCACGACTTGTCTGGCAGCTTTGGCTTTAAGTGACCAAGCACTCGCTGCGAGTTCAGGTTCCCATTGATCAAGTTTTTGCTTTTCACAGTCATCAATAAGCGGTTGAACTAGTGGTCGTAAATCAGCATCAGGTCGGTCTGATAAGATCATATCAACCAGTGCAGCCCTCGCTCTAAATTGATCGCGCTTACTATTCGTACCGCTAATAAATGTTTGTAATTCGTTTACGGCTTGTTCAGCTTTGCCCTCAACTCGGNNACTCGCGCATTCATGGCATTACTTTTTGCGGCATCAAATGCGTCTGTCGCGCCGACAGACGATCGTTCTTGTCGGCAGCGTTTGATCCACGCTAAGGTATCGATGCTTGCAAAGGGCATGCCATCAGAAAATAATAATTGCTCGATGCCGGGTAGTCGATCTAAAAAATTTAGTAATGTATCGACTATGGTGTTGCGCATGTGAATACCCGCAGCCCCCATCATGGCAAACCCTCTGGCAGACTGGCAATCTAAATCAAGCCAAAACGGAAAAGTTCTGATTCTTGATTCACAAAACTCGATCAGCCCCTGAGAGTTTTTTGATTTAGTTATTTTTTCAAAGATATCAATGATTGCAATGGGTGGTGGTGAGACCACCGTTTGCCCGTTAGTTGACTTGGGTAATTGAAAAATACTTGATCGCGCCGCAAAGCGACTGAAATGAATCACCAATGGGTTTGATGAGTCAAACGCATATAGAGCGGGCCCAAGTTGCGCTAAGTATTCTTGGGCGGGTTTGAGTGCAGCATAAAGGTCATCAAAACTATTGATTTGAGTGTTTTGTGTCAAGCCAGCTGGGTTAATCGTCTTATTTTGGGTTGTTTGCGCTGCGGTTGACGACGCTTCAGCATTTAAAGCGACTGAACTTGATGTGGGTAAAGTCTGAGATGTTTGAGTCTTGTCAGTGACGTTCGTTGAATTTTTTTCAACTGAATTGGGGGTGATCTCTGCAGGTTTGGGTGGGTCTTCAACAGGTATACGTCTTAAATGACCAATTAGCGTAGACAGTGACGGTGCGTCAGGGTCTTTTTCTGAGATGGTTTTGTCAAGCTCATTAGCGGAAGTGAGTAGTTTTTGTGACAGTTCAGCCGTAATCGTTTCTTCGGCTTGTGCCTCTAACCAATTCGTTGCACGGTCAGTCCACCAAAGAATGGCATTACGTCGCCCGCGAATTCTTGTAACGGTCGGAAAGCCTGTTTCCCAAAACTTTTCTGATAATTTAGCTTGTAACAAAAGACCTGCAGCCAAGCCATCTAAAGCGTAACGTTGATTCCACGCTTCAGCAAGCCAAGCAGAAACTAAAAAGTCTTTAGATTGTTCTTTCAAAAATTTAACTGCTAACTGCTCAATACGTATCCAGTTCGGAATGCTATCGCTTTGAAGATTTGTTAATTTGTTAATTTCATCACTGATTTGCGCATACGCTTCAGATTCGCGAGAATCAACCCCACCCGGAGATTGTTCAGATATCGGGACAAGCAGTGATTCAACGTCAAGATTCATTGATAAAGCCTATAGAACAAAATGGTGTACTTAAGTTGTGTACTGAGATTGTGTAAATAAATTGTGTACTTATCTAAAGTGAAGCAAGTTTAAATCAACAATTTCACCACTGGGTAGGCCTCCCACAGCAATGATATCGGGTTCGTTTTCAAGGCGCACATAATATGCGTCTTCAGGGCCTAGGGTATTTTGAACTGCCCAAGCTTTAAAGGGTAAGGTGTCAACATCAAATTCAATACCTTTAAGCTCATATTCATTGACTGATCGTTCGGGTAGCCTACCAGCAGGTCCTACTGCATGGAAGTTAATGTCAGCATTGTTGCCACTCACACCGACGACACAGCCGTGCGTAATTGACCCAGGTTGTGGGTTAACTGAAAGCCAGACCCCCAGCTTTTCTTGAGCGAACATTTCCAGTTTAATAGGCCAATTTAGCTTTTGAGGCACATGTAGGCGAGCAACGACTTTTGCAGGCCATGTGGTGCCTGAAACAACTTCCCAATCATTTAAAACATTTATGCCGAAAAAAGGCAAAGTGGCTTTGAGTTGATTGGTCGGGTCAGTCAGTATCACAAACCCCGCGACGGGTTGTTTCAATAATGTTTGAAGCATAATTCTAAATAGTGAAAGCTCTCGTCGCCGATTTTTATCGCTATAGCTTTCAGTTGAAGCCACAACAATGACAACGTGTGCACCAGCCCCAGCCGCCTCTTGTGCACTACTCAGCCAGGGTTGCTTTTCACCCAAAGGCCATTTTTGACCTTTGATCGTTACACCATAAGGTTTAAGCTGTCTGGCAACCAATTGTGCGGCAGGCACGACCTCACCAATACCGATAATCCACGCGCAACGATCAACCATTAGAGTAAGCCTTTAGCTAAAGTTTGTCGTGAATTGACCGTCTTCATTGGCGTCAAGTTTGGCGTGCGTCATGTATGTATCACCAGACATACTGGCTAATAGGTTGTTAGAAAGCAACGGCAGAACGGTGCCTTTAAGAATGAAGTCAATGTTACGTGCACCGGTTTCAACCTCTGTGCAACGAGCAGTAATCGTGTCGATTGCTGCAGGTGTTACCTCTAGAGTCATCTTGTTGTTGTGCAACATACGTTGTGCAATCTTCTTAACTTTAAGCTCGACAATTTCGCGCATCACAGGTTTCGACAAGATGACGAAAGGTATGATCGTCATGCGCGCTAATAAAGCAGGTTTAAAGTGGTTTGAAAGAATAGGGCGAATAGCGGCTGTTATGGTTGCAATATCTGGGGCTTCGTCATTTTGACAAAGCTCGGTAATCACATCAAGCCCAAGGTTTGACGTTAAGAATACAACCGTATTACGAAAGTTAATTTCTCGACCTTCACCATCTGACAAAACGCCTTTATCAAACACTTGATAAAAAAGGTTCACAACATCTAAGTGTGCTTTTTCTACTTCATCGAGTAGAACGGTAGAGTAGGGTCGTTGACGCACGGCTTCAGTTAGAACACCCCCTTCACCATAGCCAACATAGCCAGGTGGTGAACCGACCAAGCGACTTACCGTGTGCTTCTCTTGAAACTCACTCATATTGATAGAGGTAAGCGATTGTTCACCCCCAAACATGACATCAGCGACTGCGAGAGCAGCTTCGGTCTTACCCGTACCTGAAGGTCCAACCAGTAAAAAAATACCCATCGGTTGATCTGGGTCACGCAACCCTGAACGTGCAGACTTTAAAACTTGGGCTATGGCTTGCATGGCCTCGTCTTGGCCTTTGATACGCGTTCTAAGTGTGGCCTCCATCGTGAGTGCAGCGGCAGCTTGATCACGCATCATCTTACCTAACGGCACACCGGTTCGATCAGAAACAACCTTAGCAATTGTGTCAGGTGAGACATCAATAAATACAAGTTTTTCAGCGCTTTGCAGGGTTTCGAATTTTTTCTCGGCTTCACCTAACAACTTTTCCGTATCGATCACATTCTGATTGGTTTTATCGCTTGACTCGGCTTTCGCAGCAATTAAATTTCGTCTTAAATCAAGCACTAAATGAGCAGCGGCAAGTTGCGCTTCAAATTTTTCATGCATCAGTTTGAGGTCTTTTTCAAAAGCTAAAGCTTGCTCGTCGATTTCAATTAAGCGCTTCTTGTCAATGTTGATACGATTGTCTTGATCTCTGAGCAACCCTCGTTTTTCACGGGCTAACATTTGCAATTGACGCTCGCAATCTTCAATAAAGTCTGGCTTTGAAGATAAGTTAACTTTTATTCGTGCACACGCCGTATCTAAAAGATCAATGGCTTTATCAGGTAATTGCCTACCTGTTATGTACTTATCTGATAGCTCTGCGGCAGCGTGAAGCGCATCGTCGCGAATAATAACGCGATGTACCTCTTCATATTTATCTTTGAGACCACGTAAAATTTGAACAGCCATGGCAACGCTAGGCTCATCTAGCTTGACAAGTTCAAAGCGTCGCGCAAGGGCAGGGTCTTTCTCAAAATACTTTTTGTATTCACTCCAGGTGGTTGCCGCAATCGTACGTAACTCACCGCGGGCTAGTGCCGGTTTAAGTAAATTTGCGGCATCGTTAGTGCCCGCTGCACCCCCTGCACCGATAAGCGTATGGGCCTCATCAATAAAAAGCAGAATAGGGGTTGTTGACGCTTTTATTTCGGTTATGACCCCACGAAGCCGTTTCTCAAATTCCCCTTTAACGCCCGCACCCGCTTCAAGTGCACCCATGTCTAAACCTAAAATCGTGACACCATTTAAAACTTCGGGTACATCGCCTTCAACGACTCTCAAGGCCAGTCCTTCAACTACTGCTGTTTTGCCAACACCAGGGTCGCCTACACAAATCGGGTTATTTTTACGGCGTCTTGCAAGAATATCGACCATCTGACGTATTTCAGCGTCACGTCCAAATACGGGGTCGATTTTGCCGTCACGGGCTTTAGCAGTGAAGTCTTCACAAAAACGTGCAATGGCAGTATTACCCGTTGGTGTACTGGGTTGCCCGTTAGCACCTGCAGCAAAACCAGACATTGCGTTTGCATTTTCATCTGAATTACTGGCAATGACACCCAGTGCATCCATTACTCTATTTTTATCGAGATCTTTTAATAAGGTCGTGTAGGCACCGCTTGCATAAACTGATGATCGCGCCACAAAGGCTGCAAGTAGTGCACCAGACCGAATGCTGGTCTCAAATAACTCAACCGACGCAATTAACCATGCGTCAGCAAACAGTTCAGGTAATAAACTAGAAAATTGTGGGCGACCATTATTTCCCGTTTTAAATTCTTCGATCACATGATCAAGGGCGCGTGATAGTCGACCCGGATCAATTTCTAATTGCTTAGCAATGAGCTGAATGTCACCACGAGGGTTTTCAAGCAACTTAGCAAGCATGTGCTCAATGGTTATTTCATACTGTAATCTGCTTACACAGGTCCCTGCTGCATTTTCTAATGCATCACGGCATGGTGGGTTGAGTCGGTCAACCAAGCCCTTGAATTCGACAACTTGCATGGGTTTATCACTTCCTTAGTGTAAGTTGAATGTCGTAGGTTTAGTCTTATCTGTCTCGTCGCGCTTCAATGTAAATTTGACCTGCTGAATTGATTCGCAAATACATTGAAAAAACATCGCCTGATACTTGTGTATCGTCTCGCACGATTTGTGCACTCAATTCAAACTTGAGAGTAATGATTTGATTTTCTTCTTTGATACTAGTGAGTGCAGGGTTTCGAAGTCTAGGTTCATATCGTTTAATTTGCCAAATAATTTCCTCACAAATCTCCTCTGATGTTCCCATAGCTAAGGAACCTGCTATGTTGTTCATATCAGACAAACCATACTCTGAGTCAATGGGCACTGAACCGCGTCTTGTATTGAGTAAACGGGTTAGGTGTCGAACGATTGACAGTCTTAGCAAACTATCACTAGCCACCCCCGCTATCAAATGGGGGTGTGCTGTGTGTAACATTCGCTCTAAAAGGCGATTTTGAACCATATATGACTATACTTGGAAGGCTTTCATTTTTTTATTACTTGGGCGCAGTCCAAGAGTCTTGAGCTTCAATGCCGTCAGGCGTCCAAGTTTCGATGATTGTTGCATAAGTAAATGAAACCTCTTCCATGTGACCAATGGTTTTATTGTTTGGGTCTAATGCGGTAGGGAAGTACTTTCTGATAGAAGTAATGATGGCATTTTGTAACTCAACCGTGTAGTAAAGTGTTTCTTGACCTTGGGCTGAGATCATGTAGTACTCAAGCTTGGCAGATGAAAGTTGTTCACCAGAAGTTAAGGCTTGAAACAATTTAGGTGAAGACTTATCAAGCTGCTTAATAATCATAAGCGGCATATGAATACGCTTACCCGTAGGTAAACCGGTTTGAATCGAACGCGGTATTTCAATGGTGTGATCAACACCTTGAACAAGAATCTTACCGACTTGATTTTCTATCTGGCAACTACCCTCTATATTACCTTGCTGTTCACCGACAAGTGAAAAATATCCTGGCATTGGCATTTGAAAAACTCCTGAAAATATAAGTAAGTAAAGAAACGAAATTAAGGAACCTTTAAAAGGTTCTTTAATTTGCAACGATGTGAATAAAAATTACTTTTTGTCGAGCTTACCAACAAGTGACAAGGTAAAAGAAGCACCCATATATTTAAAATGAGGCCGCACTCTCATGGTTACCCTATACCAGCCCGGATCCCCCTCAACATCACTCACTTCAATTTGAGCAGATCTTAAAGGCCGGCGACTACGAACTTCTGGGCCAGGAGCGTCCATATCAGCGACGTATTGGCGGATCCAGTTATTTAATTCAGTTTCTAGATCAGCACGTTCTTTCCATGTACCGATATTTTCCCGTTGTAAAACTTTAATGTAGTGAGCGAGTCGATTGACAACCAAAATGTAAGGTAACTGAGTACCCAGCTTGTAGTTTGTCTCAGCTTCTTTGCCTTCTTTATTGTTACCAAAAAACTTAGGTTTTTGGCATGAGTTGGCTGAGAAAAAAGCTGCATTATCGCTGTTTTTACGCATCGCCAATGAAATAAAACCTTGTTCAGCTAATTCAAACTCTCGACGTTCAGAAATAAGCATTTCTGTTGGAATCTTAGTCTGAATCTCACCCATAGCCTCGTAATTGTATATAGGCAAGTCATCAACGGTACCACCACCACGAGGGCCAATGATGTTGGCGCACCAGCGGTAATCAGCAAAACTTTGTGTTAAACGCGAAGTAAAAGCAAACGCGGCGTTGCCCCAAAGAAACTTGTTGTGACCTTCAGTCACACTTTCTTCATAATTGAATTTTTTGGCAGGTGTCGTGTTGTTACCATAAGGTGTGCGCAATAAAAAGTGAGGGGCAACTAAACCAACGTTACGTGAATCATCACTTTCGCGAAAGCCTTTCCATTTAGTGTATTGCGGCCCTTCAAAAATCGAAGCCAAATCTTTTAGGTCAGGTAGTTTGGTGTAATCATCAAGCCCAAAGAAGCTTGCACTGACACCAGAAATGAAAGGGGCATGCGCCATAGCAGCCACAGATGCGCAGTATTGCAAAAGTTTGATGTCTGACGAACCAGGGCCAAACTCATAGTTTCCAAGAATGGCACCATAAGGCTGGCCACCAAATTGACCATATTCAGCGGTGTAACTGCTTTTATATAAACCTGACTTAGTAATTTCAGGTGAATCTTCAAAATCGCCAAGCAAATCTTCTTTGCTGACGTTCATCAATTCAATCTTGATATTTTCACGAAAATTAGTTTTATCAATCAGGAACTTCAAAGAGCGCCATGATGACTCCAAGCGCTGAAATTCAGGGTTATGAAGAATTTCATCGACCTGTTTACAAAGCTTCTTGTCTAAATCAGCAATCATTTCGTCAGCTAAACCGGCCGTGACTTTATCAGTAATGCGACCAGGTTCTAGTAGAGATGTAATGAAAGTTTGAATACCTTGTTTGGTGATGTCGTATGACTCACCACCAGGCTTCACTTTAGAACTCGCTAATAATTCGTCAATTAATGAGCCACTCGTGGCTTCGCTTGTAGACGACTCTTGTTTCTTTGTTTCATCATTCATTTTTAAAATCGCCTTAAGTTATTTTTTTTCAATGCCCAATTCAGCCAGCAACTTAGCTCGTGTCGCGTCATCATCGATCAAAGTTTGTAATTTTTTTCGAAAGTCAGGTACGTTGCCCAAGGGCCCTTTAAGCGATTTAAGCGCATTACGCAATTCGATTATTTCTTTAAGTTCAGGAACGTTTTCGACAATCGCATCAGGTTCAAAGTCTCTCAAACTATCAAACTTAAGGCTCACAGCCATGTTGTCTGCAGAGTCAGCAACAAGTTTGTTGGGAACGGCCAAATCAATTGAAAGTTTTTGCGCCTTTAAAACATCGTTGAAATTATCTTTATCAACGTTAATGGGCTTTCTTTCATCGACAGGGCGGTCGTCTGTTTTTTGTGTAAAGTCACCTAACACTAAAATCTTTAACGGTAACTCAACTTCTGCTTGTGCATCACCTGTCGCGGGTTTGTAGGTAATGTTGACGCGTTCTTTGGGTGCTACTGAACCTTCGCTAGCCATGACTTCTCCTAGGGTTTACAAGTAATTAACATTTAAATACTTAAAAAAACCATTTTCGCTAATGATAAAGAGTTTTAAATAATAATGGGTAGGAAAAGTTATTAAATTACCTTGAATTTAACGAGTTGCACAAGTCTTATTAGGTTGTCAGCAAAAATATTTAATTTAATTTACTTTATTGTGGACAAAGATAAAATTTATGTTTTTTCATAAATTTGTAACTTTTTGTCATTTTTGTAGTTCACAAACATAATGAAGCTAAATGACTGGTTGTTGAATTGACAATTATCTTTCAGGTCAAGCTGAGCCTACAAAATGCTTGTCCTGTGCACCATAACCGAACATTCAAATATGAATGTTTATTTCACATGCTAAGGAAATCAATCGAAAAACGACAAATCTTCACAATTAACAAGATGAATCCGTATGATTAAACAAGATGAATCCGTATGATTACAAACGGGCACATATGGCACATGGTGATATGCCCCTAAACCACGACTCGCCATGATTGCTCAACTGACATTGCTCTTAAGTTCGGTTAAAAATGGGGGGGTAAATTACCAAGTACCCATAAATATTTTAATGCTCTATTAAGTTGAGTAACGGTGAGTAACTTAAGAAGCGTAAGAGTTTTTTTCCGTTATTTTTTCTATAAAACTCATGTAATATCTGTTGCTATTCAATGACCTAATGTTTTTACGATGATTGATGGCAACTGACTTCAAGACAACCTATGCTGCTGAGTTGCGCCGGTTGCGGCACTATTCACAAGAGTTTGCTCGCGCAAACCCGGCTCTTGCCCCTATGCTGGGTGCTGTTTCTAGCGACCCTGATGTTGAGCGTTTGCTTGAAGGCGTGGCTTATCTTAACGGTCTAACATTACAAAAACTAGACGATGAGTTTCCCGAAATAGCACAAGAACTTGCTGGCATGCTTGAGCCACAAATTTTGCGTCCTGTTCCGGCAGCCACAATGATTGTTTTTGAACCTAAGGCTGCACTTAAAGAATCTGCAATTATTAAAGCAGGAACAGAACTAGCGTCCAACCCAATTGATGACGTTAGTTGCAAGTTTCGCACATCAACTGATCTTGTAGTCAATCAACTTGTGCTGAATAGCGCACAAACCGACCAGCTTCCCTCAGGCGATTCTATTATTCGTCTAGAGTTTAAAGCTAACGCAAAATCAAGTGGTGTTGATTTGCCCGACACTATCAGGCTATTTTTAGGTGAAATGGCTGATACCGGCTCGACCATCATGATGTTGTTGCAAACCTATACAAAAAGTATTTTTATAGTTGATGGGCATGGTAATCGATTTGATATTTCAAGTTCTCTCAAATTCCCGGGGTTCGATGAACCATTACTGCCACTTCCTAAAAATGGTATTCCTGCATTTGGTTTGATACGCGAGTTGCTATCTTTTCCAGAAAAATTTTTGTTTGTTGAGTTCGTTGGCATCAACAAAAAAAATATTGTTGTACAGACTGAAGTTTTTGCAATTGAAATACGATTATCAAAATCTACTCATGTTATTCCTCAATTAAGTACCAAGAGTTTTATATTGCATGTCACCCCAGCTTTGAACCTCTTTAATTTGTCTGCTGAGCCTATTCTGTTAGATCATGAAACACATGAATACTTAGTTTTGCCAGACGGGCTGTCTAGAAAGCATCATCAGATATTTTCTTTAGACTCGGTCAAGGGCGTCAGGCAAGGGCAGGCGCAACAAATTAATTATCAACCTTTTTCTCTTTTTCAATTTGGTTCTAATCAAAACGAGTCATCGTATCGTACGACTGTTAGACAAGCCAACTCTGGCGACTGGGTTGAAACATTTATTTCTGTTGCTTACCCAATTGGTGACATACCCGTTGTCGAAACCTTGTCAATCGAAATGACATGTACCAATCGTTGGCTACCTGAATCATTAAAGCTGGGTGATGTGTGCCGTCCCACTAATTCATCACCCGAGCGTTGTTCGTTTAGAAATATCTCACCTATTAAAGGTGCAGTAGATGTGCTCACAGATGAAGCGCTGTTATGGGCTTTTATTGGGCATACAACCATGAATTTTATGTCACTCGGGTCAATAGAAACGCTAAGATCATTATTGCGTCTTTATGTTGGTTTTCGAACCAACGACCATGCGTCGCGTGCTGCCAATGATCGTCAAATTGATGGTATCTTGGCTCTACGTGTTTTGCCTGAAACGCGTCTGTATCGTGGGTCTGTTGTTCAAGGTCAATCTATACATATGCAATGCGATCAATCTAACTGGTCATCTGTGGGATCAATGTATCTTTGGGGGTGTGTTCTAGCCCGATTCTTTGCTAGTTACGCCACAATTAACGTATACACCCGGTTTGAATTAACCGATCGCAACACAGGAGTTGAATTTAAATGGCCACCAATGTTGGGCAACAAGCCGTTGATTTAAATGATCGGTTGCTCAACACGAGTAACCAATATTCTTTTTTTCAGGCCAATAGATTGTTGCGTTTGCTTTCAAACGCTCATGGCACTTCTTCAGCAAATGCCCTTCGAACTCGCCCAACACTTGGTTTAGGCTTTCCGAAATCAGACATTCAAAGCATTGAACCCAAAGAGGGTGGTGGCTATCGTATGTCAGCCAATTTCCTTGGTTTGTACGGCGTAGATTCACCATTACCCACTTTTTATACAGAAGATTTGTTACATGAACAGTCTGATGGATATGGGGTAAATCGAGAATTTTTAGACATTTTTGCTCAGTCTTTGTACCCACTTTTTTTTCGTGCGTGGTTAAAGCCTCGAGTCAGCCTTCGGATCATCGAGTTCGAAGATTCACGAATGCTCGATATTTTGTACTCTCTGGTTGGCGTACCTGAGCCTAAACGTTATTTAAAACAACCTGGTATTGCATCTCTTTTAAACTGTGCTGCTTTATATAGTCAACAAATTCGGTCTGCATCTGGGTTACAAGCCATTATTGAGGCCACCTTTTCAAGCGTTGTTGTGGAAGTTAAACAATTGCAGCGAGTCATGGTTCAAATTCCACCAGATCAGAAACTTTTGCTTGGCGTGCAAGCTTGCATCTTGGGGGAAACAAGTCACTTGGGTTCTCATTGTCAATCTATGGGTGGTGTAACCATCAGTTTAGAAGAGGTTGATGCTGAATTGTTTCGTGCTTTATTGCCAGGTGGTATTGAGTTTGAACGCCTTCGCTTTTTAGTAGACTATTATTTAATTGAACCTTTACCTGTTCGGGTTGAATTGTCGCTCAATAAAAGACATATTCAATCAACTCAATTAGCAAGTGAGGAATGGGGTCAGTTGGGTCATGACACGTGGTTATTGCCAAATACCTATCATGATTCGGTAAAAACGTTCTTTGAGTTACCCATTCGAAACCACAAAATATATGCATGAAATTTTATTTTTATTCATTAAATTAAGTTCGGTCGCTTCTGAATTTAAGTCGTATTTAATCAAAAACCTTCATGTTGTCATTCTAATACGGAGACGCAATTGGCCAATATATTTGATGGTCTGAACGATGAAATACGATTTGCGTTTAAGTCAACCGCATCGAATGCACCTAATTTTGATGTTATTTCTTTTGAGGGTGAAGAGGGGCTGTCAAAGCTATTTCGTTTTGACATCACGTTAGTAACGACATCAACACAGGTCGATCTAAAAAGCCTACTGAATGCGTCTGCAACTTTTGCAACCCGAACAACAACTGGGTCTGTTTACACGCCATATCATGGTATTTTGTGTGAAGTAGAACAGGTTGGTCAGATTGATCAATACCTGTTTTACCGAGTCGTTTTTGTTCCCGCAGTTTGGAAATTAACACTTACAGAAATCAATGAAATATATTTAGACGAACTATCCATTCCAGATTTAATTTCAAAAATATTGCGAGACAATGGCTTTTCAAATTCTGATTTTAAAATGGTACTTAAAAACGCTTCGGCCTATCGTAAACGAAGTTTTATTTGTCAATACCAAGAGAGCTTACTTAGTTTTATTTGCCGATTGATGGAAAAAGAAGGGTTGTATTTTTATTTTGAGCAAAGCTCAGATAGTGTGCAATTAGCCATCGTTGACTACAAAGAAGCGCATATAGCCGAATCGTTAGCAATTTCTTATACCCCTCGTGAAAACATTCAAACAGCTCAGCTTGATCAAGCTGTATCAGCTTTTTCACAACAACTTCGGCAAGTTTCAGCGACGATAGTTGTTCAAGACTTTGACTATAGACAAGCGTCGCTCGCTGATGGCCTCAAGGCTCAAGTGAGTGTAACCAATGGCCAGACGGGGGAAGTCATGTTTTATGGTGACAACATTCGAACCGAATCTGAGGCAAGTCGCTTAGCAACTGTTCGCGCGCAACAAATAGAATGTCAATATGAAGTTTTTAATGGTGAATCACCTGCTGTGGGTATTAGGTCCGGTTACTTTATTAATTTATCTCGTCACTACCAAAATTCTTGTAATGATAAGTTTTTAATTACTTCTATGAGTCACCGTGGTTCTCAAGTGGGTGTTGTGTTGTCAGGTCAAACAACTGCTTTTAACCAAAGTGAAACGGCTACAGTCTATTTTGCTAAGTTCAAAGCCATACGTGCTTCTCAACAATTTCGTGCTGAATCTATCACACTGAAACCTATTATTTCAGGCGTCTTAAGTGGCGTGATAGACAGTGAGGGATCAGGAAAAACGGCAGAGTTAAATGAGTATGGTCAATACAAAGTGCAATTTCTATTTGATTCATCTACAAAAGCAGCTAATAAGGGTTCAGCCTGGATTCGATTAGCCGCAACATACACCGGTAGTGGTCATGGCATGCACTTTCCCTTACTCAAGGGTACTGAAGTATTAGTGGCTTTTGCAGGAGGTGACCCAGATCAACCCGTGATTATTGGCAGTGCAGCAAACTCTGAAAACCCTAACGTGGTTATTGATCAAAACGCGCAGACTAACGGCTTTAAAACTGTATCAGGTAATTTAATTACGCTTGAAGATGATGATGCCACACAAGGTATTACGATTCATTCACCTGCAGGTGGAACTTACCTTTACATGGGGCAATTTCCAAAACCAAAACAGGAAAGCTAAGTAAACTTATTAATAGTTTTAATTTAAAAAGTTGTACTGGTCAAAACAAGAACGCAGTTAAATTTTGCAAAACCTTGAACCCTTAATAGAAGAGCGACATGGCAACAGATTACGGTTTAGCAAAAATATCAAATGGTACGCATTATGAAGAACACGTAGGTGAAATGATAAGCCTAGTTTTTGGCGAGCGTCTTGGCTATGTGGGTAGTAATCAAAATAATGTTGTGGCCTCTATAGACTCAGCATTTCAATTGGCTAAGGTTAATCAAACAGGTTTAGATACACACACATCGCTTCAACAAGTTGACGATATACGATACGTAAAGGGTATGGCCATCGATGTTGCACAAATGGGTGGTGGTTCTTATGAGCAATCATTTGGCATTACGGCGGGCTCATCAGACGCAAGTGTTTTTAACGATATTTTTTCATACGTAAACGACAATGTCTTTGCAAAAGCTTCCAAAATTGCAACAAGCTTAGCTGATGTCAGGTCTGTCATTCCCAGCTCGGTAGGTGACCTTCACATTGAAAAGGAAGGTGAGTTGGGTGTTGATAAAGCCGTGGGTTTCGGCACAGACTTAGTCTCTATTGTTGATCAAATTACCAAAAATGTTTTACCAAAAATAATTTCAACCTATCAGCAAATGAACCCTTATTCCGCGTTGACCATTACTGACCAGTCAAACGCATTTGTGGGAACTCGTGGCGGAAATGGTTCAAATGGTTCTGTCGGCATACTTATGTCACCGACAGGTTTTACATTATCAGCCGATGCATCAAACCGAGCATTCACTAAAACAAATAACTTAGTTACAAATTTCAGTGGTGATGCAGCCTTATCACTGCAGGCCACAACAAGTGATGCCACGCTGGCTGTAACCGCTTCAGTCATTAATACGACAACAGAAAAATCAAGTAGTGAAAAGACAGCATCGTCTCAAACTGCAACGCAATATTCACTTGAAACTGTAAACGGGCAGTCTAAGACTTCAGTCAATATGAGTTCATCAACCATGACACTTGAAGCGGCTCAAAGTAGTGGTTCGGGTTCAATTCAGTTGCAAAGCAGCCAAGTTAAAGGCTCAGTCGGGTCTAACACTAGCCTTATTTTGTCAGATGCATCTGGCACACTAGAGTACAAGAGCACCAGTTCAAAAGTGGTTATTTCATCTTCAAGTGCCAAGCTTTCTTTTGGTTCATGTAATGTTACAGTTGACGCCGGTGGGGTTGCCATTAATGGCAGTAATCTTAAGGTGCTTATGTGAAAATCTTTAACCCACCTGCAACTGAAGTCACTTACCGCGCTTTTTCTTTAGCACCCAAAAAATATTCTTTGTCAGTTGCTGTGTTGGTTAGGTTTAATCTGCATCCAGACGGTGAGCCTAAACCTGATTCAAAGTCCCCTGTATGGGACGTTCTAAAACCTGCAATGAAGGGGTATGCAACCTATGATGAAGGTTGGCCGAAATTGTTGGGTGAATATATCGTCTTCGGCGCTGCTTATTTACCTTCTGCGCAAGCGCCTCAGCCTATTTCAGCAGTTGTATCAGTTGGCGATTTAAGTAAATGTCTAGCTATTTTTGGTGACCGTCATTTTAATGCCACAGGCATTTCAACTGATCCTGGCACTTTTGATCGCATGCCCATCACACCTCAAAATGCCTTTGGAGGTGAATCTTTTCCGATGAATCCTTATGGTAAAGGGGCAAATGTTGTGAAAGGGCAAACAGGTGAAATGCTGCGTCAATTACCCAATATCGAGTTTCCCAATGCATTGATGACTTCGACTTCTACCCAAACCCCAGTCGCAGGCTTTTGGCCNNAAAACGCGTTGGCCACATTTGCCTGTTCATACTGATATTAGTTTTTTTCAAGTTGCACCAGAAGATCAAAGGCTCAGTCAGGGCTATTGGATGGGTAATGAATCAATTAGCATTCAAAATATGCATCCAAGTCATGATTTATTAAATGCCAAACTACCTGGTTTACGAGTGAGGCTATTTGGTGCGGTGAGTGGCCCAAACGGGCAGCTCAATACGGGTGAAGCCAAAACACGCCTTGAAACAGTTTTTTTAATGCCAGATTTTTTGACAGGTATAGCGTTATTTAGAGCGGTCATTGAAGTTGATGATCCAGAAGGGCGAGATGTATTGGGGTTGTGTGCAGAAATTGAACAGCTTGATGAACCCGCTAAACCTGCTGATCAATACATTGATGCTTTTATTAAAAGATTCAACGGTGAGCAAAGTGAAGCAGGCTCTCACGCTGGAGTGGGAATAGTCACACCGGGAATAGTCACACCTCAAGAAGATAAAAAAGACCTTGATCAGTTGCTCTCAGAACTTGAGCAGCAACGCGAGATATTTGTGGCTCAGATGTCAGCAGCGGGAATACCTGAATCTCAAATCATTTCAATGCTGAAAGGAAACCCCCAGACACGGGCCCTTGCGTTATTAATCGAACAAACAAAGGGTGGTGTGGCAGGTTTTTTTGATGAAATTAAAGACTTTGCTCAGTCAGCGCATCAGGCTGATGATGTCATCAAAAAAGATGATTCAGACACTTTTGATTTTGCTACGGCAAGACTCGCACGTAAAGAAGTGTTAGCACGACAAACTGCAGGTGAAAGCTGCCGAGATTTAAATCTTCCGAACGCAGATCTGTCTGGCCTCGATCTTTCTGGCTTAGACTTTTCAGGGGCTGTCTTAATGGGGGCAAATTTTGTAGGTAGCGTTGCGGTTGGCGCAAAGTTTGATCGTGCAACGCTCACCGAGGCTAACTTTGCAGCGGCTGATTTATCTAAAACAAGCTTTGTGATGAGTGGGTTGAGCAAGACTAAATTTCATGGTGTGAATTTATTAGACGCCACTTTAGCTGGGTCTGATTGCTCGTTGGCGAACTTTTCCGATGCTGTTCTTGAAAACGTTGACCTATCAGGCGCTAGTTTTTCAGGTGCTCAGTTACGGCATGCCAACCTTGTTAATGTCACAGCACATAAGGCAGACTTTACGGGCGC
This sequence comes from Alcaligenaceae bacterium UBA6179, assembly GCA_002422175.1. GTDB lineage: Bacteria > Pseudomonadota > Gammaproteobacteria > Burkholderiales > Burkholderiaceae_B > Algicoccus. The sequence continues at coordinate 36,320 of DITR01000077.1, forward strand.
GATGCTGGCGCAATCAAATTTAATGGGTGCAAATTTAATTCAAACTAATTTTACAGCTGCTGATTTATCGGGTGCAAATTTATCAAAGACACGGTGTATTAATGCAAGTTTTTCATGTGCAAAACTACATAAGGTTCAGTTTGCAGGTGCAGACTTATCTGATAGCAGCGCTGATAAAGGCACTCAAGCAACAGATGCTGATTTTCGTGATGCTCATTTAGATAAAGCCAGTTGGATCGGCGCAAATTTATGTGGTTCAAACTTTGATCGTATGACCGGTGCCAGTGCAGATTTTTCTGAAACAGTTATGACAAACGTTACGATGAGACGCGCTCAGGCAAAGGGCATGGTTTTTGATAAAGCGGTTCTTCAACAATCTGATTTTTCAATGAGTAATTTTATGGAAGGTTCTTTTGCGCGAACAAAAATGTCTGATGTAGATATTTCGACATGTAATCTTTACGGGGCAAATTTTCTTGATACAGATTTTGTGAATGTTCGAATGAAGGGTTCTTATATTGCTAGAACAATTTTGGCTGAAAAAATTGCCAAAATCGAGGTGTAGCATTGATTAATTCAAACAGTATGTCTGCGCTACTCGATTGTGAAGTTAATGGCATCATTGAAAATGTTGACTTCAGTGGCCATTCTTTTTTGGGTGAGTCGTTTAAAGGTTTATGCTTAAAGGGTGTTGCTTTTCATGGCGCTGATTTGAGTGACTGTCAATTTGATAAAGCAGATATTCAAAATTGTGATTTTTCTGAAGCAAACTTGCTTAATGCCTCATTTTTAGATTGCAGCATGTTGAAAGTTGATCTTTCAAAATCAAAGCTTGATGGGGCTCATTTTGAGGGCCTACAAGCGAAAGCGTCTGATTTTTCTAAAGTTTCTGCGACAAATACTGATTGGCACTCTGCGTTGCTTGATTCGTGTGTGTTTGATCAAGCTACTTTAGTCGATGCTAATTTTGAGCAAGTCAGTGTAATAAGTGGTAGTTTTAAAAAAGTAGACTTTACTGCAGCTATTTTAAGACGTGCTACCTTTCAAAAAACTGATTTAAGTGAAGCCGTTTTTAAATCGACCCAAATGCAACAATGCTATTTAGTTGAAGCGAAATTAGCTAAGCAAAAATTTACTGATTGCGATTTAACTTTGGCGCTTTTTGCACATGCAGATTTAAGTGGTGCTGATTTTTCTGGCATGTCGCTTAACCAAGTGAGTTTTGATCAGGCTAAATTAGCGCAAAGTAATTTTTCAAGTGCTAGCCTGACAAATGTTGTTTTATCAATGGCAGATTTATCAGGTTCTAACTTTGATCAAACGCAAATTGATCACGCCACTTTTACTCTTGCCAATATGAAAGGTGCGCAGGCGAAAAATGCTTCATGGTCGCATTGCGTTCTAACGAATGTAGATCTGTCTAACGTTATTTTCCCTAAAATTAAATTCGAGTATTGTGATTTGTCTAAAGCAAATCTTCAGGGTAGTGATTTAACTAATAGCTCATTTAACGCATGCATACTTTTTGAGGTTTCCGACCTAAAAACGTTATGGAATGGATCAGATTTTACAGATTGCATTAGAGAAGACAAACTTCGTTTAAAAGCTGAACAATGGCAGATACCCGACTAATTTTTTTACTAATTAATTATTCTGCATCACAGGACACTTCATCATGATTGCAAATACATTGCAGATAAAGACATCATCTGAAATGCCAGCTTCCGCGCTTCGAATTGCCACGGTAACAGGGCGTGCAGATGACTGGTTTTTTATTCAAGAGCTCAACACAATCAGATTAAAACGTGCAGCAAGTTGTTTGATCGAACCACAATTGGGTGACTCGGTGCTGATTTTTGATGCAGGGCTTGAAAATGTGAGTTTTATTACTGCTGTGTTGGTAAGTAGCAAAGAGGCCACATCAAAAATTTGCCTGCCAGGCGGCGCATTGTTAGAAACTAAAGATCAGCAATTAACTATCAGCGCTGAAAACATATCAATCAATGGCAACGCGTCTGTTTCACTTAATGCCACTCTAATTGATGTGAACGCTATGGCTGCAACTGTTAAGGTTTCGCATTGGCAAAGCTGGTCAGAGTCAATAGAGTCTCATGCTGTACGTGCCACGTTCGCAATTAAAACCTTAACTAGTCATGTTAATCAAGCCATCTCTCGCGTTCGAAACAGTTTGCGTAAAGTAGATGAGCTAGATGAAACACAGGCAGGACGCGTACGTGTTTCAGTTGAGGGTCACCATCAAATCAATGCAGAGCATGTCACAACTCAGGCTCGGGGTTTTGTACGCATTGATGGTAAAAAAATTGATTTAGGCTAAAAAAAGAGGCTTTATATGTATGCAGCAACCATTCAAGCAGGCGAAATAATCTGTTATTTAGATACGTGTAAAACCCCGGCACCACCAGCTCCCTCCATACCTATTCCCTATGTCAATATCGCTATGACGATGATGGCAATGCCCACCGTCACACAAGTATTGGTTTGTGGTTGCCCCGCGTTGAACTTAGATTCAAAGATTTCAATAAGTAGCGGCGATGAACCTGGGGTAGAGGGTGGAATCATTTCTGGTTCGTTTATCGGTGAATGTCAGTTCACGGCAGGTAGTTCAAAGGTTACGCTAAAAGGGAAACCCGCTGTGCGAATGCTTGACCCAACCAAATCAAACAAGGGGAATTGCTTTGGTTCAATGACAACACCAAGCCAAGTTATTGTTACTTTTGGGTAATCGTTGTTTCAACCAGTAGTTCATCAACTGGACGACCTGTTGAGGTTAAAGCAACCTGTTGTCCGGGGTAATATTTAACACGCGCTAATTCGGGTTTACCCTTGTAAAGGTATTTTATGAGATAGCCAGATTGTGTGTAAGTAATTTTAGTTTCTAATGTACAGGTCGTTTCGATAAAGAACTCTTGATTTGCCATGTATTCACCAGGGGTAACCTTTTCTGGCTTTTTAGATGGAAAAATCATTTTCCACAAGATATCACCCAAAATACCACCGGCCAAACTGAACCCAACCGTAAGCGGTAATGAGGCTGGCCATATGGCATAAGCCATCACACCTAAGCCGTAAGCACCGGCGGTAAATCCCGGGCCAGCAACGGCCCCAGCCACTGCGCCACCTGCAACAGTTGGCCATACCCACTTTTGGCTATTAACCCCATAATTCGCTGTCAACGTATAAGCAATAGGTGCGCCCATTGCCGCACCAAGTAAAGGTTGCCAATAACGCTTAAGCCAAGGTGTATTTTGTTCTTCACGGGCCGCTTTTTGTTCGGCTGTTATGATTTTTTCCCAGCAAACTTGTGGTTTTGTCTTTTCGGTAAAGGTTTCTTGAGTAATGGTTAAAACCCTGCCGGTAGTTGTTTGAGCGAAGGTGTGTTGTGAGAAAAAAAAAGTCACAATAAATAGGCTCAAAGTTGATTTCGAAATCAAGATATTCCCTGTCATAATCTGCTTAATACCTGTGTTTCGTTGCATAATACAGCCTCAACATTGATATGACAAACTTTTATGATCAATCGGTTTAAACGATTAATTCTGCTTACTTTTTTGACGGGATTTCTTTTCGGCTGTTCATCTATAGTTGGAAAATCAACTGAAGAAAAAAAAGATGAGGCAAAAGCAAAAGTAACATGGCCTTATGCAAAAGAAGGTATCTTGCTTGAGCTTGCGTCTGATATTGATTTGAATTTTTATTCAAATCAATCCCATACTGTGGCACTAGGTATTTGGCAATTTGACGATGAAAAAGTCTTCATCAAATTACTCACCGATAAAGCCGAATTAATAAAGGCTTTGGCTACGGGCAACTTGCCAAAAGGTGTTCTGCAACTTGATCGCTATGTCGTTCAACCTAACACCAGAATTTTATTAAAAATTGACCGTGCGCAAGGTTCAAAATATGTCGGTATTTTGGCGGGTTATTATCTTTTTACGCCCTCAGGCGCCGCTCGATATTTCCGTATACCTCTAAACATTCAATCAAGTGGTTTGATATCAAAAGATTACACTGCAGAGCCAGCAGTGCTTGCCTTACGATTGCAACTCGGTATTCAAAGCATTGTAAATGCTGAAAGTTTGACTTATGACGCAGATGCTAAAGTCGTTACAGAAAAGGTACCTCTAAGTAATGCAAACCTTGAAATTAAGTTATCACCTGACGTTTTAAAAGAATCAGCACAAGAATCTAGCGCGGTAATTAAATTAGGTCAATGAGGGTATTAAAGTAATGGACATTCGACAAAGCATTTTTTGGCATCAAGGTCTTTTTTTACAGCCTCAGCATTTTCAGCATTTAGAAATGCATCAGAAGTTCTGTCGCGAACCCCTAATACGTATGACTAGTTCTTACCCTTGGGGTGTTAGCGAGTTATCGCTATCTGAGAAAGCATTAGGCGTAAGAGCTTTTGAAATTCGACAGCTTAAACTCTTGTTTCCTGATCAAACCTATATCGAATTTCCAGGTAATGCGATTATTTCACCCCGTTCTTTTGACAAAATCTGGACCGATTCAGATGAGCGTCTTAACGTATATGTCGGTATTAGCCGTTTTTCACAGGCTGTTGCAAATGTAACCGTGGTTGATTCAACCAGTCAGTTTGAAAGCGTACAAACACGGTTTGCTTCTTTATCAAACCCAACTGAACAGCGTGACTTATATAGCGATAATTCAGATGCAGTCTTGCCAACCATTGTGCACGTCGTTAAGATATTTTTTGAAAATGAACTGGAAAGTTTAGATGATTACGATTTATTTCCTATTGCGCAGTTGATCAGAGAAAGTGATCAAGTCAGGCTCGTACAAAATTGGGTTCCAGCCGTTTGTTCGGTAAGCGCTTCAACATATTTGACAACGACACTGAGAGACATACGAGACGATTTATTGGGTAGAGCACGACAATTAGATGAATATAAAAGCCCCAGTAATTCAGGTGTTGAAAATATTGATGCAAACTTTATTATGATGATGCAGGCCGTTCAAGTTTTAAACCGCCATGTGCCGGCGCTCACTCATTTAATAGAGTCTAGTTCTGTGCATCCTTGGGACGCTTATGGCGCACTTCGCATGTGTGTCGGGGAATTAAGTACTTTTTCACATCGCCTTGATCTCTATGGTCGTCAAGTCGGTCGTGATGATGGTCTTCCAACTTATGATCATCAAAATATTGCGTTTTGCTTTGATAAAGCCAAAGTTCTTATTTCTCAATTGTTGGCTGAGATTTCAGTCGGCCCAGAATATCGTATCGTTTTGTCTTTCAACGAGGGGTATTACAGCCAATCCATACCTGCTGAGTACTTTGGTAGCCGCAATCGCTTCTTTCTTATTATTCAAACCGAGGCTGCACGCGATTTCGATACGTTGCAATTTATGGCTTCATCTCGCATGGCAGCTACGACTGAATTGCCAGGCTTAATTGATCATGCCTTGCCGGGTTTAGAGCTTATTGAATTGTCTGGGCCGCCTCAAGGCTTACCAAGGCGCGCTGACGCGCGTTATTTTCGTATTGAACAAGTCAGTGAAGCTTGGGAACACGTCGAATCAGAAGGCCATATTGCACTTTATTGGCCTGATGCACCCGAAGATTTGAAAGCAATTATTGCCATTACTAGGGGATAAGATGTTGTTATCTTCACTTTTCGTTCCAACAATGGCTTATGTTCAAAGTGTTGAACAGCTCGCTAACCCTGATGCTCAAGTTGTACATGAGCAAATACAGTCATTGATCATTGATGCTCGAGCACAAGCATTAGTTGACGAACTACCCTTGGAACGCTTTCGTGAGGCCTTATTTCCTGTTGTGGCCTGGTGCGATGAACGTTTAGGTAATTTGCCTGCTTGGAAGGTAAATCATGATTGGCGACCATTGATGTTACAAAAAAAAATATTTTCAACAAGTCTGGCTGGTGTACTTTTTTACGATCGACTTGAAGCCCTTTCGCAAAATGATAATGAGCTGAGAGAACTGTTTGTATTATGTTTATCTATGGGCTTTTTAGGCCGTTATAGTCAACATCCGAATGACCCAGCACTTGTTCAACTTCGGCTTGATCAGTACAAAATGATTCGTCCAAACAAAGATATCTCAAGCCTTTCCAGCGAAGATCATTTGTTCCCTGAAGCCTATCGAGTCTTATCAGCAGAAACGAGCCAAGTTAAAAAAAAGGTTCGTCAAAGACGACTTTTTTTACTAAAAGTCTTTGGCCCAATTCTTTTTATTTTTGCCTTAGCGCTTATTTTTAACTATGATTTAACGCAAAAAATTGACAGTATTACGCAAATGTTGAAGCTATGAAGTCGATCTTACTTTTTATTCTTGCTGTTGTCATTTTGTTATGTTTAGCGGCATTTAGTTGGCTTTTCGTATTGGCTATGGAATGGCCAACATGGGGAATTTTTGCCGTATTTTTTGGTATGTTAGGGTTTTATTTTGGCATAGGTGCAATTCGTCGATTTATTCTTATATCTCGATCAAAGTATAAACTTTTAGCATCTCAAAAAGCAGCTGTTCGTATTAGTAGCGAGCCCGCTAACTTTAAAATAGCTTTAGCTAAAAAATGGAAGTCAGTGATCGACATGTTGAAGCAGTCGCAATTGCGGCGCTTTGGCAACCCACTCTACGTGCTGCCTTGGTATATGGTAATAGGTGAGTCTGGTTCAGGTAAAACAACTGCAATCACTCGCTCGCGGTTAAGCAGTATGATGCGACAAACTGCCGAAACAAAAAAAATTGTACAAACTTTAAATTGTGATTGGTGGTTTTTTAACCAAGCTATTATTTTAGATACTGCTGGTCGGTATGTTTCACCAGATGGTCTTGAACAAGATCAAGAGGAATGGAATTACCTTTTAGAATTGTTCACTAAATATCGATCTGGTGAAGGTCTAAACGGTTTAGTGCTTGTTGTTGCAGCAGACGATTTGTTAATGGGCAATGCAGAGCTGCTTGAGCTTCGCGGAAGAGCGCTTAGAGAACGCATAGACCATCTTATGCGCATGTTCGAAAAAAGATTTCCTATTTACGTCATGATAACCAAAGCAGATCAAATTTTTGGTTTTATGCCTTGGGCTGAAAATCTCTCTAATACCGAATCGCAAGAAGCGTTGGGTTATTTGTCAGAAGATGCCACTGATCTACGTGACGAAAATCATTTTGTTAACAGCGCAATCGATACAATCGTGCAACGCTTAAACACCATGCGACTTGATATGGCTGTCCGCGGTGTGGCTATGTCCCCAGAAATACTCATGTTTCCTGGTGAAGTAGAGCGGTTACGCACCGGGTTACAAATTTTTATTAATACTGTTTTTGGCGAAAATCCCTATTTAGAACACCCTTATTTGAGAGGGCTTTTCTTGACCAGTGGGCGCCAGGAAGGATCACTACCCAGCCGTTTAAAAGCAATCTTACCGACTGTTAAAAAGGTTGAGGTTGATTCAATAGAAGGTAAAAAGGGCTTGTTCATTCATGATGTATTTGCCCGCATATTACCCAAAGAACGTTATGTTTTTTTGCCGGGCGAAATAGTGGGTCGTTGGCGCAAAGTCACTCAAAATATGGCTTTTACGGCATGGTTACTTTTTTGTTCTGCTTTCGTTGTTTTTTTAACTGTTTCATTTATTACAACATCAAACACAGTAGAGCGTTTTAAAGCATCGATTCCTAAAGAGTTTTCTCAAGCTTTAACAAATGATGATTCAATCGTTAGTTCTAAAATGCGAGACCTTGATACATTGTTGGTTGTGGTCAAGCTATTGTTGCAAGAAGGAAAAAACTGGCAAACAAGTTGGCTTGCATTTAGCCCTGATGTAAGACAATTAGAAAAAGAATTAAAACAAGCATTTATTCAAAGGTTTAGGGAAATTCAGGCATCTGGTTTAGGTGTAAACAAAAGGGCCGAACGGGGTATGAATTCATCAGATTCTGTGATGAAAGCCAATACGTTCTTAGGCGCTATTCGATATATTAATATGACTCAAGCGCGCATTAATGGTGCAGACTTTGAACAAATAAATGCCATGCCACAAGTGCCGCTTATTCTTTTAAAGAATGAAGAGGGTGTAAGCGAAGTTTTAAAAGATCAATTTGATGAACTTATTAGTGCAGCAATTGGATGGTCAGACCCTTCAGACCCATACCTTAAAGTAAGCCTTAAAAATACACGTGAATTGCTTTTAAAAGAAATTTTTAAGTCACCTCATATGGCGTGGTTGACTGATTGGGCTAATGTCCAGCCTAATGTGTATGCCATAACGTTGAGCAATTTCTGGAACAGAAACCTAGTTACTGACCAAGAACTGCAAATTGCACCGAGTTTAACGCTAAGCGGCGAAAAAGAGATAAACGGTTTTTTAAATGAATTGCAGCAAGCTTTGCAAAACAGTCCTGAATTTATAACAAAAACTGATATTTTTCGTACTTGGTATTTGTCAGCTCGTTTTGACGCATGGCAAGCATTTTCTTCGGGCTTTACTGGAAGTGGTAATTTAGTGGGTATTGAACCCATTTGGCGAGAACTGATTCAATCGTTAGGTACTAAAACGAGCCCCTTCTATTTGTTCTTTAGTCGTCTAAATTCTGAATTTTCTAGTATTGAACAGGCAAATTCCCCAGCTTGGCTTAACTTTGCTCGCTATTATTTTGATTTACAAAACCAAGCTCAAAGCACTTCGCCATTAAAAAATACAATGAATGTTGTATCTGCTATTAATAGCGTTGCGGGTGGTGCCATTCGTAGGTCTATTGGTTCAGGGTCAATGTTGCTGCCAGATGCGGTCTCAGGTGCAACGCGAGATCTTAATCTTTTTCAAAGTTATCAAGAGCAACTTTTAAAAGCGACCACTCTAGCGTTAGCCGGCCCAGAGCAAAACTTTCAAAGTGCGCGTAGCTATTTTTCGGGTGCAACAAAAGATGAAAAAGTATCTGAATTAAGAGATTTATCTTTAAGCTTAGCAAATTTTAGAAAAGATTCTCAATATAACCGAGCTGATGATGAAGCGATTTGGAAGGTTATTGGTGGTCCAATTAATGCGTTAATTACCTACAACTTAGAGCAAGCATCATGTCAAGTTCAACAAGACTGGGACACAAATGTCATTTGGAAAAGTCAGTTAGCCATTAACCCCAAAGAAGCAAGTGAACAATTGTTTGGCAAAGATGGATCGGTTTGGGCACTTGTTGACGGTCCAAATCGATACTTTATTAATCGTAATGGCGGTACATTTTCAATTACAGAGTTTAATGGACACAAATTACCTTTTGCGTCTGGCTTTATTGACTTTTTGAATCAAGCCGTAACAAGCAGAGTAGGTACTTTAGTTCGAGAACAGCGCGCCAAAGCCTCAACCAGTAAAAGCGCAAAACTTTCTCTTTCATCGCTACCATTGTCTGTGAATGCCAGTGCCAAAGCATTGCCTTACTCAGCGATGTTATCTATTCAGTGTGCTGAAGAGTCTATAGAGTTGAGTAACCTTAATATGAAATCAAGCAATAGTTTTGCGTGGTCACCAGAGCAATGTGGTCAAACGTCATTACAGTTAAAAATAGATAATTTAACTTTGACTAAACGTTACCCAGGTTCAATGGGTCTTCCAACCATGTTAGAAGAGTTTCAAGATGGTGCACGTGTATTCACACCAAATGATTTTCCGGCAGCAGCAGGCCGACTTGATGAATTAGGTGTGACTGAAATTACTGTTCGGTATGACATGGATGGTGCAGAGGCAGTTATGCAACTGGCTCAAGATTATGAATATCTTTCGGCTCAAACATCACCCTCGACACAATCGGCTCTTTCACGTATGGACATCATTGTTCCTGCTCGAGCCGGACGCTGTTGGACAGGTGTTGCCGATCAAGATGTCTCAATGACCCTGCCTAAATATATTGCTAACGAGGCTAACAAAAAAGTTAACCCACCACCGGCGCCAATCGAACCCCCGTTACCGCCAGTCGAACCGCTAAAACCTGTACCCACAAAAGATATTGTGGTTAAAAAGGGTGACACACTCTTTTCAATTGGCAAGCAGTATTCAGTTGACCCTATGATTTTGAGATCATTAAACAATCTTAAAAGTGACAAAATTGTTGTGGGTAGTACGTTGTTAGTTCCTATTTGGCCCTCAGGCACGCCATAGCTTAGGGGGAGCTATAACCATCAATGAGATACTGGAATGGTGCTTTTTTATGTTGTCTAGTTACCTTGATAGGGTGCACTAGCCTACCATCTCAGCAAAATAAACTTGCTGAGGTTAATAGCCGTACAGTAGATCTAACAATTAATTCCAATGATATTTGGGAACGTATTCGTACAGGCTATGCCATACCCAATCTCAGTAACCCGTTAGTCGACAAATGGGTAGCCTATTATGCGGCCCGGCCAGAGTACTTTCAACGAATGGCCGACAGGTCTGGCAAATATCTTTACTATATTGTTAATGAAGTTAATCGGCGCGATTTGCCAACCGAGCTGGTTTTATTACCTTTTGTAGAAAGTGCCTTTAACCCTAATGCACTTTCGTCTGCTCAGGCCAGCGGGCTCTGGCAGTTTATTCCTAGTACGGGTACTCACTTTAAACTTGAGCAAAACTGGTGGCGAGATCAGCGAAGAGACCCCATTGCTTCTACCAACGCCGCACTTGATTACCTAGAATACTTATTTGATTATCAGGGCGACTGGTATCTGGCTTTTGCCTCGTATAACTGGGGTGAGGGGTCAGTTAAACGTGCGATGAATCAAGCTGCTAAATCAGGCAAAACACAACAATTTGAAAACTTGAAACTACCTCAAGAAACTGAAAATTACATTCCCAAACTGCAGGCCATTAAAAATATCATTTCTAACCCAGAGAGATATTCTATTGTTTTGCCAGTCGTTAATAATGAACCATACTTCGTCAGTATCAAAAAAGATCAAGATATTGACTTAACTGTCGCTGCAAAGCTTGCGCAAATGCCACTAGAAGAATTCACGGCACTTAACCCAGGCTTTAATCAAGGTGTGATTATGGCAAACCTTGATACGGAGATCATTTTGCCGATTGAAAAAGCCCCAAATTATTTAGCTAACTTAGCAGAATATCAAGGTGATCTAACTAGTTGGAAAAAATACTCTGCCCGCGAAGGAGAAAGCATTCAAGCCATCGCTCATAAATTTAATGTTTCAGTTGATACGCTTCGCCAAGCGAATGATTTGAATCGCAACATAAGATTACTGCCAACAGCAAAAAACATGGTTATACCCGGAGCTTCAGCCAGTTCATTTATAGCAACAGTTCAAGTAAATCGAAATCAAAAGACACAGGGACATCAAGTGCGTTCTGGTGAAACATTGGTTAGTATTGCATATAGATATCAACTAAGCATCCAAACATTGAAAGATCTAAATAATCTAAAAAATAACCAAGTGAATATAGGGCAAAAAATACTTATTCCTCGCTAGGAAAAAATTATATTGCTATGAATTTTACTTTTAAAGTCATCAAGTCACTATGGGAAGCGTAACAATGACATCCACTAAAAGGACCGTACGTGTTGATGAAGATCTCGTTTTATACAATTTCTATAGAAGCTCAGCGGCTTATAGAACGCGTATTGCACTCAATCTTAAAGAGCTCAGCTATCGCTATATTCCTGTTCATTTAATGAAAGAGGGCGGTCAGCAATTTAAAGCTGAATATAGAAAAATGAACCCGCAGCAACTCGTACCCTTATTAGATGATCAAGGTTTTCAAGTCAGCCAGTCTATGGCTATCATTGAATACTTAGATGAAAAACATCCTTCACCCGCATTGATGCCATCGACCCTTGAAGGTCGTGCCCGTGTCCGTCAATTATCTTTAGCTATTTGCTGTGATATTCACCCACTACAAAATTTAAGGGTTTTGAAGTACTTGGTTGAAACTTTAAAATTAACTGAAGAACAAAAACTGCAATGGGTGCAAAATTGGTTAACAATCGGTTTGAAAGCACTTGATACCGATTTGGCTCAACACCCTACACGAGGCATATATTGCTTCGGTGATAATGTGACTATGGCTGACTGTATGCTTGTGCCACAAATGTACAGTGCTATTCGTTTTGAGATTGACACGAATCAATTTCCCACCTTAAAAAAAATTTCTGATAATTGTGAAAAGCTGACAGCATTTGCTAATGCGCACCCCACTCAGCAAATTGATTTTGAATAAGTAATGTATGACTCAACCCATCAAAATTAGAACTCAAGATGGTTATGAGATTCATGGTTTTGAATGGCGATTTACGCCATTGACATCATCGGTTAATAATAAACTTCGAGATGTTGTCATCATTAATCCCGCTACATCAGTGAAGTGTCGATACTATTTTCGTTTTGCACAATACTTATTTGATCAGGGCTTTGATGTCATAACGTATGATTATCGCGGTATTGGTGAGTCTAAACCTAAATCATTGCGTGGCTTCAAGGCAAGCTGGGTTATTTGGGGTGAACAAGACTTTGAGTCTGTCTTGCAAACTGCTGCCAAACGATTCCCAAATCAAAAAATTTTAGTCGTGGGTCATTCAATCGGTGGAGTATTGATTGGTTTAGCCCCATCTAATTATTTGATTAGCCGCGTTTTCAGCATGGGTTCACAGCAAGCGTATTGGCGTGATTACTTACCTGCACATAAATTAGGTATGGTTTTCAAGTGGCATGCGCTCATGCCCTTGATTGCTACCACTTTGGGCTACTTACCTGCTAAACGACTTGGGTGGATGGAAGATACACCCAAACATGTTGCGATGAACTGGGCCAGAATGGGTCAACATCTTATACCGAGTATCGTTAAATCAGTTCATCAACGGCACATAATTAAATTACGGTTTGCTCAGATCAAAGCCCCAATGATGGCGTTTGGTGCAGAAGATGACCCGTTTGGTACCGCTATCGCTTTAAATAGGTTGTTAGATCTCTATGTTTCTAGTGACCGTCATCATGTACGTATTGACCCAAAATCTATCAATCAACCCGTTATTGGGCATTTTTCTTTTTTTAATGACCGACTCAAAGATACACTTTGGCCCGTCTCATTAAACTGGTTGCGAAGCGGTATCGTTTCACAGCAACCCGGGCTTACAGTTCAAAATATACCCGCTTATGAAACCGCTATGCGGTAAACACGAATTGTACTGATCGCATTCAAACAGCACACTAGCGTCTTTTTAAAAGGCGCTTTATGTTTACAAATTACCACTCCAAATTTTCCAATGAACGTGGTCAAGGTATGACCGAATACATCATCATCGTGGCATTGGTAGCCGTAGCGGCAATTGCTGTCTACCAATCATTTGGGCAAGTCATTCGTGCCCAAACAGCGGCCATTGCCAGTGAGCTTGCTGGAGAAGACGGTAGTGAAGCTTCGCAAGCAGCACGTCGTGCAGCGGGTCAAGCAGTCACACAAAAAGGTGCAAAAAGCCTACGAGCATTTGGGGCCGATGGTGGTGGCTCAGCCCCTTAAGTCTTGACACCCAATTTATCAAATAGTCAATAGCATGACTTGGCGATATGAACGCGACCCGTCACAATCTGGTGCAGCCTTGCTGCTTGGTTTGTTGATGCTTGCCATGAGCATCATGGCGTTACAACACATGATATTAATTACAAAGTGGGTGCTTTCCCAACACTTACTGAATCGTGCCGCTCAAGCAGCCGTTCTTAGTGGCGCACATTATCAGGCTCGGGTATTGAATACTCACGCACTCATTAACCGAACCCAGATGGCTCACCAAGTCGCTATGGCACATCTCATTACTGTTGCGAGTGCACTGCATCAAGCACAGCAAATGCAAATTCAAGTTAGACGCAATAACCCACCTTTATATCTTATAGGGGCTTTTTTTGGGCCTCATCATGCCGCGGCTTATGCAGCAGCAAAATTGGCTGTGCCAGCTCAATCAAGTGGTGCCTTAAGACATCTAAAACTAGCTTTTCATAACCATGACGCTGTCATTCAAAAGCAACTTAAAAAGCAAAGAGAATTATTACTGAATGAAATAGACAATCAAACACAGCATGTCATTCAAAACACGTTGATGCAAAACTTAAAGCGTGATGGTTTACAAACATCAATATTTTCATTGTTCAACGTTAACTTTGATAAAACGATTCAATTAAAAGTGACTCAAAATGGGGTGACGAGCCAAGATGTTTTAAAAGACGAAAATTTAAACCAATGGCAACCCTGGTTAGACCAAGTTATAGGGCGCCATGATTATTTAAAACCTAGAAATGATTCAGTGCGTAATTTTTGGGTCATTGATCCCAAGTGCCCACATGTTCAACATGCCTTAAGGCGTCAAGGTGAAACAACAATTCATGCATCAGGTTACTACGAGGCGACAGATTCATTGTCGTTTCATGCGAGACGAAAAGTACACCCCGTTATCTGTTATTTAAGAGAGTACCCGATGGGTTGGGCAAATGTATCAACCGAATCGAGCAGTCTTGCCTTTGATAAAAAACACATCGCACCACGCCGATTTAATCAGAGCACTTTTCGGCAGTGGGCACAGGGTGCAATAAATAATGTGGGTTGGTTAGTCGGCATACCTCGCAACACATTGGCAGCAGCGTGGGCAAGTAGGCAACGACAAACTTGGCAGGCTCATGAAACCCCCGAACCGGCAACGCTAAAAGACGCTAACAGACCATTCATTTTAACAATGAGCGTTGAGCTTGATCATGATTGGTTTGCAAAACCCTCATCTAGAGTGCATTGGCACACATTAGGTTTAAAAAGGCTGTCCAAAAAGCTTAGTCCTAAACAACTAGTCACTCAGGCCTCTGCTCAAGTCTATTTTTCAAAAGTCGATGAATCAGATCAGCATAATCGTCATTCATCATTTTTATATCAATCGTTTTGGCAAGCCAAAAGAATCAAGGTTCAAGATGACTAAAAATTCGTCATGTCTTGTAAAGGGTAAACATCATGACCAGAATCAAACCGGTCAGGTCCTCGCAGAGGCCGTAGTCACTTTGTTATTAATGAGTGTATTTTTATTGGCTTTGCACCAAGTGGGAATGCAGTTTTATCAATGGTTTAAATGGTCTGATCATGTGCATCAGGTCGCGCATAAAAAATCAATTTTTAAAGAACTTGACGTTGTGTTGGGTATGAGCCTTGTTTCAGGTCAGCGCGATCGATCACATACATTTTTACAATCTCAATGGGGTTTGGGTCAACGTGACTGGGTCAGCGTAAAAGCAGAACATCCCTTTAAACACCATGCATCGTTTTTAAGCGGTATAGGGGCAACGTCAACTCATCACGAAACCTCAGTTCGCGTTAAACAAAACCTAATTGCATGGCGTGCTCAAGCATTAAAAAGTCAAGCCAAAGTGTGGTTTTTAAAGCCCGGTTTAACTGCGGTTGATCTGCCTTGGCGGCGAAAACCGCCAGAAACTGACTGGCTAACGCAATGGTCAAACATTGAGCCTAGTTATATTAAAAATCATTAACTGCATGAATAAAAAGCCTTTAGGAAATGTCATTTCATTTATTGATCATAAAAAATACGTAATGTGGCTACTACTGAACACCATATTTTTTTCTATTCCCGCTAGTTATGCCGAACCATATCAACACATAAAAAATAACGAGGCTCAGTTTTCAAGTGAATGCAGCATGGCTAACCTACTTGAACCGATTGTTAAAAAACTACCTATTAAATGTTATTCATACGATGTCGTTATACCTTCATTACGAATTAAAAATGTGTGTGTATTTGCCGTAAAACTAAGCTGCGAAGCGATTAAATCACGAGATGGGCAGTTCATTTCTTTTACTGGAACACATGAAAATGTGTCGTGGGTGTTACATACCTTGTTGCATACAGAAAACGCCCCTAATGGATTGTTATCGCTCATAAAATTATTTTCCAATTAACTTTAATCTAATTTGATTACCTCTTTTAAAAGAACTTTTGGATGCTAAATCGTATTACTCAAATTAATTTTCGTTTGTGGTTAACATTTTTAATTCCCCTTGCGATGGCTATTTTGGCAGCTTGGGGTGTTGATTATTATCTTGTTATTCAAAAACAAGCCATTGAAGAGCAAGCTAAAGTTCCTGAAGTCACTCGCATTGTGGCAGTTCAAAATTTAAGCAAGGGAACCATTATTACTGTTGAACACTTGGCAACACGTGCCATACCTAAAAATTGGGCTGATGCTGATACCTTCGATGTTGATCAAGCTTATGAGCTAGAAGGTATGGTTTTACTCAAAAATATGGTTTCAGGCCAGCCCTTCGCAGCAGGTACGCTTTCAAACCCTACGTCGGTTGCACTCACATCAAGGCTTAAGCCGGGGCGGCGTGCGTTAACAATTCCTGTTGACCATGTCAACGCTATATCAGGGTTATTACAACCGGGTGATTCAATTGATCTTTTTGTGACGTTTGAACATGAAGGCAAACGCGTCACATCTTTATTGGTTTCAGCAGTTCAAGTCTTAGCCACAGATCAAAAACTCACTGAGTCAATTGTTTATGACGGCGACAAAGCAAAACAGTTTAGTAGCGTCACACTTGATGTCTCGCCTAATGAAGCAATTAAATTGGTTTCAGCACGTCAAGATGGCATTTTGACTGCAGTATTGCGTGTTGATCAGGGTCTTGATGCTGGAATGGGTCTGCACGGTTCAAAAGTACCCACCGGTCATTTAGCCGGTTTTGCAGGGGTTGATGCAACTTTTGGTCAACCTAAACCCATCACAGTTATTTATGGTGATTTATTAAATGATTTCGATTTTGAGGATAGCGCTAATAAATGAATCATGACACATCAGCTTTTATCCAGAAAATATTTGAAACTATATCTTTTAAATTGAGTTGGTTTTGAGAATAGGTCATAAATTTTTAGTGTTACTCCTGTGCAATTTTTTGAATGTTCAGCTTTCGGTGTCTGCCAACCAACCTGTCAAACTTATACAAAATATTGAAATTGATACAGGCCATGCGCATGTCGTTAAGGTTAAAGGCGTTGTGCGCATTGCAGTGGGTAACAGTCAAATCTTGCAAGCCAGTCATCTCAATGGTCGTGAAATCATTTTATTTGCGAAACAAGCGGGTTTGACTTCAGTTGATGTCTGGTTAAAACAAGGTGAGCGTCAGTCTTTTCGGGTTCATGTCAAATCCGCAGAGATCAGCCATGTGCATAAAGAAGTCTCAGACCTATTAGCCGAATATCCTGACGCTAAAAGTAAAGTGGTGGGTCGAAAAATAGTCATTGAAGGTCAGCATTTAAGCGATCAAACACGAGCCCGCATTAAAGGCTTAGCAGAACGCTTTCCTGACATCATTGACTTAACTGAACAAATGGGGTGGGATCGAATGGTCTTACTTGATGTTCAAGTACTTGAATTGCCCCATTCAAAAATGAAAGAGTTGGGTGTGAGGTGGGATCCTGCTACACATGGCGGTCTTTACACAGGTTTGGCGTGGGAAGGGCGAACCAGTGGTGTTGCAACACCCTCGGTACCTCAACCTTTAGATCAAATGTTGTCGCAAACCAATGCATTAAGTCCAGCGGCGGTTCTTGGCTTGAATGGGTTGTTGTCTGCTCGTTTGCACGCTTTATCTCAAAAAGGCGAGGCAGTGATGTTGGCTCAACCCCAATTGCTTGCTCGAAGCGGCTCAGCGGCTTCGTTTTTAGCTGGGGGTGAAGTGCCATACTCATCAGTTGATAAAGACGGCAAAAGTACCACCACCTTTCGTAAGTACGGCGTCTCACTTCAGGTTACGCCGCATGTTGATGCATTGGGTGCCATTCGTGCAAGGGTAGAGGTAGAGGTAAGTTCCATTGACCCCAGCATTCAAACGAATGCAGGTCCTGCAATGAAAGTCAGAAAAGCCAGTACTGAATTTAATGTTCAATCAGGTCAAACATTGGTATTGGGCGGATTTATTTCACGTGAAAGAGCTAGCGACCAGTCTGGTGTACCAGGTTTAAGTGAGGTACCCATTTTGGGTGGTTTGTTTGGTGTGAATAAATCGCAATCACGTCATACCGAACTGGCAATTTTTGTAACGCCCGTTTTAGTTAGCCCACGCCACCCCGATTTAATGAATCGAGTAGATCAGGGTCAGCAAATAATTCAGCAAAGCTTTCCTGAGCCAGCAAGGTTGCAATTACCCATACGACCTGATTTATCAAATGAAAAAAATAAAAAAATTGCAAAAAGTGAAATGAATCAATTGGCTGATGAAAATATTTATTCACAGTGGCTCATGCAACATCAAGAGGCTGATTACATACCAGGCCGTACACAGAATATATTGGAATTTAATGATTAAGATTGAGATGGTTTACGAAGATGGTACTCAAGTGCATTGTCAACTTAACCCCCCGATTAAAATTGGTCGAGATGTGGGATGCACGTTAAGAATTAATAATTGGCGAGTTGCGAAACACCACGCCATGGTTGATTTGTTAGGTGACGTCATACAAATTGAAGATTTTGGGAGTTTAGGTGGCACACGCGTTAACCTAAAAAGAGTCGCACAATATGCCCCGATTTTTCCAACTGATGTCATTCAAATCGGACCTTGTCGCATAAAGTTGCAACAACTGCCTGTTGAATTACTAGCTGACCTAGCTATTAAGGCTGTTGGCATTGATCAGGCTCATCCTGTAGAGATTCAAGCAACCCATACAGCGGTTTTAAATGATTCAAATCAAATCATTGACCCCAACTTGTCACTTTCAATCAGTCACTATCAAAAATTAGATCGATCAGATCAATCAAATGAACTAGGTCAATTAAATCAATCAACTCACTCAAGCCGGTTTAATTTAAATTCAGATCACTCCAACCAAGAGGATGCGTATAAAAATAAAGCAAATGCATTAGCTGAAAATCAAGCTTTTTTTGATGTTAACGTTGCGCAAACTATTTTGCCCATTTCAGATGATATTCGTAAAAATTTGCATGCGGCCCTGGTTAGAGAGCTTGATGTGCAGAAGCGAGATTTATCAAAATTGTCTGATGCGTTGCTTCGCGATCAATGTCAGCGAATTCTCGAGACCATGTTGTTGCGTGATCATTTCGGTTTAGACCCCGCTCAGCAGGCGCGTTTAGTTTATGAAGTTGTCAGTGACACCGTTGGTTTAGGTGTTTTGCAAAGTCTCATTGATGATGCCTCAGTGAGTGAAATACTTGTAAATCGCTTCGATCATATATTTATTGAAAAAAATGGCAAACTGATTCAACACAATATTCAGTTTGCTAGTGATGAGGCGCTCAGAACGGTTATAGAACGTATTGTGATGCCAATTGGACGTCGTATTGATGATGCAAGCCCCATGGTTGATGCTCGTTTACAAGACGGTTCAAGGGTGAATGCCGTGATAGCACCAGTAGCCATTGGTGGGGCATGTCTCACTATTCGAAAATTTCCAACTAAAAGATTAAACCTTGACGACCTTGTTCGCCTTCAAGCCCTCGATTTAAAGCTTTCATTATTTATTAAATGTTGTGTTGAACAACGTCTTAGCATGCTTATTTCAGGTGGTACAGGTTCTGGTAAAACAACCTTACTTAATATTTTAGCCAGTCAAGTCCCGTTTACTGAGCGAATTATCACTATTGAAGATGCAGCAGAACTGCAAATTACTCATCCACATGTTTTAAGTTTAGAGAGTAAGCCTGGCAATACAGAGGGAAAAGGGCAGGTTACGATTCGTGATTTAGTTAAAAATGCATTGCGTATGCGACCTGATCGTATTGTGGTGGGTGAGTGTCGTGGCGCTGAGGCAGTTGATATGCTTGCTGCAATGAATACAGGTCATGCCGGCTCATTAACAACATTGCATGCCAATTCACCTCGTGATGCCCTGTCACGTTTAGAAACGATGGTTTTAATGGCGGGTATGTCATTACCATTGCCTGCCATTCGAGACCAAATCTCACGTGCTATTCAACTCGTTATTCAACAAACCCGTTTACCCTGCGGTCGACGCGTAATCACTGCAATTGATGAGGTGACGGGTATTGAGTCTGGTCTGATACAAACTCAACCCATTATGAGATTTAAAGTTGAGGCTAATCAATTTTGCATGGCATCATTACCGCCTAGTTTTTTGAATGAATGGCGTCTAGCGGGTGTAACGATTGACGCAGAGTGGTTTGGTGTAAACCATATTCAAGAACAGGTCTGGTAATGCATTATGTATTGTTAATGCTTGCTGCCTTATCTGTAAGCCTCTTAACCATAGCTCTTCAAAAAAAGATTTGGTCAGGCGTTCTATCTTATCGAAAGGCCTTTACCAAAAATGCACAAACAGACTTTAGATCTTTGTTTTTATTTTTTGATGTCTCTGTTATTTGGCCTGTTGTTCTAACTCTTTCAGGTGTTTTAGCTTTGTTGGTTTGGGTCTTGACGCATCATGTGATCTTGACATTCGCGATGCTTGCAATATGTTGGGTATTACCCCAGTTTTTGTTGAAATGGGCTCATAAGCGTCGCATTAAGCGCTTTGAAATGCAATTGCCTGATGCTTTATTCTCAATTGCATCAAATTTACGGGCAGGTGCAAGCATTTCGGCTGCTTTGTCGGCTTTGCTTGAATACTCACAAGCACCATTGACCGAAGAGTTTGGTTTGATAGAGCGAGAACAACGTTTAGGCGTCACATTTGTTGACGCTTTTAAACATTTAAGTGTGCGTATGAAGGGTCGTGCTGTGCAAAAAATTGTTGCGGCTGTTTTAGTGTCTTATCAAACGGGTGGTGAATTAGCTCAAACGCTTGATTTAACAGCACATGGCTTACAAGCTGATCTTCACGCACAAGAGCGATTGCGTGCTTTAACAGCGCAAGGCGTCATGCAGGCGTGGGTGATGGCCGCTATGCCCATTGGTCTGGCACTAACCATGCATCAATTAGATGAAGGTTTCAGCGAGCATTTGTTTTCAACTACTGTTGGTCAAAGTATTTTATTAGTTGTTGGGTTGCTTGAAATAGTTGGTTTGTGGTGGCTTTCAAAAATAAACAGAGTTTCATATGCTTGATGCTTTAAGTGCAATACTTAAAATAAAATGGGTAATTGATTGTTTGGTGTTTGTAAGCGTTTGGTTGTTTTTTATACTGTTCATAAATGCTTACAATCGGTTTGCTTATGTGACGTTTCGTCAAAGTATAGCCAAGCAGTTGAGCTGGTCCACCCGTGAAAAAATTTCATTACGACTTAATCGATCTGGTCTATATCATTTAGAGGCGGTTGATTGGGTTATTTTGCGAGAGGGCTTAACGATTGCAGCTGCCGGTATTTTGTATGCATCAACGCAACAGTGGTTAATCATGTTGATAGGTATTGTGGTGATTCGTTTATGGTTGTTTTTATTTGTAAATTCTAAAATTAAAAATCAATTGCATCAAATCTCAAACGACTTACCCTATTTTATTGACTTGCTTTGTATGACGTTAACTTCAGGCATGAATCTTCAGACGGGCATTCAAACTTCATTACAGCATATTCAACTGGGTGCGCTAAAGTTGGCTTGGCAACAGTATGTATTTGATATTCGCTCAGGTATTGCTTATGACGTAGCAATGCGAAATATGATGATGAATACGGGTCACAATGAAATGAGAAAAGTTTGTGTGTCGCTCATACAGGCGCAACAAAGGGGTATGAGTGTAGCGGGAATATTGTCAGAGCACGCACGTCAATTGAGGGCTAGTCATTTATTGGCTGCTGAAAAAAAGGCTTTGCAAGCTCCTGTTCGTATGTTGTTTCCGTTAGTGGTATGTTTTTTTCCGTGTACATTTTTAGTCTTGGGTTTTGCCATTTGGGTCAGTGCTGGGCTTGGTGCATGATGTCGCATGTCAATTTAAAAGTTGCCGATTCATTTTTTAAAAGATTGAAAGGTTTACTTGGGGTCAATCAGATAGAATCCGATTTTGCGCTTCTTTTACCCAAATGCAATATGGTTCATACCTGCGCGATGCAAGTTCCGATTGGTGTATTTTTTATAGGATCAACAGGTCAAATATTAAAATGCATACCCAGCTTGAAGCCTTGGCGAATGGCTTACCACCCACAAGCTGTGGCAGTTGTTGAAACAAAAGATTTTGATGAAAAAAATATCTGTAAGTATTGTGATGCGATTGAACGCGCCTATTGGTTGTTAAACAAGTAGTTATTATGTTGCCACTTGATTGATGAGCGACAACGCAAAGCCTGTTAACTGAGCAAAATTAACATACGCAATCACTTTCATTAAAACCCATTACTTCACAACAACCTAGTTAGCAATGACTTCTGCATTTGGATGTTGACTCAATACGCTGATGTAGCTTGGGTAAAAGCTACAGTACATCACGCTGCCTAATGTAATGTTGATAGGTACCTGAAGTGTTGCAGCCATTTCAAGCGAAATACCAAGCGAAACGAGCAAACCACTAAACAAGTCAACTGCAAAAAATAAGCCAACCCAAATACACCCATAAACTAAAAACGCCCATTTGTTGCGCCAGCAAGCAATAGCACTGAAAAATAAAGCTTGAATGGTTGAGGTGCCATGCCACCCAACTAAGGCAGGGGCATACCAAAAAAGAGCCGCCAAAATAACGTAAAGACCCGCAAAAATCATCATGGGCAATTGCACCGCATCAATTAATGGTGAAAGGTCTTGTGCATCTGTCATGGTTTGCATGGCTTGGCTGAGCTCGTCTATGAACGGTAAAAAAGCCAAGAAACCAACTATTAAACACATCACCACATAGATCGAGCCAATGGCAAGTAGTTTACGAAACAGCCCTTTGGTTTTGAGTGGTTGAATCCACATAGAGGGGAAAATCTTTTGCCCTTCAGTAATATGGCGACATATTGTTAGGGTGACGAACGTTACCGCAGGCATCAAGCAAATAAAAATAAGCGGGCCTATAGGGGCGGCTAATGTTGCAACCATCAGTAAAAAGCTGATCAACATGGCCCACGTCAACATGGCCAAAGGTTGTTGCTTAAAAATGTGCCAACCTTGAAATACCCATTGCCAACCTGCAATGGCGGGAAGAACGGCAGCTTGCATGCGATAACTCAGTTTAAAAGAGTGGGTTCAAAATCAAAACGACAAGCCAAAATTCGCTCAAAATGAGTGGGGTCATGTGGTTTGAGTGTTTCGGCAGCTCTTGGCATATGAAAATCATATAAACGAGAAACCCAAAACCTCAAGGCTGCTATACGAAGTGTAGCAGGCCATAGATTTTTTTCTTCAGGGGTGAAAGAGCGAACTTCTGAATAAGCCCTTAACCACGTATTGACCAAATCTTGATTTAAAACCCCAGTACTGCGGTCTATACACCAGTCATTTATAGCGACAGCGATATCAAATATAAACGCTTCAACCCCAGCAAAGTAAAAATCTATAAAGCCCCCCATTTTTAAAATTGATCCAGATGAATCAAACAGCACATTGTCGCGAAATAGATCGCAATGCGCAGGGCCACTTGGTAAGGCTTGCCATTGACTGCTTTGGCAGATGAGAAGATCTTCTTTAAGCGCATCGAGCATAAGCTTTTGCTGCGAAGCATTTAAAAATGGCATAACCTTAGGCGCAGTAGCTTGCCGCCATGCTGAACCGCGTAAGTTTGCTTGTTTAATGGGTGTATCAACGCCCGCTAGATGGCATTGAGCTAAAGTTTGCGCAGCGAGTTTGCAATGCTCTGGGGTGGGTGCAGGCACCCAATTGCCGGAAAGCTTGCTGACAATTGCAGTCGGCTTATTATGAAGGCTCGCTAATCGTTTGCCAGAGTGCTGGGTTTGGGGCTGAGGGACGGGCATGCCTCTAGAGGCTAAATGGTGCATCAACTCGATATAAAAAGGTAACTCATGGGCCTTGAGCACTTCAAAAATAGTTAAAACAAAACTACCTTTACTTGTTTCAAGAAAGTAATTGGTATTTTCAATACCTGCTGCAATACCCGTCAGCGATTTGAACGCCCCCAAGTCATAATTTTTGAGGAATGCTTGCGCATCAGCTTCGCTGATTAATGTAAAAACAGCCATAAAGTTAAAATTTTAAAAAAAATAGATTGTTCATGATTAATAGCATTCAATTTATTATCAGCGACATCATACAAGTTGAATTTTAGACTACTGCTGGAAAACGTTTAGATACTAGCTTGCAGGCCTAAAAGTTTAAGCACTAAAAGGCAAGTTCAGGCTGATAAAATACTCAAATGACTGATGAATCAATACCTATTTCACCTTGGCAGCTTTGCGTCGCGCCTATGATCGATGTAACTGACAGGCATTGCCGTTATTTTCATCGATTATTGGCACCTAAAGCACGTTTATATACCGAAATGATTACGACGAGTGCACTGCAGCACGGCGATATTTCGCGTCACCTTGATTTTGATTCGGCCGAGCACCCTGTTGCCTTGCAGCTTGGGGGAAGTGACCCCGCTGCGCTTGCATATTGCGCTAAATTGGGTGAAAAATGGGGTTTTGATGAAATTAATTTAAATTGTGGCTGCCCGTCTGAACGCGTGCAAAAAGGTGATTTTGGGGCACGTTTAATGCGGCAACCTCGTTTGGTTGCCGATGCGATCAAAGCTATGCAAGATGCCGTCAGTTTGCCGGTTACGGTCAAGCATAGGCTTGGGCTTGATTACGATGAAAGTATTCATTTGATGACTGAATTTGTCAGCGTTTTGTATGACACGGGTTGTAGAGTATTTATCGCCCATGCCCGGAATGCAGTATTGGCTGGGCTCACGCCACGTGATAATCGTGAAGTGCCTCCGCTACGTTATGCAGACGCCGCCCATATTAAGACTCAGTTTCCAGATGCGACTGTGGTGTTAAACGGGGGTTTAATAGATGTGCAAAGTTGTCACCAGGCTTTGAAGACATTTGATGGGGTTATGTTAGGCCGAGCCGCTTGGCATAACCCAGGTTGTTTATCTGAACTTTCAGTGGCTTTAAATCATGAAACTTCTATGCCTGATGCCGATCAGGTTATTCAATTCTATGCGCGTTATTGTGAATCGCAAGTCAGGCAAGGGGTACCCTTGCGTGTGTTAGTGCGACCTTTACTTGGCTGGATGCAAGGCATTCCTGGTTCAAGATTTTGGCGTAGGGCTTTATCAGATCAAAAAACGTTATCTAGTGAAGATGTCAACGTATTAATAGATGCTTGGCAAAATTTAAAAAACTACCAAAACTTAGTTTTTGATTAAGTAAACAAAGATTTACTCAATCAAGTTGCTGCTGGTCAACCCACTATTAAGTTAACCCCAATTAGACAGCCCACTACTCAGGCTTACTATCAATAGGCCAGTCACGTATATACGCTTTGAGCATCGAATTTTCAAATTGCTGCGCAGCAACAATTGCTTGAGCCATGTCGTAAAAAGAAATGACACCGAGCAAAACAGGGCCGTCCATGACAGGAACATAGCGTTCGTGATGAGTGAGCATAAGGCGTTGTACTTCATCAGCGTCGCTCGCTGGCGATACACTAATTGGCGCATCGTTCATGATTGAACGAACAGTGGAGTCACCTAATTTGCCAAGATTTTTATGCACGTGCCGAATGACTTCCCTAAAAGTGACCATGCCAACCAACGTTCCGTGCTCCATCACGACAAGAGAGCCTATGTCATGTTCGCTCATGGTTTGAACGGCTTGCTCAACTTTGGCGTCTGGTGTGCAGGTATATAAGGTGTTACCTTTAACGCGCAAAACTTCATTAACTTTAAGCACGATTTGTCTCCGTTTATTTGATTTAATTGTATGTTTGAGTTTATACCTTGTCACGGTAGTTGCCATGACAGCGCTTCAAATTTGAACGTTTTTGTCTTTAAATAGAATCTATTTTTAATAAAAAGTCTTTTTTTACTCGCCCAAGCGTTGCAGCTATGGTGGCCCCAGATAAAAATGACACCCAAGATAGGTAAACCCAAATTAAAAAAGCGGGTAAAACCGAGAAGGCACCGTATATAACGGTGTATGTTGGAAATTGTTTGAGATAGTAAGCAAGCCCTAATCGAACTGCTTCAAGGCAAATTGCTGTGAAAAGACCACCTATCAATGCATGACGCCACAGAACTTTACAGTTAGGTGCCACCACGAATAACCAAGAACATGCAATGGTAGATAAACCGATGTTAACGGTGATGCTCAAGTAATGCGTTTGTAATAACAATTTAGGCACTAAACCTAACGATTCACGAACTAAATAAGCGGATGTCCAAAGGCTTGCACCTGCAACAAGTGGACCCAGTAATATAAAAACCATAAAAATAAAGATTCTTTGCGCTACACCTCGGTTTTCTCTTACATGCCACAATTTGTTAAGCGCTGACTCGACGCTAAATATAATCAATAGCGCTGTCGCAATCAAAAAAATTCCGCCTACAGCGGATAATTTAGATGATTGCATGGCAAAAGTGTTTAAGTATTCCATAACCGTTGTGGAAAAGCTTTCAGGCATCAATTGCTCAACCAGAAAGTTGCGCAGTGCCGCTTCAAAATCGTTAAAAATTGGAAATGCTGTAAATAATGCTAATGCCAAGGCTAAAAGGGGAACGATCGCTAACAAAGAAGAAAAAGCTAAACTGCCTGCAATTTCAATGATACGGTCGTCACGCATCGCAACCAAAATTAATCGTGTTGTTTCAAATACCCCTTTTCTGCGAGCACGCGTCATGTTCAACCCTTTTAACTCAGTCATAATATTAATATGAATGGTGAACCCACTAACCCAACGACAGCATTAAATGAGCTGGTATTAGCCCCGCCCGGCTATCGTTACACAGCTTTATTTTCTTTAATTTGCTTGTTTTTGCTCTGTATTTTGTGGGAATTATGGCTTGCTCCTCTTAAACCGGGTGGTTCACTTCTCTTTTTAAAAGCCGTGCCACTAGCGTTTGCTATACGTGGGGTCGCTAAAGGAAGTCACTATACGTTGCAATGGTCTTCAATGTTAGTGCTGCTTTACTTAATGGAGGGCGTTGTGCGCGTGATGTCTGACCCCCCTGGTCCGTCAATTCTGATGGCATGGTTTGAAATTTTCTTCTCAACGGTTTTCTTTTTCTCAGCCATTCTTTATGTCAGACCAGCTAAAAAAGCGGCCAAACTCGCCTCTAAACTTGAAAAAGAGCAGGGCGTGCATCGTAATTAATCAGGTTACATAAAAAATATGACGCTGACTCAAGCTACCGTTCAATTAACGCACAGTTCAACCAATCAGTCTTTCGCAGATTTACCCACCTATTTTTTTACCACTACTCCAACGACACCGCTTAAAACGGCACGGTTATTTCATGTAAATGCTAACTTTGCGAGCGATTTGGGTTTGACACTTGAGCAAATTAAATCTTCTGAGTTTCTAGACTTGGCGAGTGGTGCTCAACCCCTACCGGGTTGTAACCCATTGGCTGCTGTGTACAGCGGTCACCAGTTTGGTGTCTGGGCGGGGCAACTAGGTGATGGTCGTGCACATTATTTAGGTGAAATAAGTAGTCCGATAGGGTCGCTTGAGTTGCAACTTAAGGGTGCAGGCCCAACCCCGTACTCTCGTA
>DITR01000074.1 GCA_002422175.1 Alcaligenaceae bacterium UBA6179
ACCCCGGTTCAGAGATTTTGTCTGCAGAAATGATGTTGCGTCATATGGGTTGGTTTGAAGCGGCTGATTGCATTATTAACAGCATGCAAAAATCAATTCTCTCAAAAAGGGTTACCTATGACTTTGCACGTCTGCTTGAAGGTGCTACGCAAGTGTCATGCTCAGGCTTTGGCGATGTGATGATTGAAAATATGTAATCGTTATTTACATTAAAAAAGACCGCTTCGTGCGGTCTTTTTTAATGTGGTTTTTTTAATTCAACCCTCATGAATTGATTCTGTTGAAAAAATCGACACCACCTTATTTAAAAAAAATTTGTTGATTACCGAACCACAACACCTTTCCAAAAAGCCAAGCGATCTTTAATTTCTATCGCAGCGTTTTTAGGGTCTGGGTAAAACCAAACCGCATTTTCATTTACCTTGCCATCAACGGTTAATGAATAGTATTTGGCCGTTCCTTTCCAAGGACATGATGATTGCAAATCAGAAGCTTTTAAGTACTCAGCTTTAACTGAATGGCGGGGAAAATAATGGTTATTTTCAACTACGACCGTGTCATCAGATTCTGCAATCACAGTGTCATTCCAAATGGCTTTCATGGCAGGCTCACCCAATAAATTAATCACCTGCTTATCATAGCAACGAAATTAACAAATATGATGTTTGCCGACAATATGAAAATGCTTTTCCGGCAAGATGAAAAATATTGACTTCGCCACCACACCATAACCCTCGTTAAGCAAGCGGTTTAGGGTAAATCATTAAATAGTAAATGGTTAAACATTCATTATGCTTAAACTTAGTTAAAAATGAACGCGTTAGGCAACAACAATAGGAAGCGCATATGCCAGCAGTGATTACATTTCTAGAAAATCATGAAATGAAAAAGTCAGATTTGGGGGAAGAGGTTATAGCAGGTCTTTTATCTGAAATAGCAAGTATTCCGTCTAAACTTTTTTACGATTTGCTCGGTTCAAAGCTTTTTGAGATTATTACTCTCATTCCTGAATATTATTTGACTCGAAAAGAAGCAGAAATACTGAATACCCACTTAAGTGATATTGCCCTAGAGATTGGCAAGCACATGACATTCATTGATTTAGGCGCTGGCAACTGTAAGAAGGCGGCTGGTTTATTCGAATCACTTGAGCCTAAAACATACATTGCAGTTGATATTTCAGTCGATTTTTTAAAAGAAATTTTGCCTAAGCTACAAGCCCAATACCCCACAATTGAAATGCTTGGTGTGGGTGTTGATTTCTCTTCTAAACTTGATTTGCCCCCTTCAGTCGATAAAAATAAAAGGGTATTTTTCTACCCAGGTTCGAGTCTTGGTAATTTTAATGACAAACAAGCTGCCACATTACTTAAGCAAATTTATGATGAAGCGCAGGGTGGGGGCCTTCTTTTAGGCTTAGACTTATGGAAAGATGAGCGCTCATTAAAATTAGCCTATGACGATCCATTAAAGATGACAGCGGCTTTCAATTTGAATATTTTGCAAAATGTGAATGCGCTGATAGGTTCAGATTTTCTAATTGAAGATTTTTGCCACCATATTGAAATTAACTCAAAATTACATCGTGTTGAAATGTACTTAGAGGCACAAAAAGAAGTCACTGTTTCATGGTCTAACCAAAAACGTGATTTCAAGAAAGGCGAACGAATTCATACCGAAAACTCACACAAATATACGATTGATAAAATTAAACACCTCCTTACAGATGCTGGTTTTAAGCATCTCAAAATTTGGACTGATCCTAACCAATACTACGCTGTGATTTATGCCCATTCAAACAACAGAGCTGATTAATCATTTTCTGCAAGTCAGAGCAACATCAGAAAGTCTGGTCGCCACGCTGAGCCCAGAAGACTGTCAAGCACAGTCTATGCCTGATGCTAGCCCTGCTAAATGGCATCTTGCACATGTCAATTGGTTTTTTGAAACCTTTGTTTTGCAACATTATGAAAAAGACTTTAAGCCTTGGAACCCGGCTTATCAAGCGCTTTTTAATAGTTATTACAATGCGTTAGGTGATAAACACCCTCGGCCCGATCGGGGTTTGCTGACTAGGCCCTCGTTAGATGAAGTGATGTCATGGCGAAGGGTTGTGAATGAACGCATTCAAAAATTATTCACGACATGTTCATCAAACGAACTTCACTGGATTTTTAGATTAGGTATTGAGCATGAACAGCAACATCAAGAACTATTATTAACAGACATTAAGCATTTGTTCTCTTGTAGTGGGTTGTACCCAACATACAAAAAGAGCGTAATACAGCCCTTAGAAAATGAGCTTTCATTACCTAAAATGGCTTGGTTGCCTGGCCCTTCAGGCATTCAAGAAATTGGTGTGAAATCTCAAAATATTGATTTTTATTTTGATAATGAAGCGCCCCGACATTCAGTTTATTTAAACCCCTATGAAATGGGGCATCGTTTAATAAGTAACTCTGAATGGCAAGCGTTTATAGCTGATGGCGGTTATGACGATTATCGATGGTGGCTTGATGCAGGCTGGTCTTGGCTAAAAAAAGAGGACGTTCGTGCACCACTCTATTGGTACACACTTCATGATAAAACATCTTTTTTTACCCTTCATGGCAATCAACCCCTAGACCTCAATGCACCCGTTAGTCATATTAGTTATTTCGAAGCCGATGCCTTTGCTCGCTGGAAAAGTGCGACTGACTTAAACTTTAAAGGCGCTAGGCTGCCTACCGAAGCCGAGTGGGAATGCTTTGTCGATCAAAACGTTTCTGCCATTCCCCCAGATAGTAATTTGTTGGAATCTAATCTGTTGACACCCATTCAAACACAAGTCACTCAAAAGCCAATTCAGTTTTTTGGTGATGTTTGGGAATGGACATCGAGCCACTATATGTCTTACCCAGGTTACCAACCTTGGGGCGGCGTTGCGGGCGAATATAACGGTAAGTTCATGGTGAATCAAATGGTATTAAAGGGAGGGTCGTGCTTGACGCCTTGCTCGCATGTGAGATCGACATACCGCAATTTCTTTCCTACCTCAGCACGGTGGCAAATGACAGGTTTGCGTCTTGCTAGAGACCCCACTTAAATGTGTGGCCCGATATGAAATTTGACTTTGACATACCCACTGATCGTCACAACACTGACTCAATTAAATGGAATAAATACTCAACAGAGATCTTGCCGCTATGGATAGCGGATATGGATTTTAAAGTGGCTCCCTGCATTCAAGAGGCCCTCAATCAAAGAATTAACCTTGGAACGTTTGGTTACACCCAGGCACCGCAAGGTTTCAAAGAGCAAATCGCTCAATATCTTTTTGAGCAATATCAATGGCAGGTAGACCCAGAATGGGTAGTCGTTTTACCCAGTGTAATTTCTGGGCTACACACCGCTACGCGTCAATTCATGCAAGTGGGTCAATCATGCCTTGTACCCAAGCCTGTTTATCAACATCTACGATTGGCTGTGACCCAAGCACAACAAGAGCTTATTGAAATACCCATGGTTTTAAGCCATAACCGTTGGGTGCTCCCCTGGTTAGAGCTTAATCAATATGTAAAAAAAAATACCAAGCTGATGCATTTTTGTAACCCACAAAACCCGGGTGGCACAGTCTTTACGTTAAAAGAGTTGACCACTTTAGCTGAGTTTGTAATTGAAAATAATTTACTTATTTGTTCAGATGAAATTCATGCCGGTTTAGTATTAGACAAAACAGCCAAGCATATTCCTATCGCAAGTTTAAACGCCGATATTTCTCAAAGAACCGTTACGCTCATGTCACTCAATAAGACATTCAATTTTCCCGGTATGGGGTTAGCTTGGGCGGTGACTGAAAATCATCAAATGAGAAAAGCGATGCAAACTGATTTGCATGCGACCATAGCAGAGCCCTCTTTACTCGGCTATATCTGTACGCAAGCGGCAATGAAGCATGGAGAGCCTTGGCGTCTCGCGCTTATTGAATATTTACGTGAAAACTTAAAAAAAATTGATGCATTTATAAGAAAAAATAACCAAATCAGTCAAAGTAATATTCAAGCTACATATCTCTCGTGGCTTGATTTGAGCAAGCTTCAATTAAATGATGTTGAAGACTTATTTCTTAAAAATGGGCTTGCACTATCACCCGGAAGCCAATTTGGTAGCCCAGCATTTATGAGGTTGAATTTTGGTACATCAGCAAAAAACGTAAGCGAAGGGTTAAATAGACTAGACCATGTTTTAAAGTCGAGAAAGTAACAAAACGTGGATTGCCCCAATTTGGAACCTATCGTTTACCCTTAAAGCGCCCCATATTAGGGCATTCCCTGATGCCTCATGTGTATAAATAGTGACACAATCACTGTATACAGGTGAGGAGACTTGTTTTAGGCGGCTTGAAGACACAATCTAATTGTCGCTTTGCACGACCCTATAAATAATAAAATGTGAAACGGCTGGCACTTTTTGTGCTGGCCGTTATCGCTTATATGGGCTTATGCTAAGCACATGGCAAATAATCAAAATACCCGCATAAAAACTTCACATAGCAACTGGCGTTTTAGTTGCCGTTGGGTTGTATTTTTAAGCATTATTGCGCTGGTCTTCACCTTATTGCCGCTGATTTTTGCCAAAAATTTAGCGACACATGAACTGTTTGGCTGGCCCACTGCGTTTTTAATTGTGGCATTCGGCTTGCCCCTTCTCTATTTGCTGATCATCGCTTTTTATGCCTGGGTGATGGACTTTCGAGAGCGAACTAAGTGATGCGTGATGGTGAGATTGATGATGTAGATGACAACGATCAAACATTTAAATTTGACCCCTTTCAGTCATCGATTCGTCGTGCATATTTTATTTACGCTTTAATTTTTATTTGTTTAATCGTGTTGCTGGCCAGTTTTGAAGTGCTGGGCATGTCGCGTGACCGTATTGGCTACATATTTTTATTTGTAACGGTCGTACTTTACGCTGCCATCGGTATCGTATGTCGCACCTCAGACCCTGTCGAATACTATGTTGCAGGCAGACGCGTGCCTGCAATTTATAACGGTATGGCCACCGCAGCAGACTGGATGTCGGTTGCCTCTTTTATTGGCCTTGCGGGCACACTTTATTTAAAAGGTTTTGATGGTCTCGCTTTTGTTTTAGGATGGACAGGCGGTTACGTTTTATTAGCGTTGTTCCTAGCCCCTTATTTAAGACGTTTTGGTGGCTACACCATTCCTGAATTTTTATCTGCACGTTATGGCGGTGAAATGCCACGTCGCCTTGGCGTCCTATGTGCTGTGGTGTGCTCTTTTTCATATCTTGTTGCTCAAATTTACGGTGTCGGTCTCATTACATCTCACTTAACGGGTATATCGTTTGATCTGGGTGTCTTTATTGCGTTGGGCAGTATGTTGGTCTGTTCATTCCTGGGTGGTATGCGTGCGGTCACCTGGACTCAGGTAGGTCAATACATTATTTTGTTGATTGCCTATTTGGTACCGGTTGTTTGGTTAGCCGCCAAACAAGCTGATCAACCGGTGCCTCACATGGCTGCGAGCTCTTCCCTGCAACAGCTCACTGAGAGGGAAAGCATGTTAGTTGCAGACCCTGCTGAAGCCTTGGTGCGACAATTTTGGCAAGCTAAAGCGCTGACCATGCAAAAACAAATTGACGCTTTGCCTGACTCGTGGGTTGATGAGCGAGAGGCGCTGAGAGCCCTTTTAATGCAGGCTCGTTCACAATCGGCTTCCATGTTTGACATCCGTAAAATTGAGCGCGATTTAGCCAACTACCCCGAATCTGTTCGCGCTGCGCATGCCCAATGGGCCAGAGCGCGCGACGCGTATGCCTTGAGGGCCATACCTCTAAAACCCCATGCACAACCCTTTTCATCATCCCAGCAAAATGAGGTGGTTGGGGTGTCGCCTAAGACCTATGATGTTGATGAGAAAAACAGTCAACTTAATTTCATCGCATTGATGTTTTGCCTCATGTGCGGTACGGCTGGTTTACCTCATATTTTGGCGCGATCCATGACAACGCCTACTGTGAGTGATGCGAGGCGATCTGTTTTTTGGTCATTACTTTTTATCTTGCTATTGTATTTTTTGGCGCCGACTTTGGCGATTTTTGTTAAAAACGAGATTTATCAAAATGTCGTGGGTTTAGCTTATAGCGCGCTACCTGATTGGGTGAATTCTTGGGCGGCGCTTGATCGCTCGTTAGTCGACATAACCGATATCAATGCTGATGGTATTGTGCAATTGGCTGAAATTCATCTCGGAAACGATATGGTGGTTTTGGCAGGCCCTGAAATTGGGGGCTTACCTTACGTGGTGTCTGGTCTGGTGGCGGCTGGTGCCATGGCGGCAGCGCTATCAACAGCAGATGGGTTGTTGTTGACCTTATCAAATGCATTGTCGTTCGATTTGAAACTTAAATGGCGTACCCCCAGTGTTTTGGTGCATCGACAGGTCATTATTTCAAAAGTTTTTTTGTTGTTTGTCGCGATGTCAGCGGCCTGGGTCGCCACGCGTATGCCTGCTGACATCTTATTTATGGTGACGGCAGCTTTTTCATTTGCCGCGGCGTCATTTTTTCCAGCTTTGGTTATGGGTATTTTTTGGGCACGTAATAATCGTTGGGGCGTTAGCGCCGGTATGGTGGCTGGTTTAGTCGTTACTTTGGGCTATATGGGTACAACGCAACCTTGGTTACGTGATATTTTATTTGGTGTGCCCTACAGTGAACCCATCAATCTCTTGTGGGGCATAGCGCCTAATGCGGCAGGGGTGTTTGGTTTACCTGTGGCATTGGCCGTTATGGTGGTTGTTTCTTTATGTACCCCTAAGCCTGATCAAGATTGTCAGGCTATGGTGAAAAGTTTAAGAGGTTAATCTGGGCTTTAGCCTGACGTGCCTAACATCACTAAAACTGCTCCTGCCCCACCTTGTGCGTTAGGGGCTTCAATAAATGCATTGACTCCAGCCATTTGGGAGAGCCAGTGGCGACTGTGGTGTTTGAGTCTGCCGTGGCCTGACACTGAACCCAAACCTTGACCATGTACTACCCTGACGCATCGCATGTTCTGTTGCTGAGCTTGTTGAATAAACATCGACAAACGCGTGCGCGCGGTATCAACTGTCATGCCATGAAGATCAAGGCTGGCGGTAACAGGCCAAAAACCACGTTTTAATTTTCGTAATGTGACTGTTGAGACACCAGAGGTGGAATATTGGGTGACAGGTGGTGCGTCATCGGGCGACAAATGGCCATCAGAGATATTGAATAAGTTGGTGTTAATGTTTGTTTGCTGTTGAGCCGCCTCACGCTTGCGTTGCTGTTGGAAAAGACTGTGTGCGCGTGTACGAGGTCTCTCCACCCTTTGGTTATGAACGGCCAAAGGGGTAACCCCCTGCAAGGCTTGAGCCAACAACTTTTTGTCGTCAGACTCTAGGCCGGAAGGTGGGGTGAGCGAAGCGGATTTAGTGCGTTTCAGCATTCTCCAGCCAACGCTGAGCGTCTAATGCAGCCATGCAACCTGTACCTGCACTCGTTATGGCTTGACGATAGACGTGGTCTTGTACGTCACCTGCTGCAAAGACACCGGGTACCGAAGTAAGTGTTGCCATACCTTTTAGGCCACTTTGCGTCACGATATAGCCATTTTCCATCTTAAGATGACCTTCAAATATTTGCGTGTTGGGTTGATGCCCAATTGCAATAAATACACCGGTAACAGGCATTGAAAGGGGCGCTTGGCCATTGGTGCTGCGTAGACGAACGCCTGTGACGCCCGATTCATCACCGACGACTTCTTCAAGCTCACGGAAAGTTGCCAAGGTCATCTTGCCTTCTTTTACCTTTTCATGCATTTTGTCGATCATAATGGGTTCTGCGCGAAACTTATCGCGACGGTGCACGACAGTCACATGTCGACAAATATTTGATAAGTAAAGTGCTTCTTCAACGGCTGTATTACCGCCACCCACCACTACCACATCTTGATCGCGGTAAAAAAAGCCATCGCATGTGGCGCAACCTGAAACACCCCGACCCATAAACGCTTGTTCAGAGGCTAGGCCCAGGTATTTTGCAGAAGCGCCGGTGGCAATAATCAGTGCATCGCAAGTGTATACGGCGCCACCATCACCAATAAGGCGCAGTGGGCGTGACGAAAAATCGACTTTAGCGATATGATCAAAAATGATCTCAGTATTAAAACGCTCGGCGTGAGCTTGAAATCGAGCCATTAATTCGGGGCCTTGAACGCCATCAACGTCGGCTGGCCAATTATCAACCTCAGTGGTGGTCATTAGTTGACCCCCTTGAGCCATACCCGTGATTAAAACCGGTTTTAGGTTGGCACGGGCAGCATAAACGGCTGCAGAGTACCCGGCAGGGCCAGAGCCTAAAATCATGACTTTTGCGTGGCGTTCAGTCGACATCATAGCGATTAACCTTGTATTTGACCCAATTGGGAATACCCAAATTATAATGCCCATATGTCTAAAGCCTCTACAGTAGCCCCGCGTTCAGCGCGGGCCTCGCGAAACACCCGTAATGGTCCCTCACCGATGCAGTTAAAAGTGCTGGGTTTTTTAAAAGAAGCGCGCTGGGTATTGTTTTTTGCCCTAGCAGGCTGGCTTACGCTGGTCTTGTTTAGCTGGCATGCCAATGACCCCAGCTGGTCACACGTCACACATAGCGAGCAATTGCAAAACCGTGGCGGTATATTGGGTGCTTACATAGCTGATATTTTGTTGTATTTGTTTGGGTTTTCAGCATGGTTATGGGTAGTGCTACTGGCGCAGCGTGTATTGGCCGGTTACCGCCGTTTGTCTAAGCATATTCGTGCGCGGGGTGAACCAGAACCGCTTGAACGTGTGAGGTGGGAAGAGGCCATCGGCTTTGTTTTAATGTTTGCGGGTACGGTGGGGCTTGAATCACATCGCCTGGCATCAATGGGCATGCATTTGCCCAGCCATTCTGAAACAAGTAGTGGTGCTGGGGGTGTAATAGGTCAAGCTTGGGCCGGTGTATTAGCGCACTGGGTTGGTTTTACTGGTAGCACATTAATTTTTATAGTTATGGCTGCAATTGGGGCCAGTTTGTTTTTTAGATTTTCTTGGTTCAACTTGGCAGAGCGTGTGGGTACTTGGCTTGAGCTGGGCGTATTGTGGGTTAAAAATACTTATACTGCGCGGCAAGACCGACGCGTTGGCGAAACCGCGGCAGTCGAGCGCCGTGAACAAGTTGATGCCCGTCACGAACAAATCGTGCATGCTTCACCCGTTCGTATTGAGCCCTCAGTTACAGTTGTGCAAAAATCTGAACGAGTCATTAAAGAAAAACAACACACTCTTTTTCAAGACCCCAATGCTGCAGGCCATTTACCCGAGATCGGCTTACTCGACCCGCCACCTGAAAGGGTTGAAACGGTCTCACCTGAAACCATTGAGTTCACATCTCGATTAATCGAAAAGAAGCTGTCAGACTTTGGCGTACAGGTCGCAGTGGTAGCGGCTCAAGCCGGGCCTGTTATTACCCGCTATGAAATTGAACCGGCTCTAGGTGTTAAAGGCAGTCAAATTGTTAATTTAGCCAAAGACTTGGCACGTGCCTTAAGTTTGGTCAGTATTCGGGTGGTTGAAACCATACCGGGCAAAAATTTAATGGGTCTCGAGTTACCTAACCCCAAGCGTCAAACGGTACGTTTGTCTGAAATATTAGGTTCTCAAACGTATCATGCCAGCCAGTCTGCCGTCACCATGGCGTTGGGTAAAGATATTGCTGGTAACCCCGTGGTGGCCGATCTAGCTAAAATGCCGCATTTATTAGTGGCTGGCACCACGGGCTCTGGCAAGTCAGTGGGTATCAATGCCATGATTTTGTCATTGCTTTACAAAGCAGATGCCTCGCAAACACGGCTCATTTTGATTGACCCAAAAATGCTTGAAATGAGCGTTTATGAGGGTATTCCGCATCTATTAGCACCTGTTGTCACCGACATGCGTCAAGCGGCAAATGCACTGAATTGGTGTGTCGCTGAAATGGAAAAGCGTTACCGCGTGATGAGTAAGTTAGGGGTACGCAACCTTGCTGGCTTTAACAGCAAAATTCGCGATGCGGCTAAAAATGAAGTGCTCATACCCAATCCGTTTTCTTTAACGCCCGATGCGCCTGAGCCCTTGCATGAGCTTCCGACTATCGTTGTCGTTATTGATGAGTTGGCTGACTTAATGATGGTGGTGGGTAAAAAAATTGAAGAGCTTATTGCACGTTTAGCGCAAAAAGCGCGGGCTGCGGGTATTCACTTGATTTTGGCTACACAACGCCCCAGCGTTGATGTCATCACGGGCCTCATTAAAGCAAATATTCCAACACGCATAGCGTTTCAAGTGTCTTCGCGTATTGACTCGCGTACCATTCTCGATCAAATGGGTGCCGAAGCCCTTTTAGGTATGGGCGACATGTTGTATATGCCATCAGGTACAGGTCTGCCCATTCGGGTTCATGGTGCCTTTGTGTCAGATGAAGAAGTACATCGTGTGGTCAATGCCTTGAAAGCGCAGGGTGAACCTGACTACATTGATGGCCTACTTGAAGGTGGCGTTGGAGGTGAAACAGGCGATGGCTTGAACCCCATTACCGGCCTTGCAGATGTTGAGTCAGACCCAATGTACGACCAAGCCGTGTCTATCGTGCTGAAAAATCGGCGTGCGTCAATTTCTTTGGTACAAAGACATTTACGTATTGGTTACAACCGTGCCGCAAGGTTACTTGAACAAATGGAACAGTCGGGGGTAGTGTCTGCTATGCAATCAAATGGCAACCGTGAAATTTTAGTGCCTGCTGGCCCACAAGACGCATGATGACTCATAACATTTTAGGCATTATGCGCGTTATAGGTTTGCGAGGGCTTCTTGCTTGCGTCCTCGCGTTCTCGGGTAGCCTTGTTTTTGCTGCGCCCACGAGTATTGAGCAACTGAAATCATTCGGCGTTCAGGTCAAAGCGGCTGAGGGTGCCTTTACGCAGAGAACCATTGGCGCACAAGGGCAAACTGCACCTGACCAAAAAGGCACGTTTGTGTTTGAGCGCCCAGGTCGATTTAGTTGGCAAGTCACGCAACCCTATCGCCAGCTGATACTGACAGACGGCAAAGACTTGTATCAATATGACCCTGATTTAAGTCAGGTGACGGTTCGCTCTGTTGGTAATTCTTTAGGTGACTCACCCGCAGCCGTCTTGTTTGGTAACGGTCAAATTGATGATTTATTTATCCTGTCGCCTTTGCCAGATCAAGATGGTTTAGCTTGGTTAAGAGCCGTGCCCAAACAACCCGATTCGGGTCTGCGACAAATTGATATGGGCCTGCGTGACGGTTTGCCTGTCAAGCTGCTCTTGAAAGACGGTTTTGGTCAAATCACACAAGTCGACATTACTGAGCTGACCCCTAAAACAAGCCTACCTGCAGACACCTTTACGTTCAAGTTGCCACCTGAAACTGATTTGGTGCGATTGAAATGAAACAATCACCTTAAAACGATACAACTTAACTGTGCAACATACCCCCACCCCGCCGTTGGCTGAAGCTTTAAGGCCTCAGTCTTTAGATGACGTGATAGGTCAATCACATTTGCTGGGGGTAGGTAAACCGTTACGTTTAGCTTTTGAATCGGGTACCCCACATTCAATGATTTTGTGGGGCCCACCTGGTGTGGGGAAAACGACCTTGGCACGTCTGACTGCGCATGCTTTTGGTTGCAAATTTATTGCATTATCGGCGGTATTTTCGGGCGTTAAAGATATTCGTGCCGCCATGGATCAAGCGCAAATTTATTTAGCCCATGGTACCCATACAATATTATTTATAGATGAAATTCATCGGTTTAATAAGGCGCAACAAGATGCTTTATTACCTTTTGCCGAGTCAGGTCTTGTAACATTGATTGGGGCTACTACTGAAAACCCTTCATTCGAAGTGAACTCAGCATTGTTGTCTCGAGCACAAGTATATGTGTTGCACGCGTTAAGCGAAGGCGAACTTAAACAACTTGCTTTTGCTGCCCTACAAAAGGCGTTGCCTGACTTAGTGTTTGAAGCCGCTGCCATTGACACGCTAGTGGGATATGCCGATGGTGACGCCAGACGCCTGTTAAACCTGCTAGAGCAAATCAATAGTGCAGCCAGTGCAGTGGGTTCAAAAAAAATTGACTCTGCATTTTTAGAGCAAGCATTAAGCTTAAATGCGAGACGTTTTGACAAGGGGGGCGACAATTTTTATGATCAAATTTCAGCCCTACATAAATCTGTACGGGGCTCAAACCCTGACGCTGCCTTATATTGGTTAACACGAATGCTTGATGGCGGTGCTGATGCCAAATATTTGTCACGCCGTATTATTCGCATGGCTTGGGAAGATATTGGTCTGGCCGACCCCAGAGCGCTGCAAATTGCCAATGAGGCTGCCGCAACCTACGAGCGTTTAGGCTCACCTGAGGGTGAGTTGGCTTTAGGTCAGGCGGTTATCTATCTTGCTATTGCTGCTAAAAGTAATGCAGGCTACAACGCGTTTAACCAAGCGATGGCGTTTGTTAAAAAAGATCAGTCGCGGGAGGTGCCCATGCACTTACGCAACGCACCAACAAAACTGATGAAGTCATTGGGGCATGGCCACGAATACCGTTATGCTCACAACGAGCCCCATGCTTATGCAGCGGGTGAGCATTATTTACCTACAAATATGAGTAACCCGAGCTGGTACCAGCCTACGTCGCGTGGCCTTGAAATCAAAATTGCAGAAAAATTAGCTTTTTTGCGTCAGCTTGATCAAGCTGCATTATCAAATAAAAAGACCTGAAATTTAAGATGAGTTGAAGTTTTTTGGCAGCTCTGTTGTTGAAATCAAAGTCGTGTATAAAATAAATTTTTTTGATGTGTGAGTCGATACGAACACGCCAACATAATAAGATTCATGTTTATATATAATATTTAAAGTTGATATAAAGGTTTTTCAACCAAACATTAATATAAAACAACCCTTGATCATGTTTTAATTAACTCTAAATACAATTTCACATTGAGGTTTTCCAAATGGAATGGTTTGATGCCTTAAACCTAGCGCGGTTGCAGTTTGCATTCACCGTTGCGTTTCATATTATTTTTCCCGCTTTCACAATCGGTTTGGCCAGTTACCTATTTGTGTTGAATGCAGCGCATCTCTTTACCCGTAAAGTGATTTATCTTGATTTGTTTAATTACTGGAAGAAAATCTTTGTACTTTCTTTTGGTATGGGCGTGGTCTCAGGCATCGTGATGAGTTACCAGTTTGGTACAAACTGGAGCGTATTCGCAGATAAAGTAGGCCCTATCTTAGGCCCCTTAATGGGTTACGAGGTATTGAGCGCCTTCTTTTTAGAAGCTGGTTTCTTGGGCGTTATGCTGTTTGGCCGTGAGCGTGTGGGTGAAAAGTTACACGTCTTTGCTACCGGTATGGTTGCGTTGGGCACCTTTGCCTCAGGTTTCTGGATCTTAGCTGTCAACAGCTGGATGCAAACCCCTGATGGTCATGTGATGAACGCGGTGGGTCAGTTTGTACCCGATGATTGGTTTAAAGTCATTTTTAACCCATCATTTCCGTATCGTTTAGTGCACATGATGTTTGCGGCTTACTTAACCACTGCTTTTGTTGTGGCGGGTGTTGCGGCTTATCACTTATTGAAAGTCAAAGCAGGTAAATCAACGCCAGGTTTCAGCATTGATGCATTAAAGAAAATGTTTTCAATGGCCATGTGGATGGCTGCAATTGTTATACCGATGCAAATTTATGCAGGTGACGCGCATGGTTTAAATACATTGCAACATCAACCGCTCAAAATTGCTGCGATGGAAGGCCACTTTAAAAACCAACAACCAGCGGGTTTAGTCGTGTTTGGTATACCCAATCAAGAAAAAGCCATCATGGAATATAAGATTGAAATCCCTGTTTTGGGCAGCATCATTTTGCACCACAACACAACCGAGGGTCTTTTGGGTTACGAGTCATTTCCAAGAGCTGAATGGCCGCCTATGGCGCCGCCTTTCTATGCCTTTAGGGTGATGGTAGGTATTGGAGGTTTGATGCTTTTAGTGAGCTTATGGAGCCTTTGGTTGCGTTATAAAAACCGTTTTTACGACAACCCGCTCTTTCTCAAAGCTATTATGATCATGGGGCCATCAGGTTTTGTTGCGGTCATTGCAGGCTGGATCGTGACCGAAGTGGGTCGCCAACCCTATACCGTATATGGCCTGTTGCGAACAGCTGATTCCATGTCACCTATTGACGCACCCGCCGTGGCAATTAGCTTGGTCGCATTTATAGTCATTTACTTTACGTTATTTGGGGCTGGTTTTCATTACATCTTTCGTCAAATGAAAAAACCTCCTATGTTGTCAGAACCCGTGCTGTCGTCCCAATTACCTACGCGTGCTGCAGGTTTTGTGCATCCAGAACTCACTAAAACGTCAACGGCAGGGGCCAAATCATGACCATCGACTACGCATTAATCTGGGCTGGTTTAATCGCCTTTGCAGTGTTGGCCTATGTTGTTCTTGACGGCTTTGATTTGGGGGTGGGCATTTTATTTCCCTTCATTAAAGGGGAAGCCAACAAAGATCAAATGATGAACTCCGTTGCTCCGTTATGGGACGGCAATGAAACGTGGTTGGTTCTTGGCGGTGGCGGTTTATTTGCAGTGTTCCCACTTGCCTACGCCATCATCATGCCCGCACTGTATGCACCAATTTTTATTATGTTGTTAGCGCTTGTCTTTCGGGGTGTCGCGTTTGAGTTTCGCTGGAAAGAGACCAAAAAGCAATACTTATGGGATATCGCCTTTGCAGGGGGGTCAACGGTTGCAACCTTTGCTCAAGGTGTTGCACTCGGTGCTTTAGTGCAAGGTATTCCAGTGATGGGTCGTGCTTACTATGGCGGTTGGTGGGACTGGTTATCACCTTTTTCATTACTAACAGGTTTTGCCTTAGTGGTGGGTTATGCGCTTTTAGGTTCAACTTGGTTGGTCATGAAAGGTGAGGGCGAAGTCTATGATCGGGCGCATCTTTTTGCCAAAATAACGGGGCTAGGCTTACTTGTTTTAATCGGCTTAGTGAGTTTATGGACACCGTTCTTACACGACCAGTTTATGGCACGTTGGTACACATGGCCCAACATGTTGTATGTCTTACCGGTGCCCTTATTGGTGCTTGCAGCCGCTTATTTCTTATTCACGGGTCTAAAAAAAGGTTACGTCAATCAACCCTATTTGTCAGCAGTGAGTTTGTTTGTGCTGTCATATATTGGTTTGGTGATCAGCTTTTTCCCCTATATCGTGCCGCCATCGGTCACCATATGGGAAGCCGCAGCACCAGATGTCAGCCTTCATTTCTTGCTGGTGGGTGCCGTTGTGCTCATACCGTTGATTTTGACTTACACCGCTTATGCTTATTGGGTGTTTCGCGGTAAGGTCGGTAAAACTTCGGGTTACCATGCCTAGCCAGCCCGAATTGTCGCATACGCACACGACACCTCAACCCAAACCCTATAGCAAATGGCGTCGTATTGCTTGGTTTGTTGGGTTTTGGGCCGTTAGTGTTGCGGCGTTAGCCATTGTGAGTCAGCTCATTAAGTGGGCAATCGTGCCCTAATCAATCATGGTGCGTCAAGTCGCTACAATAGGATTATTTCCTTTGTAGAACTTGGCCACCATTATGCTTGACCCACAATTATTACGTAAAGACCTTGACGCTGTTGTAAAACGCCTTGCGAGCCGTAAAGTTGAGTTTGACGTTGAGACGTTTAATCGTCTCGAATCACAACGCAAAAACATTCAAACTGAAACCGAAGCGTTACAAGCTAAACGCAATGCTTTAGCCAAAGAAATCGGTATGCTTAAGGGTCAGGGCAAAGATGCATCGCATGTCTTGGCCGAGTCTCAGCAAATACCTGAGCATCTAAAGCGAATTGAAATTCAACTGCAAGATATTCAAACACAGTTGTCAGATCTATTGATGGGTGTACCTAATTTACCCCACGTATCGGTGCCGCTTGGCGCCGATAGTGAAGAAAATGTTGAGGTGCGTCGCTGGGTTCCCAACCCAGATCTTGTTACTGGCGACCCAAAAAGATTTGATTTTGAGGCTAAAGATCACGTTACCTTGGGCGAACCATTAGGGCTTGATTTTGATACGGCGGCAAAATTGTCAGGTGCTCGCTTTAGCTTTATGCGTGGCCCGATGGCGCGCCTTCATCGTGCATTGGCACAGTACATGCTCGACTTGCAAACCGGTCAACATGGTTATACCGAGTGCTATACCCCTTATATTGTGAA
Organism: Alcaligenaceae bacterium UBA6179; assembly: GCA_002422175.1. Classification (GTDB taxonomy): domain Bacteria; phylum Pseudomonadota; class Gammaproteobacteria; order Burkholderiales; family Burkholderiaceae_B; genus Algicoccus. The sequence goes on from DITR01000074.1 coordinate 16,342, forward strand.
TGCCTCAACGCTTTTGGGCACGGGTCAGTTACCGAAATTTCGCGATGATATGTTTTGGGTCAATCGTGGGGGCGATGAGTCTACAGGTGAAGACCAGTATTTAATTTCAACCTCTGAAATCACATTAACGAGTGTGGCCCGTGACACGTTATTTGCTGAAGCCGAACTGCCTTTGCGTCTAACGGCACATACGCCATGTTTTCGCTCTGAAGCGGGTAGCGGTGGCCGAGATGTGCGCGGTTTAATTCGTCAGCACCAGTTCGACAAAGTTGAAATGGTACAAATTGTTGAGCCCGATCAATCGTATGAAACGCTTGAGAAAATGGTGGTGCATGCTGAGGCCGTTTTGCAAGGTTTAGGCCTACCTTATCGTGTCATGTTGCTCTGTACAGGCGACATGGGTTTTGGGTCAAGCAAAACCTACGATATTGAAGTGTGGATTCCGGCACAACAGACTTGGCGAGAAATTTCTTCTATTTCAAATTGTGAAGCCTTTCAAGCGCGTCGTATGCAAGCGCGTGTTAAGCGCGGTACGGCTAAGCCCGAGTACGTTCACACTTTGAATGGTTCAGGTTTAGCTGTAGGCCGTGCTTTGGTGGCCGTCCTTGAAAACGCTCAACAAGTTGATGGTTCAATTCAAGTGCCTGAAGTGTTGTGGCCTTACATGGGCGGCCTCACTACTTTAAAGCCATAAACATTAAACCCAGTAGATAAAGGTTTTCCTTATATGTCATATTTTTCTTCGCCTTCGTTGCAACGTAAACCCGTGCTGGGCCGCAACTTTGTAGCCACTTCGCAACCTTTAGCCACGCAGGCTGGTTTAGAGGCTTTGGCGAAGGGTGGCAATGCAATTGATGCCGCGCTCAGTGCTGCAATCACCTTAACGGTGGTTGAGCCCACCATGAACGGAATCGGTGGCGATGCCTTTGCTTTGGTTTGGCATAATAAAACCCTTCACGGCTTAAATGGTTGTGGCCGTGCTCCGGCTGCCTGGAGCCCTGAGTGGTTCAAAGGCCAAACCACTATGCCTGAACGTGGGTGGCATTCGGTTACCGTGCCGGGTCAAGTGGCTGCATGGGCCGATTTGTCTGAACGCTTTGGGCAATTGCCATTTGAGGCCTTGTTTGAAGCCGCTATTCGTTATGCTACCGAAGGTTTTCCGGTCAGTCCGGTTATAGCTCGACAGTGGCAAAGTTTTGCACCAATTATGCAGTCGCACCCAGGTTTTGCGCAAGCCTTTATGCCGGGTGGCAAAGTACCGCAAGCTGGCGATATCTGGTCTTTTCCAGAGCAAGCGCAAACGTTACGTGACATTGCTGCCACACGTGGTCGCTCATTTTATGAAGGTGATTTAGCACATAAGATTGATGCCTTCGCAACATTACATGGCGCCGCTTTATGTGTCGCTGATTTGGCACAACACAAAAGCGAATGGGTTAAACCCATTCACATGCGTGTTCATGATGTAGATGTTCATGAAATTCCACCTAACGGGCAAGGTGTCGCGGCATTGATGGTGCTGGGCATTTTGCAACATGCTGGTTACGAGCAGGCTGCACCGGGTAGTGCTTTACGCACCCACTTAGAAATTGAAGCGATGCGTTTAGCTTTTGCTGATCTATATGCTCATGTCGCAGAGCCTGCACACATGCAGATGAATGCAGACGATTTACTTAACCCGATTTACTTAAAACAACGCGCGGCATTAATTAATCGTGATCAATCAAGTCAGTTTGTAGCAGGTGCACCCAAGGTCGGTGGAACAGTCTATTTATGTACGGCTGATACGCAAGGCAATATGGTGTCTTACATACAATCAAACTTTAACGGTTTTGGTTCGGGTGTTGTGGTTCCAGGCACCGGTATATCATTTCAAAATCGCGGTTTTGGTTTTGAGTTAACGCCAGGTCACCCCAATGTGGTGGCGGGTGGCAAACGACCCATGCACACCATTATTCCTGCTTTCATGACACGAGGTGATCAACCCCTAATGGCTTTTGGTGTAATGGGTGGCAACATGCAGGCACAAGGTCATGTGCAAATGACCTTACGTACCGTGATTGATGGTTTAAACCCACAAGCTGCGATTGATGCGCCGCGCTGGCGCGTTTTAGATAATGGGCAACTCACGCTTGAATCACATTGGCCTAAACACATTGTTGAGGGTTTACAGAAGATGGGTCACAACCCAAACGTTTTAGGTTCAGACAGTATCGAATTTGGTTGTGCACAGGCGGTTGCCATGCACTCAAATAAAAATGATCAGGCCGTTTATATCGGTGGTTCTGACCCGAGGCGCGATGGTTTGGCAGGCGTATATTAATTTAGGTTTTTTATACACGAGCCAGACTGACATGGCAGACAAATATGGCTAACTTTATTAAGGTATGCCCAGTAGCTTGTGTGTTTGCAGGCTTAGGCGCCATTTTGGGTGTTGCAAGCAATACTCAATTGTTTTTTGGGTGTTGCGGGCTTGGTCGGGTCCGTCCATCGGTTGTAGAAAAAAATATTCAAAATCTAAATCGGCATATTGTTCTGGTTTAGCCAATATTTGTGGAAAAACCAGTTTTAATTCTTGCCCGCTTCGTTGTAGCAATGGTGCATTCGCTTTGGGGCTAACGCATAACCAATCTATACCGGCTGGCGCTGCCAAGGTGCCATTGGTTTCAACGGCAATACGAAACCCTTGACCGTGCAAGGCATCAATGAGCGAGGCGTCAAGTTGCAATAACGGTTCACCACCCGTACAGACCACCAGTTTATTGTTTGCCTCCATGGGCCATTGTTCTGCGACAGCCTGTGCTAAAGATTGTGCATCTTTAAACTTTCCGCCATTTAAACCATCTGTACCCACAAAATCAGTATCACAAAATTGGCATATCGCTTGTTGGCGGTCACGCTCAAGCCCAGACCATAGGTTGCACCCTGCAAAGCGCAAAAATACGGCAGCATGGCCCGCTTGCCCCCCTTCTCCCTGAAGGGTGTAGAACAATTCTTTAACGCTATAGGTCATTTTTTATCTCGTCTTAAACCGGTAAGGCTGGGCCTAACTCGCCCCAATGCAAAATGACGCCACAGCCGCGCGTTTCGTTTAAATCAATGCGATCAAGCTCAGGAATAACCGGTTGTGCAAGGGTGCGAATATATCGTGCAACGCTGGCTGTATCGGTATCTTGCTCACCCATAATTTCATGCAAAGGATAGTGGTCAAGCGATTTAAAAATGGGATCAAAAATTGTTTTGACGTCACCAAAATCAACTGTCCAGCCTTGCACACGATCAAGTGGTGCATGCAAGTGAAGACGCAGCGTAAAAGTGTGGCCATGTATGCGACGCCGTGGGTCGCCGTGCGGGGCTCGTTTAAGTTGAACGGCACTGTCAAGGGTGAGTTCTTTCCAAATGCGGTAATGTGCGCCGTCAAAGTGTGCACCGCAGCTACCCGTTTCATAAACAGTTACCCAAGACAGCTCGGGTAGTTGCGGTTTGAGNNCGAGCCCATATCCAGGCAGATAAGTGTTCGCTGGTTGGGTTATCAAGGCCGTCAATGTCGTTCAAACAAGCTAAGTGCAGTTGTGCATGTAAGGGCGCCCAAAGCGCATCGATGACATCATAGTCAATAGAAAAGTCACGAGACCCCATGTCTTGATCGGCATGCAAAATCACTTCAAAACCGTGGCCATGCATACGACCGCATTTATGACCAGGGCTCACGTTGGGTAATTGATGTGCCGCTTGAAAAATATACTTACGCCACAAATGTGCATGATCTTGCTGATCAAGGTCAACGCCAGAAAAGGCTGTGCTTTGAACGCCAACTGTTTCAACGCCGGGTACGTCAAGCTGATTTCTGAGCCAGCGTGCAATGTTTTCATCAGTGGGTAGAGCGATGACATCATTTATATATTGATAATCAAGTGCCGCCGTTTGTCGTGACAAGGCCTCATGTAGATGACCGACTTCAGCCCCAGCAAAGGGTGCCCAACCTTTTGGTAACCGGGCTCTGACTTCACTCATAAAGCTGTGGCCATGTAATCGTGCCGCACGATGGTGAGCAGGTAAACAGTTGACTTGGCAAGCTGATTCAAACCCTGAAGCAGCGACATAGAGTAGGTCGTTTGCAACCAAAGGGTTGTCTGTTGTTTCACCGGCTTGCATGGCATCGCTTGTATAAGTCGAGTTGAAGCTGCCATCGTTTTGGTGCGTAACGCTATGAACTGTGTTGCCTTGAGTGGTGTGCGGTATTTTTGGAGAAATCATGAGTTAGGCGTATTTAATTAATAAGGGGTCAGGTAAGCCGGCTTGAGCAAAACCTTTTGCGCGTAATAAGCAAGCATCGCAATGACCGCAGGGCGCACCGTTGGGCGCGGGGTCGTAGCAACTACTGGTTTCACCAAAGTCAATGCCAAGAGCGGTGCCTTTAAGGACAATCTCAGCCTTGTTCATGTGTAAAAGTGGGGCATGAATTTTGAGCTGTTGGGTGCCTTCTACCCCGGCCTTTGTCGCTAAATTAACTAAGCGTTCAAAAGCTTCTAAAAACTCGGGGCGACAATCAGGGTAGCCACTGTAGTCAAGCGCATTGACGCCAATAAAGAGGTCTTGCGCGCCGAGTGTTTCAGCCCAACCCAAAGCAAAACTCAAAAAGATGGTGTTGCGAGCAGGTACATAGGTGATGGGAATACCGTGCTCAACATCAGCCAAACTGTTTGATTTGGGTACGGCGATGTCTGCTGTTAAGGCTGAACCGCCAAACTGACGTAAATCAATGTCAAGTGTGATGTGGCGCGCAACCTTGCGCTCAAGCGCGAACTGTTGCGCTTTTTCAAGCTCAACGGTGTGGCGTTGACCGTAACTGAAGCTTAGCGCGTAAACTTCAAAACCTTGTTCTTGTGCCATGGCCAGCGCGGTTGTTGAATCAAGACCGCCGCTCAGTAAACAAACTGCTTTTTTCAAGAAAACCCCTTAATTGATCTGCCCCTCTATTATCGGGTATTTACCCTGATCATTTACCGAGTGGTTACTAAAACAGTAAACTTAGCAAAATTAATATTAGAAAGGTTAATTGTTGAAATGAATCTCACTCTTTCAGGAAAAGTGGCATTAGTCACGGGCGCAGCACGTGGCATTGGCCGTGCCAGTGCCCTTAAGTTGGGGGCTGCTGGTTGCGACGTTATCGTAAATTATTACAACAGCCACGAAGAAGCCGAGTCGCTTTGCCAGCAATTGCACGCAATGGGCCGCCGCGCCATACCTATTCAGTGTAGCGTTGGGGTGCCTGACAGTGTGGCTGAAATGTTTGACACGATAAAAAAAGACTTTGATCGTTTAGACATTGTGGTCAGTAATGCGGCCTCAGGCGTTTTAAAACCCGCAATGGATATGACGCTGAAGCATTTTCGATGGTGTCTTGAAACCAATGCCTTTGCGATTAACTTATTGGCACAACATGCTGCACCGATGATGACAAACGGTGGCCGTATTGTGGCGTTATCAAGTTTAGGTGCGCAGCGTGCCATGCCCCATTATGGTTTTATTGGCGCTTCAAAAGCTGCCCTTGAATCGTTAGTTCGAACCTTGGCGCAAGAACTCGGCCCACGTGGAATTAGGGTCAACACTGTTTCAGCGGGCGTGGTCGATACAGACGCGTTAAGTCACTTTCCCAATCGTGATCAAGTTTTGGCTGAGTTTGCGGCCCGCACACCCGTAGGCCCGAGTTTAAAACCTGAAGATGTGGCTGATGCGGTGTATTTACTCTGTTTGCCCGAGGCCAACTGGGTTAACGGTCACACACTTATTGTTGATGGTGGTTTTGCAATTTCGGGGTAATTTATGTCTTTAGAAACAGGTCTGTCTGGTAAGGTCGCCATTGTGACAGGTGGTGCACGCGGTATTGGCCGCGCTATTGTCGAAACCTTAGCGCGTGAAGGCGTTGTGGTTAATTTTTTCTTCAAAGGCAATGTTCAAGCAGCTCAAGCCGTGGTGCAAGCGTGCGAAGCATTTGGCGGTCAGGCACATGCTATGCAGGTTGATGTGGCCGATTCATCAGCTTGTGCGAGTGCTGTTCAAGAGGTTGCTGACCGTTGCGAGCGCATAGACATATTGGTCAACAGCGCAGGCATTGTGCGCGACAATCTATTGGCCATCATGGAAGATGATGATATTTCATCTGTTTTGCAAACCAATTTGGGTGGTGTTTTTAACACGGTGCGCCCCGTTATTCCTTATATGATGTCTCAGCGTGAGGGTCGTATTATTAATCTTTCTTCAGTAGCGGGTGCCAAGGGTGGGCGAGGGCAAGCCAACTATGCGGC
>DITR01000040.1 GCA_002422175.1 Alcaligenaceae bacterium UBA6179
GATGCTTGGTGTTAACCATGCATCACAAACATGGTTAACTTAAGTTTTAAACTGCAGCAGTCACGACAATTTCAACTTTGTAGTCGGCATTAGCGAGGCGGGCTTCTATGGTGGCTCGGGGCGGTGCATTACCATCGGCAACCCAGTCGTCCCACGCTTTATTCATGCCATCAAACTCTTTCATATTAGCCACAAAAATTTGTGCCATCAAAATACGCGATTTGTTACTACCGGCTTCAGCCAAGAGTTTGTCTATAGTGCTTAAAATTTGAGCTGTTTGCCCTGCAATATCTTCTGATACATCGTCTGCGACTTGGCCTGCCAAATAAGCAACACCATTATAAACAGCCATGTCAGACAATCTTTTACCTACATTAACGCGCTTGATAACTTGCATGATATTTCCTCTTAAAAATATTGCTCTATTATGCCGTAGGCAAATCAAAAACCTGTCGTAAATATGCCAAATATGTAGCATCATCACACATTGTTTTTTCAGGGGCATCTGACACTTTAGCAACAGGCTGATCGTTACACCGTACCATTTTCATCACAATTTGTATCGGTTCAAGACCCAAATCATTTGTGAGATTCGTCCCAATTCCAAAAGAAAGATGACAACGACCAGAAAATCGATGTGCAATTTCAATAGCGAGGGGGAATGTCAACGCGTCTGAAAACACCAAGGTTTTTGAGTGTGGTGGTACGCGATTTGATTGGTAATGCTCGAGCATGCGCTCACCCCATATAAAGGGGTCGCCTGAGTCGTGGCGCACACCGTCAAACAATTTGCAAAAGTACATATCAAAATCGCGTAAAAACGCATCAAGCCCATAGATATCTGATAATGCGATGCCTAAATCACCCCGATATTCTTTTGCCCAAACCTCTAGGGCAAATACCTGAGAGTCGCGTAAACGCGGCCCCAAAGCTTGACAGGCCTGAAGATATTCATGACCCATGGTACCCAATGGCGTAACGTTATGACGCTTAGCAAAAAGAACGTTGCTAGTACCGGCAAAGTGATGGCCCATCGTGTTGATTAGGGTCGTCACAACTTCTTCATGCCAGCTAGACGAAAAACGCCGACGTGTACCGTATTCGGCAACTTTAAAAGAGGCTAAATGAGGCACATCAGTCACGAGTTTAATTTTTTCAGTTAAACGCCGCCGCCCTTCGTCAAGCGCAGGCTGGTTTGACTCACGACGAAAATATAACTCATTCACAATTGCTAAAACGGGTATTTCAAACAAAATTGTGTGTAACCAAGAGCCTTTGACAACGATTGATATTTCGCCAGGTAATTCACCTTCAGCGACTTGAATACATTTTTCAGGTAAGTGAAAAAGTTCTAAAAAATCAATAAAGTCACTTTTAATGAACCTTAAATGACGTAAATAATCAAGCTCTTCAATAGTAAACCTCAGCTTGCAAAGCGCTTTTATTTCTTTGCGAATGTCGTCAGCCAAGGGTAACAAATTAACATTTGGGGTGCGACATTTAAACCTGTATTCCACTTGTGCCGCCGGGAAGTGATGCAAAACAACTTGCATCATAGTGAATTTGTACAGGTCAGTATCAAGCAAAGAGTTAATAATCATTTAGTTTCCAACAACATACTAAAACATAGTACACGCTGTAACGCTTTTGGGGGCATTGCTGAATAGGTTGAACTAAACGGGTAAAATGTTGGGAACATAACATTTTTCTTGGAAGTGAATTGTCATGACCCACGTCGTAACTGAAAGCTGTATTAAGTGCAAATTTACTGACTGCGTTGACGTTTGTCCGGTTGATTGTTTTCGTGAAGGGCCTAATTTTTTAGTGATTGACCCCGATGAATGCATAGATTGTGCCGTTTGCATTCCTGAATGCCCAGCCAATGCCATTTTCGCTGAAGAAGATGTTCCCGCAGACCAAATTGCATTTATCGCTTTAAATGCTGAACTAACACCTAGGTTTGCTAGCATTACACGAACAAAAGCCCCTTTAGCTGAAGCTGACAAATGGAATGGTGTTCCTGGCAAACTTCAATATCTTGAAAAATAGTCTTATTTGTGATTGACCCCTCCCACTCAATTGACACGCAAAAACTTCCAAAGCCTCAACCTATTGAGACTAAGTACACCTGCGAAACGATTACGCAACGCACAGTTTGGTTAAAAGATCGCTTGTTTTCTGTTCAAACAACACGCGATGCGGCTTTTAATTACGCACCTGGTCAGTTTGCCCGTATAGGGCTCAAATCTCAACCCGACCTCGCTGAGCCTGATGTATGGCGGGCTTATTCAATGGTTACGCAACCCCAAGACCCCGGGCTTGAGTTTTATTGTGTCGTGGTACCTGATGGTCAGTTTAGCCCTCTACTTTTGCAACAAAAGGTCGGCGATTACATTTGGGTTGAGCGTCAAGCCTTTGGTTTTTTAACACTCGATCGTTTTACCTCGGCCGACACGCTTTGGCTTGTTGCAACGGGTACGGGTATTTCAGCTTTTTTACCTATGCTCAAAGCCGCAGAGATCTGGCAAAAATTTAAAACTGTTATTTTGGTTCATGGTGTACGTCAGCCAGAAGAGTTGGCTTACCGCGAGCAAATCGAGACACTTGTAGAGTATCGAAAAAAATTGCCGGGTGGTCAACTTAAGTACCTACCCATTTGCTCACAATCTACGCTAAACGGCCCTAGTCGCATTACAACTCTATACGAAACCAATCAACTCACCGAGCTTGTAAATGAGCCCCTGAACCCTGTGCAGTCTCGCATCATGCTATGTGGCAACCCTGCTATGGTGACCGAAATGCGTAGTTTGTTATCTTTAGATGGTTTTGCCGCAGGGCGACGCGGCGTATTGGGTACCCTTGCAGTTGAAAACTATTGGTGACTGATGCGTGGGCGTTGAGATAGGTTACGTTTTGTTGCATCATGAGTTAAGTTGCATCATTATTTAAGTTGCGACTTAACAACGTTTTAGTAACAATTATTTAAGTGCTGAAATCTCTTTGCAAAAGCAATCTAACCCTAGATAATTAAATAACCAGTTATACAAAAAAGGGTTTAGTTAGTATGCTTTATCACCTGCACGAATTAAAGAAAGCGTTTTTTTCGCCGCTACTTAGTTTTTCAGATATTGGTTCAAGTTTATTTACAAATCCGGCCAGCCCATTTGCTTACTCGCCATTATCGCGGTCTTTTGCAGCCGGATACGAATTAGTCAATAGGCTAGGCAAGTCATATAGCAAACCTGCTTGGGGTTTAGACACAACAACTGTTGACGAAAAAATTGTTGCGGTCCAAACTGAAACGACAACCCAAACCCCCTTTTGCCACCTCATTCACTTTCGGCGCGACTTACCTTTAAGTCGGCCTAAAGACCCCTGTATTTTGTTAGTTGCCCCTTTATCAGGGCACCATGCCACGTTGTTACGTGATACGGTGCGCACCTTGTTGCCTAAACATGATGTGCATGTAACCGATTGGGTTGATGCCCGCTTGGTGCCTATCTCAGAAGGGGCTTTTCATCTTGATGATTACGTGCACACCATTCAAGGTTTTATTAGACACTTAGGCCCTAACGTTCATGTCATGTCTGTCTGTCAACCCACGGTTCCCGTTTTAGCTGCTATTTCATTAATGGCTTCAGCAAAAGACCCTGCATTACCTAAAAGCATGGTGATGATGGGGGGCCCTATTGATACACGCGAGTCACCCACGCAAGTCAACCGCTTGGCAGAAAACAAACCCTTCGAATGGTTTGAAGAAAAACTCATTCATATCGTGCCTAACAATCACCCTGGTGCAGGTCGTCATGTTTACCCGGGCTTCTTACAGCATGCGGGTTTTATTGCTATGAACCCAGATCGTCATTTAAAGTCACATTATGATTTTTATTTAGATCTTCTTCAGGGTGACGACGACGATGCAGAAGCGCATCGTCGTTTTTATAATGAATACAACGCAGTTTTAGACATGCCTGCAGAGTTTTATCTTGATACGATAAAAGTAGTTTTTCAAAATCACGATTTACCCAAAGGAACTTGGGTCGTTGGGGGGCAAACCGTTAAACCGTCTGACATCTCAAATGTGGCACTTTTCACCATCGAAGGTGAGTTAGATGACATTTCTGGTGAAGGCCAAACCAAAGCAGCACAAGCACTGTGCTCGGGCATACCCAAATCGCTTAAACAACACTTTACGGCACCAAGTTGCGGTCATTACGGCATTTTTTCAGGTCGCCGTTGGCGTGAAGATATTTACCCTAAAATTGCGGCATTCATTCGTCGCGCTTAAATATTACTTTGACACCTTCTCTCGTTGATCAAATTGATGCATTACTGCCTCAGACCCAATGCACAAAGTGCGGGTTCGACGGCTGTCGACCCTATGCAGAAGCGTTAGCAGCAGGTTTAAGTAAGCCCAATCGTTGCCCACCGGGTGGCGAGCAAGGCATGTTGCGATTATCTCAATTACTTCACGCACAACCTGAACCCATTGACCCCAGTTGCGGTCAATCTGGGCCTTTTAAAATTGCTATGATCGACGAAGCCCATTGTATTGGTTGCACCTTATGTATTGATGCCTGTCCTGTTGACGCCATTGTTGGCGCGAATAAGCGTATGCATACGGTTATCGCTGACGCGTGCACGGGTTGCGAGCTTTGCTTGCCCCCCTGCCCTGTTGATTGCATTGAAATGGTGACGGCACCCAATAAATTAGACTGGACACCCGCACGCGCCCAAATCGCTCGAAATCGCTACTTGATACGAAACGCCCGTTTAGATCGGCACACCACTGCCGCAGCCACACCAACTGTTTTAAATACTTTAAGTAAAGAAAGTATTTTGGAAGGCGTTATGGCACGCGTGAAAGCGCGTCGTGCAAATCAATCAGATTTTCCTTAGCCTTAAGTGTTTTTATATTAGCCAATAAATATGAAAGCAATCATATGAACGCACAAAAAAGGGCTCAAATATTTGCGCGATTCGAAGCCGCTAATTCAGCGCCTAAAACTGAACTTCAATATCAATCAACATTTCAGCTGTTGATTGCAGTCATTTTGTCTGCTCAAGCCACCGATAAGTCAGTTAATAAAGCAACAGAACCATTATTTGCTACCCATGGAACGCCTGAAGACCTTTTTAAGCTGGGTGTCAAAAAAATTGAAAAGGCTATTCAAACAATTGGTCTGTATCGAACTAAGGCTAAAAATGTTTGGGCAACGTGTCAAATTTTGATTGAAGAACATCAGGGCGTTGTTCCTGAAGACCGTGAAGCGCTAGAACGATTACCTGGCGTAGGCAGAAAAACCGCTAATGTGGTTTTAAATACGGCATTTGGTTGGCCCACCATAGCCGTTGACACTCATATTTTTAGGGTTTCTAATCGCACCAAAATCGCACCGGGCAAAGATGTTTTAGCAGTTGAGCGTGGTTTAGAAAAATTTGTACCAAATGAATACAAATTAAACGCACATCACTGGCTTATTTTACATGGCCGCTACGTCTGCAAGGCCACGAAACCGCAATGCCACCTCTGTGGTATTGCTGATTTGTGTGAATACAAACCCAAGACTCAAGCCTGATTTTAAGTCTTAGTAAAGGGAGCGCGAGTTAGGCTGTTAGAATAAAAAACGTTGTTTATTGATAAAATGAAAATGAACATATTCAATACTATAGAGACGCCAAAATATGACCTCCCGCACCCACATTCACAAATTACACATTGCAACGCCTTTAAAACAATTTATTGAAACCGAGGTTCTGCCTGGAACAGGCATTGATGCTTTAGCCTTTTGGCAAGGCTTTAACGATATTGTTTTAGATCTTGCCCCTAAAAATTCACAATTACTGGCTGAACGCGATCAATTGCAAACCGAACTTGATGGCTGGCATAGTGCTCACCCAGGGCCGGTCAAAGATGCTGAGGCTTACAAAGCATTTTTAGAATCAATTGGCTATTTGGTACCAGAACCTGGCAAAGTTCAAGCCACGACAGCAAACGTTGATGCTGAACTGGCAATTCAAGCGGGCCCACAGCTCGTTGTACCTATTTTAAATGCACGTTATGCCTTGAACGCAGCAAACGCGCGTTGGGGCTCTTTGTATGACGCACTGTATGGCACTGACGCCTTGTCAGAAGAAAATGGATGTGAACGCAGTGGCAGCTACAACCCTAAGCGCGGCGCCCAAGTTATTGAGTTTGCACGCCAATTTTTAGATGAGTCAACCCCCCTTGTTTCAGGCTCACATCGCGATGCCACCAGTTACCGTGTTAAATCAGGTGTTTTAGAAATCACCTTAAAAAACGGTCAAACCACAACCTTGAAAGACAGCTCACAATTTGTAGGCTTTCAAGGCCAAGCTCAATCACCTTCATCGATTTTATTGGTAAATAATGGTTTACATATCGATATCATTATTGACTCGAGCACCGCAATTGGCAAAACCGATGCGGCGGGTGTCAGTGATGTGGTGCTTGAAGCCGCCTTATCAACTATTCTTGACTTAGAAGATTCAGTGGCGGCAGTTGATGCAGATGACAAAATTTTGGCGTATCGCAACTGGTTAGGTATTTTGAATGGCTCTTTGAAAGAAAACATTTCAAAAGGCGGTAAAACCACCACACGTCAACTTAATAATGACCGCATTTATACTTCGCCAAATGGCGGTGAAGTGCGTTTACACGGTCGTTCTTTGATGTTTTTGCGTAACGTTGGTCACCTGATGACCAACCCTGCCGTGTTATTTGACGCCGCAGATGGCACACAAAAAGAAATTCCTGAAGGCATACTTGACGCGATCGTTACCACCACCATCGCGCTACATGATTTAAAAGGCCAAAACATAACAGCTGATGGTCAACCCTTACGCAATAGTCGTACAGGTAGCGTTTATATTGTTAAGCCTAAAATGCATGGCCCTAAAGAAGTCGCGTTCGCCTCAGAATTATTTGGCCGTGTCGAAAAACTCGTTGGCCTACCTGACAGCACCGTTAAGTTAGGTATTATGGATGAAGAGCGTCGAACCAGCGTCAACTTAAAAGCATGTATTGATGCCGCTAAGAGCCGGGTTGCTTTCATCAACACGGGCTTTTTAGACCGTACGGGTGACGAAATGCATACTGCTATGCATGCGGGCCCTATGATTCGCAAAGG
>DITR01000201.1:0-6281 GCA_002422175.1 Alcaligenaceae bacterium UBA6179
ACTTGATGACGCCTAAGCGCTGCCAACACCTGCAAGGCGGCAATAATGCCATCACCTGTTGTATGGCAATCTAAACATAATAAATGGCCAGAGCTTTCACCACCCAAGAGCCAGTGATTTATTTTTAATTGCTCAAGAACGTATCGATCACCGACTTGTGCCCGCACAAAAGGGATATTCATGCGTTGCATGGCTTTTTCAAAAGCGTAGTTGGTCATGAGTGTACCCACAACGCCTTGAACCGGGCCATCAGTGGCGCGTGCACGCACAATGGCATATAAAAGCTCATCACCATTAAAGATTCGACCGCTTGCATCAACCATTTGCAGCCGGTCAGCATCGCCATCTAATGCAATACCCAACTCAGCACCCTGCTCTAAAACAGTTTGAGCTAATAACTCTGGGTACATGGCACCCACATCAAGATTGATATTGAAACCATCTGGTTGTGCACCGATGCTGTGTACTTTGGCACCCAGTTCTTTAAAAACAGGCGACGCGATATGGTAAGCCGCACCGTGTGCTGCATCAACGACCAATTTGAGGCCAAGCAGGTCAAGATCTGAAGGAAACGTGCTTTTACAAAACTCAATATAACGACCCGCAGCATCATCAATACGGCGGGCACGCCCAAGTTGATCAGAGGCCACACAAGACATGGGCTTAGCGAGCTCGGCCTCAATCATCTCTTCAATAGAGTCGCCCAACTTCATGCCCTGAGGTGAAAAGAACTTAATACCGTTATCATCAAATGGGTTGTGCGATGCGCTGATGACAACGCCCGCAACCAAGCGCCACGCACGAGTAAGGTACGCAATTGCAGGCGTGGGTATGGGGCCTGCTAGCAAGACATCAACCCCTGCTGCNNATGCAATGCAAATTGAGGGTTAATCACTGGGCCACCCACTTTGCCCCGAATACCATCTGTACCAAAATATATTTTTTTTGTCATGTTTTATAAGCTCATTTTTTTTGTTGTGTAGCTTGCCAGACTTTTACAGCATCTTGTGTGGCATCAACGTCATGAACACGTAAGATCATTGCCCCTTGCTCAAGAGCAATGAGTGCACCCGCCACACTGCCCACCATTCGTTGATCAACGGGCTTGTTAATAACTGAACCAATCATTGATTTGCGAGACAGCCCAATTAAAACAGGAAAGTCTAACGCAACAAGTTGATCTAGATGCGCCAATATTGAATAATTATGCTCTATTGTTTTACCAAAACCAAAACCTGGGTCAAGTGAAATGCGATTTCGGTTGATGCCTTGTGCGATAAGCGCTAGCGCATCATCGTGTAAGGCCTTGACGACCTCTGTGACGACATCTGTATAGTTGGGTGCGTGTTGCATAGTCATGGGTTCACCCTGCATATGCATCACGCACAAACCACAACTGGGGTAGTCGCTAACTATTTGACGTGAAATGGGGTTTCTAAAACCGTCAATATCGTTAATCATGTCGGCGCCGGCCTCTAAGGCAGCGCGCATCACTTCAGGTTTTCGGGTATCAACCGAAATGGCTACACCGAGGTGGCGTAGCGCATGAAGAACGGGCATGACACGTTTGATTTCTTGCTCAAACGTAATGCTGCTGGCACCCGGGCGAGTTGATTCGCCACCCAAATCAATTATCAGTGCGCCCTGATCAATTAGCTGTCGGGCATGGCGCACTGCATTTTCTGTTGCAAAATTCAGACCGCCATCAGAAAACGAATCGGGTGTGACATTCACCACACCCATGATAATGGGTTGCGAGCGGTTAAAAGCGAAGCGCCCGCATTGCCAAATATCACGCATCATGTCAAAGTCGGTTAGACCACCTCAGCGGGTTTACCGCTGCTAGCACTAGGTGTAGAACCTGTTGGTGGAATATCTGACGAATCAACGTGCACAGCCGGTACCTTGGGTTCACGAGGTGGGCGACCTTCGATGATGTCATCAATTTGATCAGCGTCGATGGTTTCCCACTCGAGTAAAGCCTTAGTCATGGCTTCGACTTTCTCACGATTATTCTCTAATATCTTGCGTGCAACACCATATTGTTGATCAATAATTTTACGAATTTGATCATCAACTTTTTGCATCGTTGCTTCAGACATATGCGTGGTTTTAGTCACGCTACGACCCAAAAATACCTCGCCTTCGTTTTCAGCATAGACCATGGTGCCCAATTCTTCTGTCATACCGTAGCGGGTCACAATATCTCGCGCAATAGCTGTGGCACGTTCAAAGTCATTTGAAGCACCCGTTGTCATTTGCTGCATAAAAATTTCTTCAGCGATTCGGCCACCAAACAATACAGCTATGGTTGAGAGCAAACGCTCTTTATCCATACTGTAGCGGTCTGCAACAGGCAATTGCATGGTCACACCCAAAGCACGGCCACGTGGAATGATCGTGACTTTATGCACCGGGTCAGTTTTAGGAATCATACGTGCCACCACGGCATGACCTGACTCGTGATAGGCCGTGTTACGACGCTCTTCTTCAGGCATAACAAGTGAACGGCGTTCGGCACCCATAATAATTTTATCTTTGGCTTTTTCAAAGTCAGACATATCAACCAAACGACCGTTACGGCGTGCTGCAAAAAGTGCAGCTTCATTCACTAAGTTGGCTAAGTCTGCACCAGACATACCTGGGGTACCGCGTGCCAAAATACCTGCTTCAGTATTAGGCGCAATGGGCACTTTGCGCATATGCACTTTCAAGATCTGCTCGCGACCACGAATATCGGGTAGTGGCACAATAACTTGACGGTCAAAACGACCGGGGCGTAACAATGCTGGGTCAAGCACGTCGGGACGGTTCGTTGCGGCAATCACAATGACGCCCTGGCTGGCTTCAAAGCCATCCATTTCAACAAGCATTTGGTTGAGTGTTTGCTCACGTTCGTCATTACCCCCACCAACACCAGCGCCACGTTGGCGACCGACTGCGTCAATTTCATCAATAAAAATGATGCAAGGTGAATGTTTTTTAGCGTTTTCAAACATGTCGCGAACACGTGCCGCACCCACACCAACGAACATTTCAACGAAATCTGAGCCAGATATGCTGAAAAAGGGTACTTTGGCTTCACCGGCAATAGCGCGCGCCAAGAGTGTTTTACCCGTACCCGGTGAACCCACCATTAATACACCCCGTGGAATACGACCACCGAGCTTCTGAAATTTGGTGGGATCACGTAAGAAATCGACTAATTCTTGTACGTCTTCTTTTGCTTCATCACAACCAGCCACATCAGCGAAAGTCGTTAAATTCGTACTTTCATCAAGCATGCGCGCTTTTGATTTACCAAAACTGAAGGCACCACCTTTGCCACCACCCTGCATTTGACGCATGAAGAAGATCCAGACGCCAATGAGCAACAACATGGGGAACCATGACACGAAAATGCTCATCAACAATGAGGGCTCATCGCGTGCCTTACCTGAGACTTGAACGCCAGCCTTCATGAGGTCAGACACCATCCAGATGTCGCCAGGCGACGTAATGGTGTAAGGGCGGCCACTTTCTGGTGTGACGTGCAACACATCTGTTTGCACGTCTACTTTACGAATCTTTCCGGCACGGGCATCGTCCATAAACTGGGTATAACTGACAGACTCTTGTGCAACAGGTCGCCCGTCAAACTGTTTAAAAACAGTAAACAATACCAAAGCAATGACCATCCATACCGCTATTTTTGAGAACGAATTGTTCACGGCCGATCTCCTGCAATATATTTCACAATTTGCTTAGCCTCGGCAAAGGCATAACAAATAAAATTGACAACTCATTCTACCCGTATTTTTACGGGTCAATGACAGTTAACCCTATTACCCACATGAAGCCAGCCTAATTAGAACGGCTTAAGACTATTTTAGCCATTTAGCCACTAAAAACGTCTCAGATGATCGGTCACGTGAGGCCTTGGGCTTGCGCTCAACCACGCGTTTAAAGTCTCTTTTGAGCAATTCAACAATTTGAGAAAAGCCCGTACCATGAAAAGCTTTCACAATTAATGCCCCATCAGCTTTCAAGTTTTGAGTGGCAAAATGCTGCGCCAGCTCGCAAACATGGGCAATACGCGCTGAGTCAGCACTACTTACACCTGATAAGTTGGGGGACATATCTGAAATAACAAGGTCTACTTTGGTCTGACCAAGCTTTTCGTGCAGAGCTTTTGAAACGCTATCTTCACGAAAATCACCCAAAATGAACTCAACGCCAGCAATAGGTTCCATCGGAAGCAAATCTAGAGCGATAATACGTCCGTTGAGTATGCCACCCGCCCCAACCAGCCTTTCTCGGGCAACTTGAGACCAGCTACCTGGTGTTGAACCTAAATCAACCACCACATCACCCGGGCGTAACAGTTTTTCAGTATCGGCAATCTCAATAAGCTTAAATGCAGCTCGTGCCCGATAGCCTTTTTGCTGCGCCAGTTTCACATAGGGGTCTAGCAGATGTTGATTGATCCACTCTTGTGAAAATTTCTTTTTAGCCATTACCGTACAATTCCAATTATGTCGACACTCGAACTCACCAGCAAATCACGCAGCGCACTTCGCGGCGCAGCCCACCCACTTAAACCAGTCGTTATGATTGGTGACCAAGGCTTAACCGCCCCGGTGCTTAAAGAAATTGACTTAGCACTCAATTCGCATGAGCTCATCAAGGTTAAAGCCGGCACCCAAGAGCGCGAAGACCGCAACACCATCTTGACACAAATTTGCGAACAGCTCGCTTGCGCTGCCGTTCACCACTTGGGCAAAACGTTAATTCTTTATCGCCCAAGCGATCGCCGCGCTTACGCTGAAGTATTGGGTGAAAAGATAGCCAAACCCATTGCTATATTAAAACGCAAAGCATCTGACCCACACACCCCTAAAAAACTAGCGGCTCAAGGTAAAACACTAGGCAAACGTTCACGTATTGTAAAAGATACTGACCGTGATACCGGAAATGGGCGCGAAACACGTGTATTTTCAGCCGAAAAGCCAACCCGACCCACTCGTCGCGCCGTGGGTCAAACGGCCAAACGTGCCACGCAAGCAAAGCCTCGCAGTGCCATGAGTTTAAAGTCTGGCGCACGTCGCGGTCGCACCAATTAACTCACGTTTTAACTGACTGAAGCGTGCTCTGACAATGCACTAACTCTTGTTGGTTTGAAGCCCCTGCGACTGAATTGACACCAACGTTTAGTTTTATAAAAAACGTTGTTAAATCATTTCAAGACAGGGGTTTTTCTAAAGCACTCGACCTACAGATGTCACGTAGAAGCGACACGAAGACATTTAGTCAAATAGTAAAACGCAACCGAATGGGTTGCTTCATGTCAAAACAACGAGCCGTGATCTCATCGTCATTTAGTTAGATATAACGCACATCTAATATTTCATACTCTATCACCCCTGATGGAGCGTTCACTTCAACTACGTCACCCGCAACTTTACCTATAAGTGCGCGTGCAACTGGGCTTGAAATTGAAATAAGGTTTTGACGAATATCAGCCTCAATATCACCGACTATTTGATAGGTAACGCGAGCGCTTGATGTCAAATCTTCAATATCTACCGTAGCACCAAAGACAACCTTACCTTCAGCGTCGAGTTCTTTAGGGTCAATAACCTGTGCATTTGAAAGCGTACCGTCTAGTTCAATAATACGGCCTTCAACAAACGCTTGACGCTCGCGCGCGGCGTCGTATTCTGCATTTTCAGACAAGTCACCTTGGGCACGCGCTTCAGCAATGGCATTGATCACGTCAGGGCGTTCAACATGCTTGAGACGATGTAACTCTTCTTTCAAACGTTTGGCACCGGCAACGGTCATAGGTATGGCAGACATAACAAAATTCCTAAATAAAAAAAGATAAACCCCGGCCGAATTATGAACCGGGGTCAATATTTAAAACAACAATAAGTCTATTGTAGGAAAGTTTAGAAACTTTGCAAGTGGGCACTTAGAAATAACAACTGGCTGAGCCAAAATAAAAAAACTGCCATACACTCTCTCATCTACATTTGTTAGGCATTTTCGATATGACTGAAGTCATTATTATTCGCCACGGCGAAACCCACTGGAACACAGAACATCGTTTACAAGGGTGGCGCGATATTGATTTAAATGAAGTCGGCCACTTGCAAGCTCAGGCTCTGGCTAAACGTCTTGCGCACGACCATCATCAAGGCAATCGCCCAATCGATCAAGTTTATTCAAGTGATCTCAAACGTGCTTTTCACACAGCACAAACTTTGGCGCAAGCTTTGGGGTTGACAGTGATGATCGAA
>DITR01000201.1:6297-9120 GCA_002422175.1 Alcaligenaceae bacterium UBA6179
AGCCGCTGAGATTTGGCAACGACGTCAACCGAACGAGGACTTACCTCAGGGGGAATCACTTCAAACCTTGCACGATCGTGCCGTACAAACCGTTAACAGCATTGCCCGACGTCACCCGGGGGGTCGTATCGCGTTGGTCACACATGGTGGCACGATGGACGTTTTATGGCGTCATGCCACCCAGTCGTCATTAGAAACACCCCGGGCCGCGAAACTGGCTAATGCGAGTATTAATCGTATAAAAGTTGGTGAGACCGATTGGCATTTAATTGATTGGGGTGATGTCGCACACCTTGAAGACTTTGGTATAGCCAATACCGGTTTTTTTAATGAGTGATGTCGATTGAGTACTTGGCTTTGATGATTCGCTTTGAAAAATTCAACAAGTTTTTTTAATTAGCACGTCAACCGAAGCAACTTTCTAATTTGTTACGTCACCGACGTTTTTTGCGGGGCGCCTTGAGCGCCAAGCGATCATAGAGCACTGGGGGAATGAGCCGCATCAAACGTGCGACCCACCCCATTTGCCAAGGTATAACGATGTAGCGTCGGCGGCGTTCAATTGCTTTTGCGGCCAGTCTTGCAAACACATCTGCAGGCAACAAAAAAGGCATACGGTAGGTGTTCACCGCGGTCATCTCACTTTTGACGTAACCCGGTGCAATGGTGACCACAGAAACACCTCTGGGAGCCATTTCCAGACGCAATGCCTCGCAGTAGGTTGCAACGGCAGATTTAGAGGCGCTGTAAGCCCCTGCGCCGGGCAAGCCACGCACTCCCGCTACGCTGGCAATGCCCACTAGCCTGCCTGAGCCTAATGTCACCATGGCGGGTATAAACGGTTCAAATGTGGCAACAGTTGCCAAGACGTTGATATCGAATATTTCTTTAAAAACTACAAAATCATCTGTCGACTCAGTTAGTGTGCCGGCGCTTACTCCCGCATTAGCAATAACTATATCAACGGCACCGCCTGTTTGTTGCATAAAATCAGCTGCGGCTGCATGCAAAGCGTTGCGGTCACGCACATCAAGTAAATAAGTCAAGTGCTGGCCAGGTAAGCCGGCCACCACAGCCGCTAACTCAGTTTGACGTCGGGCAACCAAGCCCAGCACATACCCTGCACGGGCATACTGAAGCGCTAAGGCAGCACCCAAACCACTACTTGCACCCGTGATAAACACGGTGGGTTGACGAGTGATTTGGGAATTAATGCTTGGCCAAGGAGTCATGTAAAGACTGCAATGAATACACTTGTAAGCCACGCCCTTGCCGTAAATACTGCATACCTTCTACAGCAGCCCAAGCCCCTGCAATGGTGGTGTAGTAAGTGACGCGTGCGGCTAAAGCCTGGGTGCGGATCGTGCGTGAGTCGGTGATGGCGTTACGACGTTCTTCAACGGTATTAATGACCAATGATATATCGCCATTTTTCAACATATCAACAATATGTGGGCGCCCTTCTGCCACTTTGTTAACAATACTCACCGGTATGCCCGCAGCCTCAATAACAGCTGCTGTGCCACGGCTAGCCGCAATTTTAAAGCCCATAGTATGCAGACCGCGCGCAACATCGACTGCACGTTGTTTATCTTGATTTTTGACACTAATAAAAACACGGCCTGATTCAGGTAACTTAACGCTGGCCGCTATTTGTGATTTTACAAATGCCTCACCAAAACTTTGACCAACCCCCATGACTTCGCCCGTCGATTTCATTTCAGGGCCCAAAATCGTATCAACACCAGGGAACTTTACAAACGGGAATACAGCCTCTTTCACTGAATAATAGTGCGGCACGACTTCATGCGTAATGCCTTGCTCGTCAAGCGACACGCCAGCCATGGCAAGCGCCCCAATTTTGGCAAGCTGCAAGCCTGTGGCTTTTGACACAAAGGGTACGGTTCGTGATGCGCGAGGGTTAACCTCAAGCACAAACACATCACCATCTTGCACTGCAAACTGCACGTTCATGAGACCTTTAACGTTTAATGCGCGCGCCATGGCGGCGGTTTGACGTTTAATTTCATCAATAACATCTGCTGACAAAGAATAAGGGGGCAGGCAGCAGGCTGAATCACCCGAGTGCACGCCCGCCTGTTCAATGTGCTCCATGACACCACCAATGAAAACGCGCTGGCCATCGGCAATACAATCGACGTCAACTTCGATGGCATGGTTTAAGAAGTGATCAAGTAAAACAGGTGAATCATTGCTGACTTTTACGGCTTCGCGCATGTAGCGTTCGAGGTCATTTTGCTCGTGAACGATTTCCATGGCACGACCACCCAACACGTAACTGGGTCGAACCACTAAGGGGTAACCAATTTCACTTGCGTGCGCCAAAGCTTCTGCTTCAGTTCGTGCCGTTCGGTTGAGGGGTTGACGCAAGTTAAGCTTTACCAATAGCTTTTGGAAGCGTTCACGGTCTTCAGCCACATCAATTGACTCGGGGCTGGTACCAATAATCGGCACACCATTGGCCTCAAGCGCGCGGGCTAATTTCAAGGGGGTTTGACCCCCATATTGAACAATCATGCCGACAGGTTGTTCAACGTGAACGATTTCTAAAACGTCTTCAAGTGTGAGGGGTTCAAAGTAAAGACGATCTGAGGTGTCGTAATCGGTTGATACCGTTTCAGGGTTGCAGTTAACCATGATGGTTTCAAACCCATGTTCACGCAAAGCAAGTGCTGCATGAACACAACAATAATCAAACTCAATACCCTGACCAATTCGGTTGGGACCACCACCAAGCACAATAATTTTTTTACGATCTGTCGGTTTTGCTTCACACACCTGTTCATAAGTTGAGTACATATA
>DITR01000012.1:0-899 GCA_002422175.1 Alcaligenaceae bacterium UBA6179
TTTCCCCTAAAGGGTACAGGCGCCAAATAAGGCGAGTCAGTTTCAATTAATAAACGATCTAAGGGCACCGCTTGTGCCACCGCTTGCAAATCTGTGGCATTTTTAAACGTCACAATACCAGACAGTGAAATATAAAAACCCAACTCAATACTGGCTTGTGCAACCGCTAGAGACTCAGTAAAGCAATGCATTACCCCGCCCACTGCATCCGCGCCCTCTTCACGCATAATTTTCAAGGTATCTTCACTTGCTGAGCGCGTGTGAATAATTAAAGGCAAACGCGTTTGACGAGCCGCACGAATATGACAACGAAAACGCTCACGTTGCCACTCAAGATCACCNNGGCTCAATCTCGTTTTCATAATCAGGGTGAACACCCACTGAAGCCGAGAGATTGTCGTGTTGTTCAACAAAATGAATTAAGTTGGGCCAAGCTGTTAGGTTCACACTGACACATAACGCACGTTTAACGTCGTTTTTATGCATGCGATGTGAAATATTTTCAAAGTCTTGCGCCAACTCAGTAAAGTCAACGTGGCAATGTGAATCAACAAGTTCAATCATTAAATATACTCATTAGAAATTATTTAGGTAAGGCTGTAAAACATAAACGATCAAGGCAGTGGTGGGCAAACAGTTTTGCATTTAAAGGGTGATGAGCCAAACGCATTTGATCGGTTAACCCATGTGCTAAGGTAACCCAAGATGCAGAAGGCGCGAGAGCAGATACGCGGCTCAACAGTTCATTTAATTGTGGATAGTACCGAATCGGTAACCCGTTTGCCAACCATGACAAGTCGATCGCCACACGCTGAAGCATATCTAACCATTGACTGGCCTGAAGGGTAGCCAATTCGTCTGCAGTTCGGCCCACATCAGGCATTTTTTGACGGCTTAGA
>DITR01000012.1:949-1243 GCA_002422175.1 Alcaligenaceae bacterium UBA6179
TAACCATGCCAAACTTTGACTTTGAGTCGGCATCGGCAGGGTAAGCCGTCGACATCGGGAAACAATTGTAGGCAACAAGGCATCGGGTGAATCAACCACCAACAAAAATACAGTATGGGGAGGTGGCTCTTCAAGTGCTTTAAGTAACGCATTACCTGCAAATATTTTGAGTGTTTCTGCAGGGTAAATAACGGCAACGCGTTCGCCACCACGATGTGTGGCACGGTTATACCAAGGCTCAAGCGCGCGAACTTGGTCAATACTGATTGATTCTGACTTCTTTTTGGAAGCCCC
>DITR01000012.1:1320-8660 GCA_002422175.1 Alcaligenaceae bacterium UBA6179
TGCCCACACGCAAAACCTGTTGGTGAAAGTGGGGCTTCACACAATATGGCGGCGGCGGCGGCAATAGCAAAATGACGTTTACCGATACCTGCTTGGCCATTAATCAGCCAAGCATGAGCAAAACGGTTGCGAGACTGCGACCCTAACCAAGCTTGCGCAACATCAGTTTGCCAAGGTAGAAAGTCAGTATGAATCAACGCGAAGCCTCGTCATGCTCAGCGACATCGCATTGAATCAACTGAAATAAATCGATACTTAAAACCTCTCTGATTGATTCAATTGTTTGCGTACCATCAATGGTTTTGAATCGTTCGGGGTTTTGTTTGACCAGTTCACGGTAAGCATTTTGCGTGCGCTCAAAAAAGGCGAACTCTTCTTGCTCGAACCGATCTTGAATTCGGGTTCGTTGTAGGCGCTCTTTGGCAACATCAAGCGGCACATCAAATAGCCATGTTCTGTTGGGTTTCAAATTTGGATGCACCCAGTTTGCTAAAGTCATCACCCGCTCTTGACCCAACTGCCGACCAGCCCCTTGATACGCTTGCGTTGCATCGGTAAATCGATCGCAAACGACCCATTTGCCGGCTGCCAAAGCGGGTTCAATGACGGTGTTAATGTGTTCGGCACGTGCAGCAAACATTAAAAGCGTTTCAGTTTCAAGGTGCATAGGGGTGTTGAGGACTAAAGCTCTAATGGCTTCGCCTACTGGCGTACCACCTGGCTCACGCGTGCTAACAACTGTTTTGCCGTGTGAAGTAAGCCACTGCACGACCCAATCGACATGTGTACTTTTACCTGCACCGTCAACACCTTCAAAGGTTAAAAAATGACCCCGTGCAGTACTCATGGCTTTCTACCTAAGATATAAATTGAAACATTGCGGTTATGTTCTGATAAATTATTTGCAAAAGCGCTGGTGCCGTCACCTTTTGACACAAAATAATAATATTTGTGTTCCTCAGGGTGCAGTGCTGCCTCAAGCGATGCTCGACTTACGGCAGCAATCGGTGTAGGGGGCAAGCCATTACGAGTGTAGGTATTCCATGCGGTATCAGTTTGTAGATCTATTTTACGAATTTTGCCTTGATACTTTTCACCCATACCGTAAATCACAGTTGGGTCTGTTTGTAATGGCATGCCAACGCGCAGTCTATTTACAAATACCCCAGCAATACGGGCTCTTTCGGCACCATGCCCTGTTTCTTTCTCAATAATTGAAGCCAATATCAGGGCTTCTTGGGGGGTTTTAATCGGTAAATCAGGGTCTCGATTTGCCCAAGCTTGATCTAGTATGCGCTGTTGAGCAGAAATGGCCTGTTGTAAAATTTCTTGATCAGTCGCCCCAACGGGAAATACATACGTATCAGGAAACACCCAACCCTCAAGGTGATTTAAATCAACGCCTAGCATTTGCGCCAATTCAGCCTGATTGGTTATCGTACCCAAGGTCTGCTCAATATCGGGGTGGGCTGCTAAAGCCGCGCGAATTTGTAAAAGATTCCACCCTTCAATAAAAGTGACCTGCCGGTTGGTGACATCACCCCGCGCCATTCGGTCTAGCAGACTCAATGCTGTTTCACCCGTAACCACTTGATAGCCACCGGCTTTTATCAGTTTATCTTGCCCGGTTAAGCGAGCTAACCAAACAAACGCTTCGGGTGGAAAATCAACACCTGCCTTGTTAACCAGTGCGGCCACACGGCTAGGCGATGCACCTTGCGGAATACGAATATCAACCACAGGTTTGCTCAGTGTGAGCGGACGATGCACCCAATAATAGGCGCCACCTATCAATAGGCTCGTCAACAAACCTATTAATAAAATAAACGTTAGAAATAATTTATAAAATATTCTCATCACAGAAGTAAGTGTACTGGAAGCTTCCCCCTTAATTTGTGTCAAAATTAAAACATGAATACCCATCATCCAATACTTGCCCTCTTGACAAACACCCCATCAACAGGGACAAACCCGCTTTCTTTTAGCGGGCAAGTTTACCGTTGCCCCCTGCTACAAACATTCACGGTAAGTGGAGCTGACGCCACCGCATTTTTGCAGGGGCAACTGACACAAGATATCGCGCAACAAACGTCAGACCGAGCCCAGTTTGCTGGCTATTGCACGGCTCAGGGGCGAGTTTTATCAACCATGGTGTTAACACGCAACGATCAGACTGAGCCCGAATACCAATGTTTTACCCATGCTTCAGTGACCCAAGCGTTGATCAAGCGCTTACGCATGTTTGTTATGCGTAGCAAAGTGGTCATAACTGAAGCGGTCGATTTGAATGATTCGCACATATCAGACCCACTTGTTACCACCCCGCTTGGTTTAGTTGGCGTATGTGCAACTGACGTAAAAGCCCTTGAGGCATCACTTAAACACACCCTTCCCCAGCTTCCCTGGCAGCAACAAGATCATGTCACGGGTAGGTGGGTATGCGCCCCCAGCGCCACTGGGCAGTCATTAAGGTGGTGGTGGCTGGCCGGTACGCAACACAAAGCTGTCATCGCAGCTATTGATGGTCTTCATGAATCGCTAGCGGCTCAGGTCAACCCATGGCAACAATTTGATGTGCAAGCGGGTTTACCTTGGGTTGAACAGGCCACTCAAGACCTATTCATCGCACAAACCCTGAATCTTGATTCTATGGGTGCAGTAAGTTTTACTAAGGGGTGTTACCCCGGTCAAGAAGTGGTGGCTCGCGCGCATTACCGCGGCACGCTCAAGCGGCGTATGTATTTAGGTCATATAGACCAAGCACTCAAAATTGAATTAGCGTCTGATGTATTGAGCGTTGCAAACCCAAATGAACCCTGCGGCCGCATTATTAGCTCTGTTATCAGTGAAAACAGAACAGATATGTTATTTGAGTCAACTATCGCCGCAGCCAATGAAAATGGTCTTTACTTATCAAATCTGAACAATCAACAGCCTCAAGTGAAAATTGTAATCGATGCCCTGCCCTATGCTTATTCTTGACCTAACTTTGCCAAAGGGTGCCTGGGGTCAGTGGTTTTAAACGCAAAATAAGGTTTTGACCAGTCACCCTCGGTTTCTAATAGCGTTGCTGTCGGCCATTTAGGGGTGCGGTCTTTATCAATTAACAAGGCCCGTATTCCCTCTTGAAACGACCCACTGGCAGCACATTCAACGGCTACAGCATATTCGAGTTTAAAGATCTCAATAAGTGACAGTAATGGTGCGCGTTGATAAAGCAACCATGTCAACCGAGCCGAACCAGGGCTACCCCCTTGCAAGTTTTTAACGGCACGGTGAA
Source organism: Alcaligenaceae bacterium UBA6179 (assembly GCA_002422175.1). Lineage (GTDB taxonomy): Bacteria > Pseudomonadota > Gammaproteobacteria > Burkholderiales > Burkholderiaceae_B > Algicoccus. Next base: position 4,601 of record DITR01000012.1, read on the forward strand.
ATGCCTCTTCAGGGTGATGAGCTAGCGTTTGAATAGCTTGAACAATGCGCTCAAGATCAAACCCTGCACAAACACGATTAATGTCGTCAAAATATTGCCTAACAGGCCCTAAATGAGGCTGTTCGGTTTGAAGCGGAATAATTGCATCGGTAGTCAATTGAAAGGTATTCATCGACACTGACCAATCAGTTTGTGTCAGCGCTGTTAACAGTTGAACCCAACTATCATGCTTAACGTAATAATCGGCCATGCCACAAAACATCGCATCGCCTGCATGAATGGTTAAACCGGTCAACCCTAAAAACAGGCCTGTGCGCCCTGGCGCACGTGACAGTAACCATGAGCCACCTACGTCTGGAAATAACCCAACCGTGATTTCTGGCATCGCTAAACGTGAATGTTCAGTCACAATTCGGTGCGAGGCACCCATCATGAGCCCCATACCACCACCCATCACAATGCCGTGACCCCAACAGATTATCGGTTTAGGAAAGGTGTGAATCAAATAATCGAGAGCATACTCTTGCGAAAAGAAATCGCAGGCAAAGGTGTTTTCATGTCCCGGCCGCCCAGCGTGCGTGACCATTGACTTGTAAATACCATGCAAATCACCCCCCGCACAAAAAGCTTTTTCACCCGCGCCGCGCATAACAATGGCAACTATATTTTTATCATCGCGCCAAAGCTTAAGCTGACGGTCAAGCAAACGCACCATATCAAGCGACAAGCCGTTTAAGGTCCGAGGCATATTCAGTGTTGCCAAACCAATTTGGTGGCCTGACTGCGTTGGTAGGGTTTCAAATAAAACCACTTCTGTTGACTCAATGGCGGTTTGCGTCATGCTTTGGCCTTCCTTGATCGACGGGGTTCTTTTGGTTTATGTAATAACCGCGCACGATGGGCTGCACGGCGACGCCTAGATTCATTGGGTTCAAACGCTAAAGTACGATAAATTTCGATACGGTCTTGGTCTTGAACCAAAGTATGAAGAGGCAGTTTTTTACCAAAAACCCCAAGACCCGTTTGACGCCATTCAACATCAGGAAATTGAATCGAAAATTGACTGGCTTGAACCGCCTCTGCAAGTGTTGAACCTTGAGGTAGCGCTAATTCCTCAAGCCAAACGCAATCTGGTTGCGCAAAACAGACCGTCACGTGATTGGTTTGACCCTGAGTGAAGTGGTTTGGTTCATGGTGGTGAACCCCCTCAACCGCCATAGCAAGCCTCAGCACGTTGCGTAAACGAGTCAATAAAACTGGTGGCAATGCGATTAAAAATTGGTCCAACAACCATTTGCAGGGCACGACTTGAAAATTCATACTTTAAATTAAACACAACCCTGCACGCATCATCAGTGATGGGTACAAATAGCCAATGACCCACCAAATCTGAAAAAGGACCATCGATCAATGTCAATTCAATTGAATTGGGGTAATCGTGAATATTTCGGGTCGTAAAGGTTTGCCTAACCCCAGCCAAAGCAATGGTAATAGATGCCTGCATACCATGTTCATCACTTTGCGAAACGGAACTACCCCCGCACCAAGGCATGAATTCAGGGTACTTTTCAACATCTGCAACCAAGTCAAACATCTGCTTGGCACTATAGGGTACGAGTACTGTTCGTTCGATTACATGCATAGGTTTGAGCAAGTCGGTAAAATGGTGTTTGTTAGTTTAACGTTTTAACCTGCGCGGTACATTTATTATGAGCATTATTGAAAACCGTAAGGCCTTCCACGACTATCTTATTGAAGAGCGTTTTGAAGCGGGTCTTGTCTTACTTGGGTGGGAAGTCAAAGCCATTCGCGAGGGTCGTGCCCAGCTGAAAGAAAGCTATGTCATTGTCATAGACGGTGCCCTGTGGCTTCTAGGCATGCACATTAGCCCTCTTCCTACCGTATCAACCCATGTGGTGCCTGACGCCACCCGTACCCGTAAGCTTTTACTTAAAGCCGAAGAAATTAGCAAGCTCATCGGTAAAGTCGAGCAACGGGGCTTTGCCCTAGTACCCCTTAATCTTCATTATAAAAATGGTCTCATCAAGTTAGATTTTGCATTGGGTAAGGGTAAAAAATTGCACGACAAACGTGATGCGGAACAAGAAAAAGACTGGGTGCGTGAACATCAACGTATTATGAAAAACGACACCACCAAGAATTTATCTTAGGGGTGTCGCGTTTTGACAGCACTCAACCGTAGCTAAACCAGTACTAAACCAGTACTAAACTGGTTTAATACCAACCGTTAACCCGCAGCAAGCTTCTTCCAAGTATCAACCACAGTATCAGGGTTCAACGAAATTGACTCAATACCCTCATCACGTAACCACTGAGCAAAGTCGGCATGATCACTAGGGCCTTGACCACAAATACCCACATACTTGCCCGCCTTCAAACAAGCCTTAATAGCTCGGCTTAACAAGAACTTAATTGACTCATCTCGTTCATCAAAGTCAGCTGCTAATAGTTCCATACCTGAGTCACGATCGAGCCCAAGGGTAAGCTGTGTCATGTCATTTGAACCGATTGAAAAACCATCAAAATACTCTAAAAACTGCTCAGCCAAAATTGCGTTAGTGGGTAACTCGCACATCATGATGATGCGCAAACCATTCTGACCCCGTGCCAAACCATGAGCCGCCAACAAATCAATCACTTGTTTAGCTTGTTTAACCGTACGTACGAAAGGCACCATAATTTCCATGTTGGTGAGACCCATATCGTTGCGCACTTTACAAATGGCTTCACATTCCATTTTGAAGCACTCTGCAAAATCAGCCGAAATATACCGTGAGGCCCCACGAAAACCCAACATGGGGTTTTCTTCATCGGGTTCGTAACGTGAACCACCGACTAACTTGCGGTATTCATTTGACTTGAAATCCGATAAGCGAGCAATAACAGTTTTAGGCCAAAATGCAGCTGAAATAGTGGCCATGCCATCAGCGAGTTTATCAATGAAAAATGACCGTGGGCTCGCATGGCCACGAGCGGCAGACTCAACGGCAAGCTTTAATTCAGCATCAACATTGGGGTAATCAAGCACCGCTTTGGGGTGAATGCCGATGTTGTTATTAATGATGAATTCCAAACGAGCTAAACCGACACCTTCATTGGGTATTTGAGAAAAATCAAATGCCAATTGAGGGTTACCTACGTTCATCATAATTTTTAAATCAATTGCAGGCATGTCACCGCGGCGCACTTCTTCAATTTCGGTTTCAATTAAACCGTCATAAATGCGACCCTCATCACCTTCGGCACACGACACCGTGACTTGTTGACCATTTTTAAGTCGGTCTGTGGCGTCACCACATCCTACAACAGCGGGAATGCCAAGTTCTCGTGCAATGATGGCAGCATGACAGGTACGCCCACCCCGGTTGGTCACAATGGCTGCCGCACGTTTCATGACGGGTTCCCAGTTGGGGTCTGTCATGTCTGTTACCAAAATGTCACCCGCTTGCACTTGACCCATTTCAGATAAATCAGTGATCACACGCACTGCACCAGAACCAATTTTCTGACCAATCGCTCGGCCTGTGAACAAAATTTGACCGGTGGCTTTTAAGCGATAGCGGTGCTGAACATCGCTTGCGGCTTGTTGCGATTTAACTGTCTCTGGACGAGCTTGCAAAATATAAATTTTGCCGTCTATACCGTCACGACCCCATTCGATATCCATTGGGCGCTGATAATGCTTTTCAATAATGACTGCGTAGCGCGCGAGCTCGATGACTTCAGCGTCAGTCAAAGAAAAACGATTTCGCTCAGAAACAGGGACATCCACGGTACGAACAGCTTTGCCATCCGTGCGTGCGGGATCGAATTCCATTTTGAGCAATTTTGAGCCGATGCGGCGGTTCACAATCGGATAATGACCAGACGCGAGCGTTGGTTTAAAAACGTAGAATTCATCGGGATTCACAGCACCCTGAACGACCGTCTCACCCAAGCCATATGATGACGTAATAAAAACAACATCCTCGAAACCTGATTCGGTGTCAAGTGTAAACATGACACCTGCGCTGCCCTTGTCGGAGCGCACCATGCGCTG
>DITR01000075.1:0-4059 GCA_002422175.1 Alcaligenaceae bacterium UBA6179
TCAACCATGTTGACATAACGAACCTGAGCTGTTGTGTCGTCTCGCATAAAAGTACGCACAAGGCGTTGTGCTGAACGCTTGCCTTGCAAAAAGTCGAGTAATGACAACAGTGGGCGTTCGCCAGAATCAAGTGTGACAAAATCAACAAAATCAAACACGCGAGGCTCAGTTAACTCACGTAGCTCGGTATTTACAAAGCCGCCGCCCAACACAATTTGAATATGTGGGTGATGCGCTTTAATCGTTTGGGCAATGCGAAACGCCGCATATACTGTGCCGGGAAACGGTACCGAGAGCAACACAACAGTAGGCGTATGACGTGCAATTGCTTCGAGCGTAAGGTCTTGCAACACGTCGTCTACTAACGATGTGGGTGCGGCCAACGCTTTGGCCAAGGGGTCAAAAGTAGGTTGACTGGCTGCCAACGACTCGCCGTAGCGCACGAACTCAAATCGCTCGTCGACCGCATCGCGCAAAACATCAGCCAAATCATTCAAATATAGTGTGGCCAAATGCTTGGCGCGGTCTTGCATTCCGAGCGCACCAAATGCCCACCCTAACGGGTCACCCGATTCATCGTCGATATAAGCATCAAGCGTGGCAAAACGCGGGCCTTCTGGCAAATATTGTCGACTCACGATGCGGTGCGCCAAGGTTGAATCGCGTCCTTGCAAGAAAGCAATGACGGGTTCAACCGTATTTAAATACCGTGTTCGTTGCGCCGTAAACGCTTCGAGTACCGGAGTACGCTTACGCGCAGCGATTTTGTCGACCTGCTCAGCAACTGCTGAAAGACCTTGGGCTGTTAATAGGCGCAGCACCAATGCCAGCGCCAAGTCTTCTTGCACCGCTTCAATATGGCGTGAACGCAAAAAACCCGTCAAATAAGCAGTTGATGGGTAAGGCGTATTGAGCTGCGTCATAGGGGGTATGACAGACAGCACTTTCAACGAGGTTAGGCGGGCAGAGAGCATGTCAAGATATTATATGTCGGGTCAAAACCACCCTTTCAATTGGTTCTGCAATCTCTCAGGGTATCGGGGTCTTAGTTACCGTAAATTGGCGTTATGAAGTATTGAAGGGGAATGAGGTCAGTTACCCCGTTCTTAAAAGCATGGCTGGGTTTAAGCGCATTTGTGCTAATAAATAGCGAGCCCCAAGCCCCAGGCAAATGCCACTCACACCAAACGCAGTAAGTACCCCTGTCCAGTAGAGGCCGACAGCGCTCATATCAAGACGCCATTGCAGCAACCATGTTGCCAAAAAACTGCCGAACAGCACTGCAAAACTTGCGGTAACCACTGCAATCACTGCATATTCCCACAACAAGACCTTAACTAACAGTGAGTGGCGTGCACCCAGTGCATACATGACCGTTGCATCATAAATCTGACGTGTCCGACTCGCCGCCACGACGCTGGCTAGCACTAACAAACTCGCTGTCAGACACACCAAAGCAATGACAGCAAGACCACTACTCGCACTTGCAAGCAGAGCACGCGTTTCATTTAAGATCGATTCGGTGCGGGCTGTGGCAATATTAGGCGCTACGGCAGCCAATTTGTCTTGTAAAGCCAGGGCCTGGTCGGCTGGTAACCAAGCCGCACCCACATAACGTGTAATAAAAGGGTTCAGTGCGCCATCACTAAAAAAAGCCTCAAGCCATAGCCTTGCCTGCATGCGACGCTGTGCATAAATGGCAACAAGCTCAGCCTCTAAGGTCTGCCCCATCAACTCAAATGTCAGGCGATCGCCAATGTTTAAACCGAGTTGGTTGGCTTCCCTGTTTTCCATCGCGACCTGGGGTGAGCCGGTGTAGTCAAACGGCCACCATGCACCCCGCTCAATTACCACATCATCAAAATTACCGCGTATATCACTTAGCTTGTGCTCATCACGCGATTCACGCAGTCGTTCAATATCGTTGCTTTCAAGTAGTTTTTCGCCATTTACACCGATTAAGCGACCCAATACAAACGGCGCTGTCTTGATGCTGACCAAGTCTGGCGAAGTATTCAGCACATCAGTTAGAAGCGGCACTTGGTCGGGTTGAATATCATAGAACACCATAGCAGGTGCTTGGGTTGGCACCGTTTCATTCACCATGCGTAATAGCGCCATGACAACTAACGTACAGGCCACTAAAAGCGTGAGCGCAGAACCCAACGATATTAAAGCCACCCGAATCGGTGAGTGCGAAAGCTGCAAGCCAGCTAAAGCCAATTGCAACGATAAGGGCATTGCCCGCATCGCTTGCAAACGATGCGCAACTTTTTTTACCAACCAGGTCACCATCACCAGCAACCCCAACAACACGCTGACTACGAGCATAAAAGCCAAACCAAAACGTGGGTCAGGTAACGCGATAATCAATAACAAAACCGTCACAGCAGCGACTAATGCAGTGATCTGTTTGACAAACAAAGACGGCTTCAAAGCCTGGCCTTCAAGACCCCGAAACAAAGCGGCTGGGGACACAGACAGGGCACGGCCTACTGCCGGCAATGCAAAGGTAAATGCCGTTAACACCCCAAAGACCCAGGCCAGAGCAGCCGGTTGCCAAAGGCTTTTTAACAATATATTGACAGGAAGGTTATCTGCCACAATCGCAGACCCGCTTAGAGCCAGCAATACACCCAAAAAAACACCTAAGGCACTTGACAATGCGGCGAGCAACACGACTTGCGTGAGCACAAAAATAGCCAGACGGCTGTCTCTAAGACCGATTGCTCGCAAGGTTGCAAGGCTAGTCAATTTACCGTCAAGATAAGCTTTAACGCTATTAAAGACACCTAGCCCACCAATGAATAGCGCTGAAAACCCCACCAACAAGAGCCCTGAACCAATTTGACTCATCACCTCGGTTATACGGTCGCTGCGTTCATCAAAGCTTCGCACCTCAGCTTGTACGTCAGGAAATGCTCTGAGCAATGCATCGCGGAACTGACTAGCTGACGCATCGCTAGCACCCTCAAGACGGACTCTGTAAAGATGTTCAACCCGACTAAATGGTTGTATTAAGCCTGAAGCCATCAATGCTTGTTCAGCAATTAATACTGGGGCTGCACCCCAATCGGCACGAAGGCTGCGGTCAGGTTGTCGCACGACAACTGCTCGCACAACGAAGCTTAAATTTCCGACTGAGATCAGGTCACCTACATTCAGACTTAAGCGCTGCGCGAGAGAAGCATCGATCGCTGCACCCCAATGTTCATTTTGAAACTGAAGTAAATCTTGAAGGTTTTCTGAGGGGTCTAATACTAAGGCCCCATACAAAGGGTATGCTGAATCAACACTGAGCAGTTCAATTAACTGCGATCGCCCTTTTTGCGTCATCAACATTGTTCGTAGCTCAATGACTTTCGAAACCGTACCGCGTGCTTGAGCCCAACTCTCAACTTCGTTAGACAAGGGCTTAGGTGCTTCAATTTCAACATCGCCACCAAACAACATTCGCACGTCTGCTCGCAGACCATCAGACACTTGTTGGTAAAGCCCACCCCCAGCAGCCACCAACGAAACACCCAAAACTAAACTGGCGACAAATATCCATAAACTGCGACCACTTGCACGCAAGTCTCGCCACGCAAGATCAAGCAAAAAAGGCATCATTGCCCTTTTGATTTAAAGCGTGGGTTACTTCATTTAACTTCCCATCATGCAAAGTCAATACACGATCGCATCTGGCCGCAAAAGTGATGTCATGGGTGACCAGCAATAAGGTTGTATTAAGCTCGCGGTTCAAACGAAACAACAAATCACGAATAGATTCAGCAGTCTGGTCATCTAAGTTGCCTGTTGGCTCATCAGCAAGCAAAAGGCTAGGTCGATGCACTAGAGCTCTGGCAATTGCAACGCGCTGTTGCTCACCACCAGAAAGTTGACTGGGGCGATGATGCGCACGGTCTGCCAAACCCACCTTAACCAACATCTGTCTAGCCAAGTCGACTGCTTGCGTATTACCAGCCATTTGCAGTGGCAACGCGACATTGTCTAGTGCAGTCAGACTGGGCAGCAAGTGAAAGCTTTGGAAAATAATGCCAACATGATCGCGACGCA
>DITR01000075.1:4070-4836 GCA_002422175.1 Alcaligenaceae bacterium UBA6179
GCCACCGTGGTGCCTTGATTAATGTGCAGGGAAGCATCACGCAGTACCGAAATAGACTTATTTCCCACCTCATACTGTAGACACAAATTTTGAGCATCAATAAGGCAGTTTACGGGCGTTGTCATAAGGCTCACATATTTAGAAATAAATTTTTTTTCACAGATCTAAGGCAAGCGAACGGCAACAAGGTTCAATTCAAATTATGCACCCGGTTCAATTAACAAAAATTGATTGATTTCTTGATAGGTTTTTGCACACTCTTCAGGGCACAAATTTTCAAGCATTAAAAAGGCATGCACAACACCATCGATTTTTAACAACTCAGCCTTAACGCCTGCATTGAGCACATTTTTATAATAGGTTGTGCCTTCAGCGATTAAGGGGTCATGTGACGCCACCACAACCAAAGTTTGTGGCATGCCTTTATAAAAATGACCGAAGACAGGCGAAGCGGCCTGTCTGTTTTCGTTATTTTGAAAATAACTTTTAAAGTACCATTCAATCTTAGATTTTTCTAATAAGTAACCCACTCCAAGCGTTTCCAAACTGGGTGACGTTAAGGTGTAGTCTACCGAAGGGTAAATTAAAACTTGTTTTTTAATTTTTTGATCTGTTACAAATGCTTCATTCATGGCGATTGAAGCACAAATTGCCGCCCCAGCACTATCGCCAATTAAAGTGAGATCTTGGTTGATGTAAGCTATTTTGCGTTCATCTAACACGTTAAACACACCACGCACCGCAGCCATGGTGTCTTCAATACCCG
>DITR01000140.1:0-4503 GCA_002422175.1 Alcaligenaceae bacterium UBA6179
AGGGTCGAAGGTTCGAATCCTTCAGTCCCGACCAAATATTTAAAAGGCCTATTTAAACCATGTCCCCAGACACTCACTGTTGTTTAGCGTTTGTCGGTGGTTTAAATAGGCTCTTTTACTTAAGCTTTTCAGTCTTGTTTTTGTCATGAAACGAGTACTTGTCGTACGTAATGACAAGTTAGGCGACTTCATACTGGTTTGGCCTGCTTTGGCCTTACTCAAACATATTTCAAATGTACATATTAGTGTTTTGGTGCCGGCCTATACCGCACCTATGGCGCATCTTTGTCCTTCTATTGATGCCGTGATCATTGACCCAGGGCCCGAAGCTGATCGAGGTGCCCAGCGTGCATTACTTGAGCAGATCAAAGCGCAACAGTTTGATTGTGCCATCGCTGTTTTTTCAAATGGTCGCAATGCCCGCCTATTGTGGCAGGCCAAAATTCCCCATCGTTTTGCGCCTGCGACCAAATGGGCTCAGGTTTTATACAACCACCGACTGCGTCAGCGGCGCTCACAGTCTGCAAAACCTGAGTGGCTTTATAACGTTGACTTAATTCAGTTTGCGTTGAAGCAGCAGGGGTTTGATGTGCCTGCATGTCAGGTTGAGGCTACGTTGCACCCACCTTATTTAAGATTTGAGCCGCAAGTCTTGAGCGCTATGCGTCATCAAGTGGCCACACAGCTTGGCCTTCATGTAGATCATCAGTGGTTAATTGTGCACCCTGGTACGGGTGGCTCAGCGGGCATTCTTGCAACGGCGCAATATGTACAGTTTTTATCTGCTTTTGTTCATCACCTCGTGCAGTCAACGCCATCATTACCGTTAAATAATGCTGTTGACCGAATGAGTGAACCCTTTGATATATTGGTTACTGCAGGCCCCAATGAAACTGAGTTGGCTATCTCTCTCGTGCAGGCTCTGGCATCATGTCATATCAAAGCCTCTGTATTAACTTCTCAACAGGGCTTAGTTGCTTTTTCTCAAGTCATTGCAAATAGCGCACTATTTTTAGCCGCTGGCACTGGGCCGCTTCATATCGCAGGTGCACTCGATGTGCCAACTGTTGGTGTTTTTCCTGCTCGGCGATCAAATACGGCGCTACGCTGGCAACCTTTAAATCAACCGTCACGCCATTGGGCTATTAGTGTGCCAAGCGATGCACACGACCCTGAAGACTTGACCGTGATTGATTGGTCTGAGGCAGGGGTGCAAGCAAGAGCTTGGTTTAATCAGTTGAAATCTTAAGTTATGTGCTGATTTTTTTGTGTGGGTTCAGGTTGGCGCCGCGCCCACAAATCAGCGTACTTCACAAAAGCTGAGTGTGCAGACAATATGGCAAGCAAAAACCCAGCTTGGCCATCACGAAACCCTTGGCGAAATACATACATTTTGACGAAGCAGCCTAAACCGTGAATGATGCCTTGAAAAAGCGATGCTTTGCGGCCCTTGTGCGTTTGTTGATCAGCCCAGGCTCTTGCATAGTGGGCTGACTTTACCAAGTAATGCTCAACATTACGGTAGGTAAAGTGCAGTAAATCACCCCTTAAATCTTTAACGACCACTTTAGGGGGTACCACGACGTGTTCATGCACAAGTGCGTCGTTATATTGTGTCAGTTTTCTAGGGTAGAGCCTGACGACACGATCGGGATACCAACCACTGAACCGAATAAAGCGCCCAAACACCCAAGACAAACGATTAATGCGATAAACCGTATGAGGGGTATGCGCTCTGACCGCTGTTTGAATCGATTTTTGTAATGCAGGCGTCACAACTTCGTCAGCATCAAGCCAAAATAACCAATCAGCGTTGCAGTGCTGTTGAGCCCACTGGCGTTGTCGCCCAAACCCTTGCCAATCAGTATTGATAAAAAAACGCGCATCAAACTGGCGTGCAATGCTTTCAGTGCCATCGCTGCTACCCGAGTCAACAATAATAATTTCGTCAACCCAACCTTGTATTGATTGCAAGCACGCCTCAAGTTGTAAGGCTTCATTTTTAACAATCAGAACAGCGGCCAGAGTGGGTTTAGTCATAACGGTATCTTACCAAATAGTGGCTGGAGCCTTGATATTAATAGAGGCATAAAAGAGCTGACTCTTGTCAATCCATTGCAACTCAATCAAACGCTCTGACGCTACAAGATAAATTTGGGGTTATGGTATGACGTCAATACGACCGACTGCAGCCGTTAAGATTGTCGATAACTGATGTAGCTTGCCCACCAAAATGTCATAACCATAGCGACACTTCCTAAAATTAACGCCCATAAAACAGGTTGGTAAGACTGCTCAATTGCCCACAGTGAGGCAGCCATCAGAGGGGCTAAGGCTCGAGCAATCGTAGCTGGAATAATTAATACCCCGTTGAGCGCACCATAGGCATGTGGTGTGAGCATTTCAGGCACAACAAAGCTTCTCACAATTGTCAAAATGCCATTCGATAGGCCGTATGCAATAAAGACGGTGGCTACGACGATCATAGTGGGTGAAGTCGGCAACAGCGCTGCGAACGCTAGGGGGAAGACTAGCACCATAATCGAACCTAGCAGGCGCATGGATATGTCTTCAGCATATCGGCTGATTAAGAAGCGTCCCAAAACTTGTGCCGGCCCGATTAACGCGATTGCCCAGACCACTTCTCGTACAGATAAATGTTTGGCCTCAAGTAAAGGATACATATGATACGTAAACGCAGAAAAAACCAGCGCGTACAGTGCTAGTGAAGTAGTGATTAACCAAAAAAGGGGTCGTTTAATATAAATGCGAACTGTTTCACGATTTAAAGCGATTTTTGCCTGCTTGTCGCCATGATGGTCGGTGTGTTCTAGATCTTCTTTGGGGCGAATCGCCCAAAGATAAAGTATGAAAAGTAAGGCATTGACCAAACCCAGCGCGACCAACGTGATGCGCCAACCCCATGACTCAATAAACAGGGTCGTAAACGGTATAAAGACTGTGCTGGCAAAGCCACCCCAAAGCGTAATATGGGTAATGCCCGCTCGAGCCGAGGCAGCGCCAACATGGCGCGCTAATACGGCAAAAGCGGGTTCATAAAGTAAGGCGGCTTGCAGGGCGCCCAACACAATGCAAATGATATAAAACGACGCCACGCTTGAGGTGAACGACCACCAGCACATCATTAGGCAAGCTAATAAGGCGCTGAATGACATGACCCATTTGCCCCAACCTCGGTCTATTGCGACCCCGACGGGGTAGGCAAGTAGGGCGGCCGCTAATAAACCCGCTGTTGCACCACCGAACAAAAGTGTTTTAGACCAACCCAAGTCTTGTTGCATGTCTATTGCAATGAGGGGAAAGCTGTAATAAAGCGTACCCCAACCACAAACCTGCCCCAGACCTAAGATCGGGGGCAGTTTGATGCGCCGCCTAAGTGAGGTCATGACAGACTAGAGGGGTTGAGAAATGCTTTTAAAAAATGACCCGTATGGGTGTCGGGGTATTTTTTGATCATGTCTAGTGGGCTGCATTGCGCGACAAGGTGCCCCCCAGCATGACCGCCTTCAGGCCCTAGATCAACTAACCAGTCAGCCTCAGCAATGATGTCAAGGTTATGTTCAATCACCACGACAGTATTGCCCGCATCGACTAGTCGATGTAACACGCGTATGAGTTTCTCAACATCAGCCATTGATAGGCCGACTGTGGGTTCATCTAGCACATACAGGGTATGTGGTAATCGTGAAGCTCGTCCGGTTGTGATGACGCCTTCAGTCATGCGCGCTTTGGAAAGCTCAGTCACAAGTTTAATACGCTGCGCCTCACCCCCTGATAAGGTTGGTGAAGGTTGTCCCAAGGTTAAATAACCCAGGCCAACCGCTTGCATCAGTTGCAGAGGGTGATAAATTTTTGGGTGTGCAGCAAAAAACTCGACGGCGTCGTCGACGTCCATTGAAAGCACTTCTCCAATATGTTTACCCCGTAACAATACACTGAGCGTGTCGTGATTAAAGCGGTTGCCGTGACAGACATCACAAGGCACTTTTACATCGGGTAAAAAGCTCATTTCAATGGTGCGCATGCCTTGCCCTTCGCACATGGGGCATCGGCCTTCACCCGTATTGAATGAGAATCGTGAAGATTTCCAGCCCCTTAAGCGTGATGCTTGTGTGTCAGCAAAGAGTTTGCGTATGTCGTCCCAAAACCCAATGTAGGTAGCCGGACATGACCGCGGTGTTTTGCCAATAGGTGTTTGATCGACTTCTAAAACGCGATCAAGTGATTGCCAGCCGCTGATGTCAACGCACCCTAACCAGGCGGGCGGTGGGCTTGCATCATCAACTCTGATACCCACAACATTCGATAAATTATTGAGTAATACATCACGTGCCAGTGTTGATTTGCCTGAACCCGAAACCCCCGTGACAACGGTTAAACGATTAATAGGGATAAACGCATCAACTTGTTTTAAATTGTGACGTCTGGCACCTTTAACCTCTACGCGAGGGGTGTTACGGTCAACGACGCGTGCAGGTTGCA
>DITR01000140.1:4527-6756 GCA_002422175.1 Alcaligenaceae bacterium UBA6179
CCACTTGCCCGCCCCGTATGCCCGCACCGGGGCCCATGTCAATAATATGTTGTGCGCGACGAATCGTGTCTTCATCGTGTTCAACCACAACAAGTGTGTTGCCGTTACCTTCGAGTTTAGACAGTGCATTGAGCAAAATATGATTATCACGGGGGTGCAAACCAATCGTGGGTTCGTCAAGTACATAGCAAACCCCTTGCAGGTTTGATCCCAATTGCGCAGCTAACCTTATACGTTGTGCTTCGCCACCCGATAACGTTGGTGCAGCGCGGTCAAGTGACAAATAACTTAAACCCACCTCAATCATAAAATTAAGTCTCGATTTAATTTCTGCCAAAATATCGCGACCAATTTCAGCTTCACGATTTCGCAAGACTAAACTCGTGAAAAAGGTTTGTGCATCAGACACCGCTAAACGCGATAAATCGGTAATCGAATGGTCGCGCCATCTCACTGCACGAGATATGGGGTTCAGTCTGTCACCCTGACACGCATCACATGCTTGCGGTTCACCTTCAAGCGAAGCATTCCAGGTGTTTTCTTCACCAGTTTGTAAATCGTCAAAGCCTGTTAACTTGAGCCCGGTGCCAAAACATCCCATGCACCATCCGTGCTTAGAGTTATATGAAAACTGCCTTGGGTCAGGTTCAGAAAAGCTGGTGCCACAACTCGGGCACGCACGTTTTGTTGAAAAATGTTGTTGCGTCAATGGCGCATTCAGGTTGCTTTTAATGGTTTCAACAGGCCAAACGACGCTAAAAGCCCCTTGCCCATGTTCTAACGCTTCGCTGACCGCTGCGCGTAATGTTGCCTCATCGCGCACATCAACAATCAAGTCACGCACCGGTAACTCAATGGTGTGTTCTTTAAAACGATCTAGGCGTGGCCACGATTGTGTGGGGGTAAAAATACCATCAACTCTTAAATGAGAATAACCTTTTCCACTGGCCCATTTTGCTAAGTCAGTGTAGTAGCCTTTTCGTGCATTAACTAAGGTTGCCATCACACCAATGTGTTGACCCGCATGCTCTTTAATTAAGCGCGCCACAATTTGATCGGCACTTTGAGGTTCAACGCTCACACCACAATCAGGGCAGTGTTGTACCCCCAACTTCATGTAGAGCAAGCGCAGAAAATGATGCACTTCAGTCATCGTTGCAACAGTTGATTTACGACCCCCGCGACTGGTTCGCTGCTCAATCGCTACGGTGGGAGGAATGCCAAAAATAGCATCAACATCGGGCCGTCCCGCAGGCTGCACAATTGATCGGGCATAGGCATTAAGCGATTCAAGGTAGCGACGTTGGCCTTCGTTAAATAAAATATCAAACGCTAAGGTTGATTTGCCTGAACCTGAGATGCCGGTGATCACGGTGAATTTACCGTGCGGTATGCTCACGGTGATATTTTTAAGATTGTGTTCACGTGCGTGCAAAATATCAATACTTTGCACGGGTTTGCGAGGTTCAATTGCATAAGCAGCGCGGGTTTCTTGCAGGGCGTTTAACGCTTGTAAAGCCAGTTTTGCTTTGGCTTGACCGGCGTCTGCACTCATGAGCGTTAAGGTCGCATCATTTGCGGACAGCATTTGGTTATATTCAAGCAAAGCTTGGCCTGTAAATGAACCCACGGTTTGCATCACGTTTTCAGGTGAACCTTGTGCGACTAATTCGCCGCCGTTTTGCCCCCCCTCAGGACCTAGGTCAATCACCCAGTCTGCCGCACGAATCACATCTAAATTGTGTTCGATTATGATGAGCGAATGGCCCGCCCCTAAAAGTTTACGAAATGCACGCATTAACCGCGCCACATCATCAAAATGTAAACCGGTGGTGGGCTCATCAAATAAAAACAAGCTACCTTTGCGTGCCAGTTGGCCTGCGCTAATACCTTGGCGTGCAGCATCAGCTAAATGGCCAGCCAGCTTGAGCCGTTGTGCTTCGCCCCCTGACAAGGTTGGCACAGGCTGCCCCAGTTTGACATACTCAAGCCCGACATCAGCTAGGGGTGCCAGGGCCATTTGTACGTCGCGCAAACCTTTAAAGAAATGCAAGGCTTGAGACACCGTCATGTTTAATACTGCATCAATTGATGCGCTTTGCCCTAAATGATCAACTTTGACTTCACACACTTCAGGTCTAAAGCGTTTGCCGTCACAATCAGGGCAACGTAGATATACGTCAGATAAAAATTGCATTTCAACATGCTCAAAACCTGTGCCCCCGCAAG
>DITR01000088.1 GCA_002422175.1 Alcaligenaceae bacterium UBA6179
CGTGACCGCCATTGAACGGCAGCCACTCGTGCGTTGCTTGATACATCAGTTGAAATCACCAGTGCGGCCGCACCATCTGAAACCAATGAACAGTCAGATCTTTTAAGCGGACCCGCTACAAATGGGTTTTTATCTGAAGGGTGACGACAGAAGTCAAAACCAAAATCTCGCTGCATATGTGCGTAAGGGTTGCCCATACCGTTTGCATGATTTTTGGCTGAAATCGCAGCCAGCGCATCTGATTGGTCACCAAATCGCTCAAAATAAGTATTGGCAATATTGCCAAATACGCCAGCGAAACCACCCGGAATTTGGGCCTCTTCTTTAACGTATGAACATTTAAGCAGGGTCTCACCAACTTGTTGATTGCCCAAACCGCTCATCTTTTCCATACCGACAACCAAGGCATGTTTGACGCGACCGCTTTCAATTGCGTCTAAGGCGGCCCATATCGCTGCTGACCCCGTTGCACAGGCATTTTCAAGCCTAACGGCAGGAACATGGCGAAACTGAGGTATAGCCAAAGCTGCTAATGAGGCACTAAAGTCTTGGGGGACAAAACCTGCATTGAAGTGGCCGACAAAGATAGCGTCAATATCTGTGACATCAAGCCCTGAATTTTCAATGGCTTGAAGGGTGACCTCACGAAATAAATCTTCAAGTTCAATGCTGTCATGCTTGCCAAACTTTGAGTGCCCCCAACCAATAATCTTCGACTGACGCATAATGGATCTCTGCTTAAAAATGTTGAACGTTAATATTAATATAGCAAATGGCTTATTTAGTTATTCTGAAACGATAAGCCCTTCGCCTTGGGCTTGAACATTAAAGTTAGCAGGCTCAATATTGACTGAACCCAGCATAATCGGTTTGACCAAGATCTTGTAAGTATCTAGGTCAAACTGATGGTGATCAACGGTGCTGGTCTGATTAGATTTTGAGCACCAAGTACCTAAGTAACGCCAGTTATTGATATGGTGTCGTTGCACCCAGTTGCCCTCTTGCTCGACAACATGAATGCTGCCCTCAAAAGGCCAAACATGAATTTTTAAATCGATCAGGGCTTGCTGTAAACGCTGATCGTGCACAACGCGGTCTTCAAGGCCTACGCAGGCGCCTTGGCAGTTTCTTAATTGCACACCAAAACAACCCCGTTTGCTGATTTTTTCTAGACCTAACAAACCCATGCACAGGTTATGCTGGCTAGCGAGTTCACGTAGTTTTTTTAGGGCAGAATGGGTTGAGCCAAAGAGGCCATACATACCCTCTTCTTGGCCAACTTCTAAATCTTGACGGGTAATCACTTTAGGGGTTAGAGCGCCCAAGGTATTGATCAATTTAATCGTACAAAGGCTTCTTAAGCGGCGCAGACGAATATTGTAGAGCGGGCTTTGCTGCTTGATAAGCCATGCCTCAAGCAATAAAGCCCCCATTTCACCCGCTGTTTCAACGTATTCAACACGACGTGATTGGGCAATCATTTTTGCTTCGTCAGCGGCCCGCATATGTGACATGACACGAC
This sequence comes from Alcaligenaceae bacterium UBA6179, assembly GCA_002422175.1. Taxonomy (GTDB): domain Bacteria; phylum Pseudomonadota; class Gammaproteobacteria; order Burkholderiales; family Burkholderiaceae_B; genus Algicoccus. Next base: position 1,523 of record DITR01000088.1, read on the forward strand.
TACGAATATTGACGCTTTTGCCGATGTAAAGTGGCAAGGCGCCCTCACCCCAAAAAATATAGATACCTGATTTTTGTGGCAACGTATTGATATCGCTCAGGTCAGCAAAGTTTTTGATCATAAATTTTTTTACACACTTTAATTTTTCTAAACAACTCTGATCAACCATTCATGACGGCTGCCTGAATGACGTGCAAGTCATCACGCTCTTAACGCCGCAGCACACCCATCCAAGACTGCTGCGCTGGGGTGAGTGCTGAATCAGGTGTCAGGGTGGCTAACGCAAGTGCGGTTCTAATGCTGGGCTCGGGTTCGGGCAGCTCACCGGCCAATAAGGAATCTACAACGCGCAACCCTTTTGCGAGGGTTTTACCGTAAAGCTCAAATATACCTAACGCGCTGACATGCAAAGTCGTGTCTTCCAACCAGCAATCGTAGTCAGTAACCATGCCTAGGGTGGCATAGGCCATTTGTGCTTCACGCGCTAAAAATGCCTCGGGTACGTTGGTCATACCCACCACATCACAGCCAGCCTGTCTTAGAAAGTTACTTTCTGCTTGAGTACCCAGCCGTGGCCCCGATACGCACGCGTACGTTACACCATGCTTAACCGGTTGATTGATATGCTCGCCAGCCTGAACGACGGCATGGACCAATGCAGCGCTAACGGGCATTGCTGTTGAAACGTGAGCGGCCACACCCTGACCAAAGAAAGTGCGTGCACGATCACCTTTGGTCCAATCAAAATACTGCTCAGGCATGATGAGGTCGCCAGGCTCAAGGTCTATACGCAAACTACCTACAGCAGACAACCCCAAAACCAGAGTGGCGCCGGCTTGCTTAAGCGCAAAGATATTGGCACGGTAATTAATTTCGTGAGGNNATTTTTCCCAACACAATATCGCCCGATGCTTCACCAAAGGGGGTTTCAACAGATAACTTTTCAATGACTGAAAGCCCCGCCAATTCATACAAACCTGTACCACCCATAATCGCTAACACGGTAACCCCTTAAATTTAATAACCTAAGCTGCGCTCAGTATGATGACTTTACATCAGGTAAATGATTTAAATTTATTGACAAAACGTCGATCAATGCGGTCTTTTAACCGCCACACTGACTTACCAAAAAAACCAAAAGAGCGCCATGATGCAATGGCGTGACCCTCACCTGTATTGAGTAAGGCCAGTGCATAAGGTTTGGTTTCAAAACGTTTAAATGTTTGTACCTGTTGTGTCAGAGGTGAAGGTTGTGCCATGGCCAAACGAAGGTTTGCAATGAGCGTACTGGCCATACGCACAGCATAGACTCCGGCTTTTGGAACCCGACTGGGCAACTCTGCACAATCGCCCGTGGCAAATATATTGGGGTGAGACACCGAGCGCAAGGTTTCATCAACCTGAATAAAACCGTCTGCTGATACGCCCAATGTTAGGCGAAGGGTGGGATCAAGTTGCCAACTATGGGCTTGAGCACCGGTTGCCCATATCACTAACTCGTCGCTTGATAGGTGACGGCTCGTTACATTCTCGCTCACGCCATCACGGCCGACTATGTCGCGCTTCATAGCAATGGTCTGTTGCCAATCAGCATCACACGTTATAGTGACCTGGGCATGATTTAATGCTTGGCGGGCAAGACGTCTTGCGGTAGCACTGAAACCCGGCAATATGTCTTCAGACCGGCTCATTAAATGCGCGTGCACCGCACGATCAGGGCGCATTTGACGCAAGCGTTGCAAGATACACAATACACTTTCAACACCGGCTGCACCCGCACCGACAGCCGTGATCGTTAATGGTTTGTTATTTTTCTCAAGCGCCCAAGACTCAAGGTAGGCGTCATATCGCTGTCGAAGCGTCCATAAAGGTCTAAGCGCGAGCACATCAGATGCTAAGCCCTCGGGTGGGCGTAACGTTGAGCCAATATTGATTGATAGCCAATCGTAAAAAAAGGTTTCGCCTGTTGATAAGTGAACGGTTTGTGCATCAGGGTCAAGCCCGAGCATTTTAGCTTTAACCCATTTAGCACCCACGCGTTTGCACAGTGCATCAAAATCAATGACCGTCTCGTTAAAATCATACTGGCCTGCCAACCACCCCGGAATCATGCCTGAGTAAGGTGCCAGCGATAAGGGTGATATCAATAAAATTTCTATATTTAAATTCGGGTTCTGACCAGATTGGGCTTGAAGCAGCGAATGCAAAAATAATGCGTGAGTG
>DITR01000205.1 GCA_002422175.1 Alcaligenaceae bacterium UBA6179
CATGTGATGCGGCCTCTACTTTATAAAAAATTTCGATGTATCCAAAATAATCTATATCAAAGCTACGAAGACCAGCAAATACGATGAGACCCAAGACTAAAATTAGTTCGTAATATATGGGTAACTTGATTGAGTTTTTATATGCATAAAAATTTAAAGCAAGGAATAAAAAAACGAACAAAGTAATGAGTAAATAGGGGTAATACATTTGTATAAATACTTGCATCATGCTTCACATAAAATTTAATTATAAATATCTTTTAAACGTTTAAGACCGAACAGTTTTAGAACACCAAGCTAACGCTACTGCGTCAAATATCATTCGCCCAACCCAAGCCCAAGCAACCCCTACAATTCCAAATTTGTGTAATAGAAAAAATAGAGCAGATAAAAAAAGTGGTAACTCAATAATATGTACCTTAGCGGTTATGTCAGCTCGCCCTTTAGCATGAAGTAAGGCGTAGAACATTGAGCCTATTGAATTGGCAAATACCCCCAAGCAAAGAATTTGTCCTACTAAAATGCTTATTGGTTCAAGTTCAGTTTTGAGCCATAAACTGAGTAAGGTGGGCAAAAATATTGCAAGCAGGCTACATACTATAAGCATCATGCCCGCAACAATGTAGAGCCAACGACGAAAATAGGGATACCATTGGTTGGGTTGTTCATGCATAAGTTTGCTTAAATTCGGGAAAATAACTGAAGAAATAGCCCCCACCAAAATCAAACTTTGTACAACAACTTCATAAGGTAAAACATAAAATGAAACCGCTGCAACAGATATAAAAACCCCGATCATAAATCGGTCGGCTTGCATGAGTAATGGGCTCACAACATTGCTAACAGCGACCCAACCACCAAAAGAAAAAAGGTCTTTTGCTATGCCACTTGAATATTTGGCTGTGGTTGTGACAATTGAGTTTTTTTCCAGGCAAGTATCGGCAAGCCAACGATAAACGGATAAAGCTAGTAGGCGACTGATTACCAGTGTTGCCACTAACCAAGGTAGTTCAACGGTGAAGATCGAAACCATATAAGGGCCACCAAAACTAACGATACCAAGGGCTATTCGTAAAAGGCTAACGCCCTTAAAGTTCATAAAGGCCTCATTAACACCCCGGTAGGTGGCGCTGATTGCTTGAGCTGGCAGTGCGATCGCCAATAAAAGCATTGCTTGGGTAATTTCAATTTGAGGAATCGTTTCAGCTTTTACCCATGACCCTAACCCACACAGAGCAGCTAGAGCAATTAATACACCGCCAAACAAACCTGCGATTAGCGTGATTCGATTAGCTGTTACCAAGAAACTACCAATCGGTAAAAGATTCCCCTCTCCACGTAATCGAGCTAACCGTTGCGTGAGTGCTCGGCCAATGCCCAGGTCTAGCGCGCCCGCGTATCCAATCAACCCCCAAGCCAAAGCAAGTAAACCGAATCGCTCATTACCCAGACTAGAAATGAGTTGCGGAACTGTGACGACCGCGATAAGTAGTGGTAGCGATAAGCCGGCGAGATTCCAACAAATATGGCTTAAACGCATAAGTTAACTTTTAAAAAAGTGCTGATTATCAAAGCTACACCACCCGCCCATACACATCTTCAAGCCTAACAATGTCGTCTTCACCCAAATAACTACCCGATTGAATTTCAATCATTTCTAATTCGACCACGCCGGGGTTTTTAAGGCGGTGTATTTCACCCATGGGTATGTAGGTTGATTGGTTTTCACAAAGCATAAAAACTTCGGTACCCCGTGTCACCTCAGCGGTGCCACGCACAACCACCCAGTGCTCGGCACGGTGGTGATGTTTTTGTAAGCTGAGTGCCGCACCCGGTTTAACACCAATGCGTTTAACTTGAAAGCGCTCACCCATATCAATACTGTCGTACCAGCCCCACGGCCTGGCAACTTTACGGTGAATAACCGCTTGTGATTTATTTTGTGTTTGTAACTGTGCCACCACTTCTTTCACTTGCTCGGCATGGCTTTGTGCCAAAACCAGAATCGCATCAGGCGTATCGATAATCAGCAAATCTTGCGTACCTAGTGCCACAACAGGTCGGGTAGGGGCGTGAATAAACGTATTTTGACTTAAATGTGCCACTCCATGGCCTTCAATGCGGTTGCCTGATTCATCAGCTGGCGTTAGGTTAGCCACTGCATTCCAACTGCCCACATCGCTCCATTGCCCTGTGAATTTAACCAAGGAAATGTTTTGTGCTTGTTCCATGACTGCATAGTCGATGCTTTCAGAGCGGCAGGTTTTTAGGGGTTCAATCTTGGGTTGAACGAGGTACTCACCTCGTGCACTTAAGGTTTCAGTCGACTGTGCCATGGCTTCTTCACAACTGGCCAAGATATCCGGTGCGTGTTCCTTTAAGGCCTTAAGTAAAACCTCAGCGGTACAAAGAAAGATACCCGCATTCCAACAAACGTTGCCTTGCAAGATCAGCTCTTGTGCTTTTAGCGCTTGGGGTTTCTCTATGAAACGGTCTACTTTAAAAACAAGGC
>DITR01000118.1:0-7970 GCA_002422175.1 Alcaligenaceae bacterium UBA6179
TCAGTGATGTGAACCATATGATTTCCGGTAATTTAAAAATAGGCATTGTCGACAACATTATTACCGACAAGAACTGCTTGTTAGTGCCTGTTATACATGCCTTGAAAAATCAGAGTAAAGATTTAGAAATAAATTTAGAGATTAGAAATCCAAGTGAGCTCGAGCGCTTACTTCTTGAAGAACGCATTGATATCGCGATTGGTCCTTTTCACATTACCAATCCGGGTATCGACCAGCTCCCTCTTTACAAAGAGCAGGTCTCACTCTATATTGGCGAGCAGCACCCTCTCTTTTCAAAAAAGAACCTGCAACTTGATGACTTGGTGGCGGCAGAGTATGTCACCCGCGGTTATCTTAGAGAATCACAAGTGACTCAGCAGCATGTTTCTTTTAATTTTGCTGCCACCGCGCAAAATATCGAAGGTATTGCATTATTAGTTCTAAGCGGAAAATATATTGGTTATTTGCCAGATCATTACGCCAACGAGTGGGTTAAAAAACGGCAGATGCGTAACGTGCTACCCAGTTTCTTTTCCTATCAGGTTGGCTGTAAAAGCATTACGCTGAAAAACAAGTCACCTACTAAAGCCCTTTCAACCCTCATAAATCTGCTTGATGAGTTTCACCGCGCAGAAAAAAAATAATTGCATATAAAAACTCGATGACAAAAACAAACGCCCCCCATTTCTTACACGTTGATTTTATAGAGACCCCATTCGGTGGCCAAATCGGCCTCACCCATTGCCCAGGCCGGTCCAGTTTAGATGCAGCAGGCAAACAGTGGGATCGTGATTTAGCTCAAGATGTCACGGCAATTAAAGATCACAATATTGCGGTTGTTGTGTCGCTGTTGGCACATAAAGAACTGCAACATCATGGCGCAGGCGATATTGAGGCACTGCTGAATCAAGCACAAATTGACTGGCGCCAGTTCCCAATTACTGATTTTGGCATACCCAGCGCAGACGTGACTAAACGCTGGTCACAAACAGTACCGTCTTTATTAGCGCATCTGCAAAAAGGGCAAAAGGTATTGATTCATTGCGCTGCGGGCTATGGCCGCACGGGCATGATGACCGCGGCATTACTTGTTGCCATGGGTGTTGATGCAGAAAAAGCAATCGAAAGTGTACGCGCTGCACGACCCGGAACCATCGAGACACCTGAGCAAGAAGCGTTTATTCGAAGCTTGCAAAACCTGTAGAGAAATTTGAGTTTCTCATATCGATTAAGACGAGTGACTGAATGAATAACTCAGTTTGTTAAACCTTAAAGTGCTCAAATGTTCATTACACTTTACATTTTTAACGAAATGTAAAGTGTAATGTCTATTTCATTGACTTAATGAGTACTTTAATCTACAAGAAAAACAAGCGATTCAGTATTGCAAAATAAGTAACGACCAGCAAGCAAGTAATGAGCACAACTCTCAAAAGACTAAAACTTAAAAACTGAGTAACAGAGACCTTAAATACACTTGAAGCCACTGAAACGGGCAAAGTCCAGATAGAAATTGCGGCACTGATACCCCAAGAGAAAACGCATGTTGCCCCAATAATAACTGGGCTGATGCCGAGATCGCTCGACGCAATTAAGGGCACAATAATAGTAGTGCCTATCATTGGGTGCACACCAATTTGCCCTAGACCAACTAGCCCCAAAACACAAATGAGTAAAATCAGTTCAGGGCCAAGTTCAGACAAATTCAAACTTGCTACCGTATCTTTTATCCATGGAAGAGATTCGAAACTAGCCCCTAAAATCATTGCACCCATCAAGACAATCAGCTCGTCAGAGACTCGAGAAATAGACCTAAGCGTTCCCCGCATGACTTGTGACGACTGCTTTGGTTTGACTGATATCCAGCAAATCGCGAGTAATGGTGCAACAATCACAACAGATTGAGGCCCTGAAAAATTAAAAGCATATGAAAAAAATAAAATGCTCAGTGTGATGATTATTAATGGAAAAAAAAGACTTTTAAAAAGAATCAATGACTTAATAAGTTGCCCAATCTTGAAATTTTTTGATAGAAAAAAATTAAAGGCGACTAAGCTAATGATTGATGCCCCAAAAGAAATGAGAACAAGCTTTGCAAGCGATGTTTGAGGAATCATTTGGCTCACAAACCCCATTGATACAAAAAAAGGTGACCACATCACAGCTGTACCCAGACCCAGGGCTGATGCCCTCGCGAGCTGAGGCAACATATTGTCTGCTTGGCCAGCGCTTAATCTAGCCGCTAATAAATGTATTGACCCCACATTCAGTAGCGAACCTAAAATATAGTTTCCGGTTAAGGCTTGCCCTTGTGTGCCCACGACATCTTTTTTTTGCGTCACCGCATCATTAGATTTAATTTGAACTGATTGAAGACTTGCGCGTAAAAAAATGACTGCGGGTATAAACGCCCCAAAGATTTCAGCGCGATGAAGGCCCAACAGAAGGGGATCTATCGACCCCTCTAAAAACATGATTGAACCCGCTACGACAAGCGCAACCACGAAAATAAATTGAACATGGGGACTCGCCCTTTTGAGCGCAAAAACAGCAAATAAGGCGAACATGGTGACAGCTATCAAAGAAAAGACGTATACCCCACTAAGAATATACGCCTCTTCAGCAACCCAAACGAACAATAAGCATAGACCAGAAAACGTGAGTAATTTCTCTGGCTTACCTTGCATTACTGTCAATTTTGCATGCCCCATTTCCTAACTGTCATGGCTTCGATATTATTAAATATAACGTTTTCCACGAATAGGCCAATGATGATGATCGTAAACAAGCCTGCAAAAACGGTAGGAATATCAAGCATATTTTTGCTCTCATAAATTAACCAGCCCAAACCACCTGAGCCAGATGACACGCCGAAAACCAATTCGGCAGCGATTAATGTGCGCCATGCAAAAGCCCATCCGATTTTAAGCCCTGTCAAAATGCTTGGAAACGCTGCTGGAACCAGAATTGTATAAACATATCGGAAGCCATTTAGACCATAATTTTTTCCGACCATTCGCAAGGTTGGGCTTACTGCCATAAAACCAGAATGGGTGTTAAGTGCGACAGCCCATAGAACAGAGTGCACTAAAACGAATACGATACTGCCAGCACCCAGGCCAAACCAAATGAGCGCTAAAGGTAATAAAGCGATCGCTGGTAGTGGATTAAACATACTTGTTAACGTTTCGAGAAGATCAGAACCCACTCGAGTTGTTATCGCAATAACCGTTAAAAATGCTGCACACACTAACCCTATGGCGTAACCGATTAATAATATTTCGATTGAGTGCATTGCCTTACCGAATAATCCGCCTGACACAATCGCTTCAACAAATGAAACCATTGTGGCTGTAAAAGTAGGAAAAATTAAAGGGTTATTAAGATTTACTGCATAGACTTGCCAAATACACGCCAGCACAATGAGTAAGATGCATTTTCTAAGCCAACCTTGATTGCTTAACCTTTCAAATATTGTTAATGGTTTTTGTACAACACCTGATACGGGCTCTGTCTGCTCGCAAATGAACTCGGGACGAAATTTATTATGTTCAGACATAATCAGCCTCCATTTAAACCGGGTCTTTAAATAACATGTCGTGTATTCGGTCAGATAAATGTTGACCCGATACGTCAACAGAATCAATACCATCACTGTTGAGCTCAGCTTTCACCTGCCCAGGATGTGGCGACAAAAGAAGAATTCGATTGCCAAGCAGAACAGCCTCTGGAATAGAGTGTGTAACAAAAAGTACTGTGAACTTTGTTTCCTCCCAAAGTTGAAGAAGTTCCTCTTGCATTTTTCTTCTGGTTAACGCATCAAGGGCTGCAAAAGGTTCGTCCATCAACAATACGTCAGGCTCCATTGCCATGCCTCGCGCAATGGCGACACGTTGCTTCATACCCCCAGAAAGCGTATGAGGCATAGAATTAGCAAACTTTGTCAGATTTACTTTATCGATGTAGTGCATGGCAACCTCCTCGGCTGCCTTGCCCTTCATCTTTCCTGAAGCGAGGAGAGAAAACATCACGTTCTCTTTTACGGTCTTCCATGCCAGTAGTTGATCAAATTCCTGAAAAACCATCACTCGATCAGGACCTGGCTTAAGTACTGGCTTATTGTTTACAGTAATCGTGCCCTCTGTAGGCCGGTGAAAACCACCAATTGCTTTCAACAAAGTAGACTTTCCGCAGCCCGAAGGACCCAATAAGATGTAGCGGTCCGATCGAAAAACATCAAAAGATACGCGATATGTTGCGGTAATCAAATGATCTTTGGTTTTGTACTGCAGTGTCACGCCACTAACCTTGACTAAGGGTTCCAATAAATTAGTCGCTTCCATTTTCTCTCCACTTGTCAGACAGTTACGACTTAACTTCCGTTTAGTGTGTGCACATTATCGAAAAACATTTCTTTCCATGAGGTAGGACGATTTTTCAAGGTGCCAATGTCATTCATGAACTGTGCAAAGGGAAGAATGGTTTCTGGCGTGATGGTGAACTTAATTTGGGGGTTATTCATAATAGACAGAATAAAATCAATATTTTCCTTACCACCCCCTTCTGCAACGTAAATCTCAGCAGCAGCACGCTTGTCTTTATTGATAAATTGTGTCGCCTCGTCTAACGCATCAAATACTGCTTTATACGTTTTTGGGTTGTCATTTTTGAACTTCTCGGTCGACCACACCATCAAGAAAGTATTAGGCCCGCCCATGATGTCGTAAGAGTTAAGAACAACTTTTATTTTCGGATCTTCTAATGCACGATTCCAAAAAGGTGGGGAAGTAAACTGAGCCGTCACCTCGCTACCACCTGACAACAAGGCCTGCAGCCCAAGAGGATGCGTCAAGTTAACCATTAAAGGATTAAACTTTTTATAGTTCTCTATACCAAATTCTTTCGCTGCAGCCATCTGCAAATAAATCGTTTGAACAGAAGACCCAGCACCTGCAAGAGAAATACGATCTTTATCCGTAAAATCTTTCAATGATTTGATGGCAGGGTTATTTGTAATCAACATATTAGGCATTGATGACAAAGCCGCGACGCCTTTAACATTGAGACTACCTTTAGTTCTGTCCCATAGAATAAAGGCTGGGCCCGTGCCACCTGAGGCAAAATGCAACTGACCTGATAACAANNTAAGCCAATCTTGGCAAGATTTTTTTCTATCAACTTCTGTTGCTTCATGACTGTCAATTGCAAATAGCCAATTCCATTTTGTGCCATTAAGTTCACTTCTTTTACCTCTGCTTTGCTAACACCCGTGCCAGCAATTGCCAACACGCTGCAAAGCACTGCTATTTTTTTTGCTAGTTTCATGTCTCTCTCCGTTTTTTTAAAATTACCGTCGCTGAAATAGCGATCGATAACAATATGCCTGAGTTTGCCAACACTCAGGGTCTCACGCCATACTTAGGCTTGGGGCCTAGTGCAGTCTTTCTTTTATAAATAGAAGCCTCAATAAATCGACAAAGATAAGCTCTCGTTTCTCGGGGGTCAATAATTTCTTCGACACCAAAAGCCTCAGCAGTCAAAAATGGTGAAGCTGACTCTCTGAACTGTTTCTCAATTTCTTGCTCGCGCATTTTGGGGTCAGGCGCAGAGGCGATTTCTCGCTTGAATGCAGCACTAACACCCCCTTCGACCGGAAGGGAACCCCACTCAGCAGATGGCCAGGCAATTTTGAAATCTAATCCGTTTTTGTCTGTAGCGCCCATTCCAGCCATTCCGTAGCACTTACGAACAACAACTGTGTAAATCGGAACAGAGGCTTGCAAACCAACATAGACACTTTTCATGCCTTCTCTGAGGGTAGCCGCGGCTTCAGCTTCTTTACCAATCATGAATCCGGGTACATCCACAAAAAATATAAGCGGAATATGAAAGGTGTCACATAGCTCGACAAAATGCGTTTGCTTTCGGGCTGACTTTGCATCCATGGCACCGCCATAGACCATTGGATTATTTGCAATGATGCCCACGACATGACCGTGCATGCGTGCCAAACTGGTGATCACACTTTTTCCAAAACGCGGCGCAATCTCAAAAGTGGAGTCTTTGTCAACAATCATGCTAATGAGCTTATGCATTTTGTAAGGACGTCGACGATTTTTAGGAATAATTGTGGCGAGTGCTTCCTCTTTACGGCTGGGGGGGTCTGACTGATCACCCACGGGCGGAAGCTCCCAGACGTTCTGAGGCATGTAGCTTAGAAATTTTCTTATCATTTCCCAGCACTCTTGCTCGTTTTCAGCAACGTTATCAATCGTGCCAGCAAGGTCAACGGCAACATCTGAACCGCCCAATTCTTCTTTGGTGATGATCTGACCCAGTGATCGAGCCACAACGGGGGGGCCGGCGGCAAAAACTTGGCTCGTATCTTTAATCATCACGGACCAGTGCGACAATATTGCTCGGCCCGCAGGCCCACCGGCTGCAGTTCCCATTACCGCACACACTACTGGAACCTCACCCAACAACCTAACTGACTGTTCAAACCCATGCACACCTGGAAAAACCGAGTAACCGCGGCGCAGCATCGACGTGACGCTACCGCCGGCGCCATCAATCAGGTTAATCAGCGGAATTCTGTAATCATGGGCTAAGTCTTCAACGAACCCCCCTTGCCCACCTTTTTTTCTGTCACCGCTCCAACTAATACCACCCTTTACTGTAAAGTCTTCACCACCGATTGCAACGTGCCTGCCCCAGACCTCACCTAAACCACAGACATAAGGTGCAGGACTAAACTGATTCACGCCGCCATCAGATTGAGCACTTTTGCCAGTAAGCGACCCCACTTCACTGAAGCTGCCCGCATCTAAAACACCCTCAAGTCGTTCGCGAATGGTCTTGCGATTGTTAGCGTGATGTCGCGCGATCGCCTCTTGACCGCCCAGCCCTCTAGACCATTGTCTACGTTGTTCAAGCTCTTGCCGTTCTGCAGACCAATCTTCTGGCTCGATTGTCACGTTGGTAGGTGAAGTCGATTCATTCATACTAGATCTCGATTTCGGCTAGATTTTGACCTTCAGCGACCGAATCACCCTCTTTAACGTGCAACACTAAAAGCTTGCCGCCATCTTCACAGATCACGGGTATCTCCATTTTCATTGATTCAATGATCATGATGCTGTCACCTGGCGCAATATCATCGCCGATACTGGCAACGATCTTCCACACCGACCCGGTCACCTCTGACTTCAGTTGCTCAACCGCCATTTCTTTCTCCTTTGTATTCAAAATCTAATATTTTTTTACGCACGCTTTCGATTCGCTTCTTGAACGACTTCCATGGCAAGATCTGTATGAACATTTCCTGACATGAATGAGTCAGACTGAATAATTTGAATCAGTGCCTCAATATTTGTTGATAAACCCTCTATACGGGTCTGGCGTAAGGCAGCAATCAATTGAATAATTGCTTGACTACGATTTGGGGCATGAACAATGACTTTGGCCAATAACGGATCGTAGTATTGAGTGACATCCATGCCGACGCAATAGCCCGTTTCCACTCGAATATTTTTACCCACGGGCATTTCGAATGCCTGCAGTCTTCCGGGCGATGGATAAAACCGCTTGGAGTCTTCAGCATAAATTCGCGCTTGAATCGAATGACCTTGTGGCGACAAATCATCAGGCAATACATCTTTTAGCCGCTCACCCAGCGCAATACGTATCTGAGACTGCACCAAATCAATTCCAAGCACCTCTTCTGTCACACCATGCTCGACTTGAAGACGTGTATTCATTTCAAGAAAACGGAATTGACCTGTGGAGTCAAAGAGCATCTCAACTGTACCTAGACTGTCATAACCTAGCGTTCCCAAACCCCTAGCAATGCCTTCGCACTGAACTTGAATCAGTGATCGGTCGATACCCGGTGCTATGGCTTCTTCAATAATTTTTTGATGTCTGCGCTGTATTGAACAGTCTCTTTCAAACAAGACGCGAATATCACC
>DITR01000118.1:8041-15820 GCA_002422175.1 Alcaligenaceae bacterium UBA6179
GCAGGTTTGACAATGAGCGGGTAACCGATTGAACGTGCCATTTCAATGACGAGTTGATCATCGTCTGGCAAGAGTTCACTACCTGAGCCGATTGGCCAACCTACTGATTTTGCAAAGTCACGCGCCTGTGTTTTGTGCCCCATCTTCTCAATCCATTGAGGGCTTGGTCCCACAAACACATGACCTGCATCGATTACTTTTTGTGCAAAAACTGGGTTCTCAGATAAAAACCCGTATCCTGGATGTAAAGCTGTCGCGCCCGTGCGACTCATTGCTTCAAATAAAACGTCTTCATTTAAATAACTCTTGGCGGCTGGCGCCTCACCAATACATATTGCATCATCTGCTAGATTAAGGTAGGGCGCATTTTTATCAGCCTCAGAGTAAACCGCAACTGACGGTATACCCAATTCATTGAGCGCACGAATAACCCTTGAAGCGACGGCCGAACGATTAGCGACCAGTATTTTTGTTGGCTTTGTCATGTTTAATAACTCGTTGGCCAAGCTTTCATGAGATGTTCCCCAACACCACCTGTGATGCGCATTTCATGAATATCGAGCATTTCAAGTAAAAAAGATCTTGTTTCGCTTGGATCAATGACTGTCTGAACAGCGTAAATGGATGCAATATCCCATACCGAATTACCCTTATTCATGCCAGCCAAAGCCGCCTCAAAACCCTCATCTTCCGGCGAAAGACCATGCACAATTTTTACTGCAAATTGAGGGTCCATAAAACTAACTTCAGCCGTTGGCCAAGCAGCAAACTCATCTGAGTTTTTGCCGCCCCCCATATTGAGATAGGCTTGGCCATAACTTTTACGTAACAGTATTGAAATTTTCGGTACGGTAACCAATGACAAAGCATTCATATAGTTCATAATTTTGCCCGGAGCCCTTCTTCTCTCGGCCTCTGTGCCAATCATAAAACCCGGGGTGTCTACTAAAAATATCAAAGGAATATTGAACGAGTCGCACAGCACAAGAAATTTACATATCTTGTCGCAGGCATCGGTATCAAGTGCACCGCCCTTATTCAAAGGGTTATTTGCAACAAATCCAACTGAGCGACCTTCCATGCGAGCAAGACCCGTCACAGCTGTTTTACCGAAGCGTGCTTTCAATTCGAAAAATGAATCTTTGTCTACAACGGTTTTAATCACTTTTCTGATGTCATAAACCTGGGTGCGACTTTCAGGAATCAATGCGCTAATGTTTTGCATACCCTCACCTGAACCTGCTGGAACGGGCGCACGGGGTGGCGGTTCTTTATGATGGCTTGGCAAATAACTTAAAAAGTTGCGAATGGCATCTAGCGCCTCTTCATCAGAATTAACAACCACATCTGCAAACCCTGTGACTTCTGAATGTAAACGCCACCCACCCAATGCCTCAGGATCGACCTCTTCACCAATTGCCATGGAAGCAAGCATGGGGCTTGAGACAGCCAGAATGGCCCCTTTTCGCATGACGTTGAAATCTGACATGACTGAGTACCAAGAAGAAGAGCCATATGACATACCGAGCGTGGCAGATACCCAGGGAATTTCTCGGGTTCTTCGGTATTGCGTACCATCATTACCAAGCAAAGACCCCATACCTGCCGAACCCATGTGATCAGGCATGCGGGCGCCTGAAGATTCGCCTAGAAAAATGAGTGGCATGCCTCGCTGCGTAGCTGTTTTCTTGATGTGCCCTATTTTTTTGCCATTGACTGCAGCACTAGAGGCTCCAAAGACAGTGAAGTCATTAGACACAAGTGAGACGCGACGCCCATTTATTTTCCCGAAACCTGTTATCTTGCCATCGCAAGGAGACCGATCTTTCTCACTTGCAACAGCTGACGTGCTCAATAAGCCTGACTCGACAAATGAACCGCCATCTAATAGGTAGTCAATGCGTTCACGCGCGTTTAACCGACCCTGCGCCTTACGTTTGGCCAATTTCTCAGCCCCGCCCATCGCCAAGGCTTTTGCTTTTTTATCCAGAAATACCTGCTCAATTTGATTCATTTTTAAAACCTATGTTTAGCTAATATTGTCTAGTGAAGCGCTTTAAACTTGCGACTCAACGGGTGAGGGTTCAGGTTGGTCAAAAATCACACCCTGAGCCTGCAACATATTCAATTCAATTTCGTTCATACCTAAATAAGACTGCAGTACAGACTTTGTTGAAGAACCGACCCATTCTCCTGCGTGATCGATATGACCTGGTGTTTCAGACAACCGTGGCACGACTTGGGCCATCGCCACGGATCCCAGCACCGGGTCAGGTATATGCTGGATTGAACCGCGAGCAGCATAATGTGGGTCACGAAAAATGTCTTCAATCGTGTAGATACGCATGGCAGGAACGTTTTGCTCTTGAAGAATTTTTTCAACTTCCTCAAGCTTGTGAAGACTTGTCCATTCGCTAATACACTGATCAACTGATTCAAAATTTTGACCACGGGCAGTCGCTGAATTGAATAGAGGGTTGAGCGGCAAGTCGGGCCGACCCATTGCAACGCACAACCGAGAGAAAATAGAATCAGCCATTGCAGTGATGTGAATATGCTGACCATCTGCAGTGGGGTACAAATTATTTGGTGTNNAAGGCAGAAATCCAGGGCTCCATAAAGCTGAATGCACATTCGTAAAGCGCTGCATCAACACATTGGCCGACCCCGGTTCGGTTTCTCACCATCAAGGCGTTCATCGCACCAAAAGCTGCGTACAGACCCGTGATGTAATCAGTCATCGAAACAGCCACCCTAGCAGGCGGTCTATCGACATCACCGGTTAGGTGGCGCAACCCGCTCATCGCCTCGCAAATCACGCCATAACCTGCACGATCTTTATAAGGACCATCTTGCCCAAAACCACTGATTCGAACCATAATCAGCCCTGGGTTTTCTTTTTTTAAATCCTCGTAGCCTAAACCCCACTTTTCCATCGTGCCTGGCCTGAAATTTTCAATCAGTATGTCAGCCTTTAATGCTAAGCGACGGGTGATGTCAATGCCTGCCTGCGTGCGAAGATCAATTGAAAGCAGTTTTTTATTGCGAAAAATGCTAGATGCATAAAGTGATGTTCCGTTCAATCGCTTACCCATTGTTCGAACCGGATCACCCTCAGGTGGCTCAACCTTGATGACGTTTGCGCCAAAGTCAGCTAATAATCGCCCGCAGAAGGGCCCTGCTACGGTTGAGCCGAGTTCTAATACAGTAATGCCGTCTAAAGATTGAGGTTTCATAGGCTTCACTAATCTTGTTAAGTTAGAGAACGTACTTAGAGAACGTACTTTTGGTAACGATCAAAATATGACTTGGCACTTCGCATCGTCTCTCTTCTTGCCTCTTCTGCTTTTTCACTATCACCGTTAACCATCGCCGTTAAAACAGCCTGATGCTGCTTTAGACCTAGCGCTGCTCGACCAGGCAAAATAATGGTGCGTCTTATGATTGTTTGTGTTCGTTCAAAGATACTGTCGAGTAACTCGGCAAGAATCTGATTTCCCGTTGCAGCCACCACATCGGCATGAAACTGCTCGTATGCTGCGATGTACTGATCAATGTCACCTTGCTCAACACATCGCTCAAGTTGACCGGTGAATTCTTTGAGGTATTTTGTCCACATCTTTTTATCGCCACGTTGCGTAGCTAATCTGAAGCACAACCCTTCGAGCACTTCTCGCACTTCGTAGATTTCACAAATCTGAGACGTTTCTAGCCGCACCACAATAGCGCCCTTATTAGGGATGCGCTCAACGAGCCCTCGCTGTTCAAGTGCAGTCAATACTTCTCGAACTCGGCTTCTTGAAATGCCATACTTTTCACATAAAGAGAGTTCGCTCATCTTGGCCCCAGGTGGAATCACTTGGGTTGCAATTAAGCGACGTAACTCTTGTGTGACGCTGTCAACACCAACTTTAGTGCCCGTTACTTGTGATTCAGATAGAGACTTTTTCATGGTGACATGCTTCGACGTGTGACATTCAGACAACCTGACTTTAAGTTGTTGTCACAACATTGTCAACAATTTTGCTACATTAATGTTGACGCAATGCAGCAAAATAAGTTCTTTATTGGCTTCTAATGCCTATCGCACTGCGCAGCATTCAGTCATAAAACACAGGGCCATACCCCTCTGATCAGGTGCCAATCAGATCACTTTTCTCCGTATATTTCTGAGACTAACGGGTAGCCTAAATTGCACGAATGAATACCCATGATTGACACCATCTGAATGGTTTCAAGAACCTCTTGTTCAGTCGCCCCGTGTTTCTTTGCGTTTTCAATATGGCGTTTTGTACCGGGTCCATACATATGTGTCGTGGCAACATTAATGGCCACAAGAATCAACTCTCGATATTTATGGGGAATACTTGAAGTCTGATGTGGAACATCTCGAAAATTAAGGTAGGCCTCTAAAAAATCGGGTGATTTTTCCTCAATTAAGCTCCATGTTTTGTTCCAATCACCCTTTTCCTTATATTCGTCAATCTTTGAGTATTTTTTGCTCATCTTTACTATTCCTTGTTTGATTGAATTAAAAAATCAGCTAATCTCTCACCGATCATCATTGCTGCGGCATTCGTATTCGATGAAACCAGTGTCGGCAAAACAGAAATATCTGCAATTCTGAGATTTCGAATGCCATGCACTCTAAGCTCTGAGTCAACCACAGACTCACCTAAACGCCCCATTCGGCATGTTCCTACCGTATGCCATGCGGTTTGTCCGATCTGTTTGGCGTAAGTCAACAACTCAGCATCACTCATGGGTTTACCTGGCCGAGTCTCATGCGTAATAAACTGCTGCATGGCAGGTTGCGAAGCGATGTGTTCGATACGCCGAAGCAAATGAATCACGTCTTGCTGATCAGAGACATCAGCCAGATAATTAGGGTCTATAAGGGGTTCATCGAAGGCATCCGCACTTGCAATATGCACACTGCCACATGAGCTGGGGTACAACAAAAAACCACCAATTGAAAACCCAGAAAACTTATCTAAGCCGGCTGATGCTGAGCGGGCATATCGGTCCGAACCACTAATTTGATAGAGCCTAATCATTGCATCGACATGTTGACTCGCTGGATTCACCCGCGTAATCGCATGTGCAGTTGAAGAGGTACCCGATAACAAACCACGGCCTGTTAAAAGGTATTGAAGCCCCGCCTTAAACTTTGTCCACGAACGATTAGACAAATCATTGAGCGTAATCGGTAGATTCGTTCTATAGGTTCGCCTAACCTGTAGATGATCACTCAAGTGTTCGCCTACATGCACATTGGGCATTTTCACTTCAATACCATGCTTAGATAAAAGATCAGGATGACCCACACCCGACAGTTCTAATATCTGGGGTGTTTTTAACGCACCACAGGCCAAGATTATCTCGTGTTTGCAACTAACGGAAACCTCATGACCCTCCTTAATCACTTGCAAGGCCTTTGCAGCATTGCCCTCAAATATAATTTTTTTAATTCGTGTGTGGGTCCAGACTGTAAGGTTCTGGTCTCGTCTCAAAGGCTTTAAATAACCCACTGACGTGCTGTAACGACGCCCTCGATATGCGTTTTGCTCAAGATAGCGCACCCCTTCATATTTAACAGCGTTGTAGTCTGGTGTGGGCGGAATGCCTAAGGCCAAGCAAGCATCAATAAAGCCATCAGATATTGGGTCACGTGCATGAATTGATCGGTCTGTGATCTTGATAGGCCCTAAGTGCCCTCGATCAGGATGATCAGAAAAATGATTAGATTCGATACGTTTAAAAAAAGGCTTGACCTCAGCGGCGCTCCAACCGTGTATGCCAAGTGCCGACCAACGATCGAATTCGTCTGGGTCACCCCATATGTAAGCCATACCATTTACAGAACTCGAACCACCAAGAACTTTACCCCGAGGGGAATAGATCTGTTGACCCGCCAAATTCACCTGAGGGGTGCTTTGAAACGGCCAAACCCATCGAGGGTTGTTCAATATTTTAGCCACCCCCATCGGTATATGAAGCCAGATAGAGCTGTCTACGCCACCCGCTTCCAACAAAAGCACTTTACTACCCGCCTGCGCCAACCGCGCAGCCACCACAGCGCCTGCCGAACCTGCGCCTGCAACGATATAGTCGTACTCCATCAAATTAACCTTTGGTTCGGTTTTTGAACGAATCACGCCTAAAACTGTAGAGCGCATCCGGGTCAACCATCACATCTATGACGGCTGGTTTATTCTCTGATAAGGCGTTTGCCATGGCCTGTTCAAACTGACTGATTGTGTCGACCCGATAGCCCCGAACACCCCAAAGCTCAGCTAACTTGTCATACCTGGGGTTAGGTACATCAGCTCCTAAGTACCTTTGATTAAAAAAATCTCTCTGATATGCTTTTTCTGCACCCCAGCAGCCGTTATTCATCACGACACAGATCGTTCCTATGTTGTACTGTGCCGCTGTGCCCAACTCACTAGACGTCATACCGAACCCACCGTCGCCCATCAAACTGATCACAGGGCGCTCTGGCATCGCTATTTTGACCCCTAAACCGCAAGCATAAGAAAACCCGACAAGTCCAAAATCGAGTGGGGAAAACAAGCTCGGTGTCACGTCAAAATTTAGCTTATCAGTGGCTTGCAAACATAAGGTGCCTGCATCAAGGGTAAAGGCTGAATCTGTTGGGCATACACCACGAAGGGCTTTAAAAAGTGCATCGGGTTGTATGGGGCCTTTTGTGATCTGAACGGCATCACGCTCTTGAAGAAGCGTTTTTCTCTTGAGCTTGAATTGTTTTAACCACTTTGTAACGGTAACGGGTGGTTTGTAATCAGTTAGCGCATCAACTAATGAATCTGTAAAGACGCCCGCATCAGCGAGTATGCCCATTTCTACAGGAAAAAACCGCCCGATAGATAAAGGATCAAGCTCAACCTGAATAATTTTTGCCTGACGGTTGATATTGTCGTATGAAAAAAATGTTGCATTAAAACCGATTCGCGTTCCAATCGCTAAAATAAGATCTGCTGTCTGCATTAATTCGGTGGCAACCACATTGCCTCGTGGCCCCACTTGTCCGGCATAGTTGTCAAAGCGAGCTGACACGGCGTCGCCGTGACCCGGCGATGTTGCCAAAGGGGCATTAAGTATTGAAGACAACTTTTCAACTGCTTCACCGTAACGCCCATTTTTGACGCCACCGCCTGCAAGAATGAGAGGGGCTTTAGCTTTTCTAATGAGACTCACGACTGCGTCGATCGCTTTAGCAGAGGGCCCAGACAGCACATCTAGTTCGCGACCTTTGGGTGAAAAAAATTCACTTTTATCAACAGACTGAGACAAGATGTCGCGAGGAATATTGACAGCAACGGGCCCACGTTTAGGTGACATGGCTGTTCGAAATGAATCACGAACCAATTCAGGAATACGGGCTGTCGAGGGAACCAAATAGGTTTTTTTCGTGACGGGTTTTAACAGAGAGAACTGATCAACCTCTTGAAAAGCATCTCTATACTGGTGTTCAGATGAAAGGCTTCCAGCCAACGCGATAACGGGTGAAAAAGCTGCGCTCGCTTGTGCCAGCCCGGTCACTAAATTGGTGACACCTGGCCCATTTTGCCCAGCAAGTATGACACCCGCTGAACCTGAAGCTCTAGCATAACCATCAGCCATATGTGTACCTGTTCTTTCATCTCGAACGCCAATGAATTTGATTTTTTTCTCGTCATATAACGAATCAAATATTTCCATGCCTGCTGACCCAATCAGGCCGAAGACATGCTTGACGTTCTCTTCGCACAAGGC
>DITR01000118.1:15870-17234 GCA_002422175.1 Alcaligenaceae bacterium UBA6179
CTATCAATGTGGAATAAAATTCCGATAATCGCAATGAAGGAGAATGAATTGAAAAGCCTTGACCACCTAGGGTTTGTCGATAGCCTTTCATCTGTAAAAGATATCAGCACAACCGTTGTGCATGCCGTTGCACTGCTACGTTGTTTCACCAAACAAGATGTTTTGCTTGGGAATAAAGCGCTGAGTGAACGACTAAGCTTGCACCCAACCACAATCGCTAGATTAACTAAAACGTTATGTGGCCTTGGCTTGTTGCATCACGACTCTGTGAATAGAAAATATAAGCTTGGTTATGGCACCCTGGCATTGGGGTACCCCATGTTGGCTAATTTGAAAGAGCGCCATGTCGCTCGACGCATAATGAAAGATTTAACTGATAAAACGGGGGGGCAAACGTCGATGGCAGCGCTAGCTGGCTTCGAAGCGATTTATCTTGAAAGTTTTAGGCCAAACTCTGATTGGATAGAACAACCCGAAATCGGCGCAGCACGCCCTGTTATGGAGACCGCAATAGGTCATTCATTACTGTTTTCACTTGAATCTAAACGCTTTGAATACCTCATGAAATTATACAAAGATCGATTTCCAGATCAGTATACGAAGCATCGAAAGGCTATTGAGCAATCATTTAAATGCCTCGACACCAAAGGGTATTGTCTTGCTCTAGGCACTTATCAGCCGACTCTTCATGCAATCGCTATGCCGCTCTGGACACATTCACAGCAAGAACCGATTGCTTTTAATCTTTCAATACGTTTTTCAAATGAGTCTGGGCGCCACATCGAATCTTACGCGTCAGCCATCGAATCGTTACGAGATCAGGTTCGCCAATTTCTCGAATAACCGCTTCACGCCGCGGTCAATAAGGCCCAACATTTTGTCGTTACAGAAGCAAATAATCGCAGTGCTCACAAATGATGACTGCCAAAGCGGGGCTATCGGTCAGTCACGTCACTTGAATAATGAGCGCTCAGCTCTTGTTGGTTACTTTATCTACCCTGCTTTGTTAGAAATGGGTAACCATAATGTGATGAGCCAGCAAACCAGCAACATCAACGCAGACCCGCTCAATGCAAGTTCAAGGCCACCCCATTGGTACAGCAGACCAGACAGCAATGTGCCCATGAATCGACCGGCAGCGTTTGCTGCATAATAAAAACCAACATCTTCTGCTGCTTTTTCTGAGCCAGCATAGGCCAAGATCAAGTAAGAGTGAACAGATGAGTTTACGGCAAACGCAAACCCAAATAACCCAAGCCCTGCGACAACCACCCACTGAAGGTGGCTAACATCGAGCTTAACCAAAAAGGCCAGTAAGACAGTAATGATCACCAAAATTGCTGACCAGAGTCTTGCGGCGGGCA
>DITR01000060.1:0-1690 GCA_002422175.1 Alcaligenaceae bacterium UBA6179
ACACGGGCCACTTTGAATGAAGGCCACCCTCCTATTTCCTGTCCTTTAAATATGATGTTCCCTGAGGTGGGTTTGTAAATGCCACTGATAACATTAACCAAGGTGCTTTTTCCTGAACCATTGGGCCCAATAAGCGCTGTAACACTTCCTGGATATAGATCTAGCGATACGCTCGACAACGCACGTAAACCTGAGAACTCCATCGTAACGTTACTAACACGAACGAGCGCATTACTTTGCGTACGTTCTTTTACAGGCTCACGAAATGTTAAGGGTTTAATAAGCGTTTTGGATTGCAGGTTAGTCGTTTTCAACTGATCAAATTTGCTATATCGAGTTTTTACTCCGATGACCCCCGCAATACCCTTAGGCAACAAGGTAAAAACAAACATCAAAATTAGACCGTACACAATGAACTGATAATTCGCAAAAGCCTGAAGTTGCTGGGGTAAGTAAGTAAATAATGTGGCGCCTAAAACCTGCCCCATCAGTGAACCTAAACCACCTACGATCGACATGACCAATATCTCTATTGAACGCATTAAGCCGAAACTTTCAGGGGTGAGATAGCCCACTAAATGTGCATAAAAACTACCCGCAAGACCCGCAATACCCCCACTAATGGCATAAGCAAAACGCTTGGTGGCACTTTGTGAAATGCCCATAGTGCCAGCAGCTAATTCACTGGTATGAACTGCAAAAAAAGCGCGCCCAAAATGACTTTTTACAAAATTACGCAACATGAACATAACGACTAACAAAACAACCAGCATAATTCGAAAATAATTGGCGTCATCAAGCTTCCAGCCAAAAAGAATCAACGTACCAATTTGGGGTGAAGGCACACCACGCAACCCCATTACACCACCTGTCAGACCTTGCCATTCACGCACAATCTCATAAACAATGAGACCAAATGCCAATGACATCATGGCAAGATAAAACTCGCGCACACGTCCCGCAGGCAACGAAATGAGGTAGCCGATCAGTGCTGTAAAAGCCATGGAAATAGCTACAGCGAACGGAAACTCAAGCCCAAGGTTTTTCATCGACAAGCTACTAACATACGCCCCTATGGCGAAGTAACCAGCATGGCCCAGGGAAATTTGCCCTGTAATACCAGTGAGCAAATTAATGCTTTGGGCCAACAACACATTGATTACAACAAAGCTCCACATTTGAACCGTGCCACGGTCAGCTGAGCCGGCGAAGAGTGCCAACACAATGCAAAGGCCAACAAGCAACCAACTGCTAGTTAACAAGCGAGCAATTATATTTTCAGTTTTCATACTTTCACCGCATCTTTCTTACCAAACAAACCCTGAGGCCGTACCGTCAGGACACCCACAAGAAGAATGAAAGCGACTACCTCAGCAGCAGCAGGTGATACATAGCCGCCTACCAATTTCTCTAGTACACCGAGTACAAGACCCCCGACTAATGACCCCCAAGCGCTACCCAAACCACCAGCGACTGCAGCAACGAAAGCTAGAATGAGTAAGTGCAATCCAAAATTTGGATCAACCGATCCAGAAATCTGAGCAACCAATACGCCAGCAAGACCTGCCAAAAAACCACTAATAACAAATGACATCACCACGACTCGACGGACTGGAATACCCATGAGAGACGCTAAGTCTCTATCGTGTGCAACCGCTCTTACGCCGTAGCCCCAGCTTGTACGATGCAA
>DITR01000060.1:1855-5697 GCA_002422175.1 Alcaligenaceae bacterium UBA6179
GGTTTTACACCCACCAATTCAATAAGCCACAAAATAAGTGCTGTCGATAACAACGCGACAGGCAAAGCAATAAAAACAAAAACGCCGTTGACAACCATAACGGCCGTTAACATAGCACCCGCCATCATGACCGAACCTTGACCAAAATTAAGAACCCTGGTCGTCCAGAACGTTAGGTTTAACCCCAAACCGATCAGCGCATATACGGCACCTACGCTAAGGCCAGCAAGCACCAATTGAATAAAAAAATCCATACCTACCCCATGTCCACGAAAATCTTTAGGGCGATACCCTAAGGTATCGCCGAAAATATCATTTAAGATTTATTGAATTAGTTCGCAATGGGTTGAAGCTTAACTTTGTCCCCTTTTTTTACGTATTCGAATACTTTTACAGACTCAGGATCTAAACCGTGGTGACGATCTTCAGAGAAACTGTAAATTGCATTAACGCCTTTGTAGTCTTTGATGCTTTCTATAGCAGCAATGACCTTAGCAGGTTCTGTTGAGTTAGCACGCTTGATGCCTTCTAACAAAATATTTGCCGCGTCATAGCCATTGGAAACTGAAATGGCCATAAACAACTGCGGCGCATCGGGGTCGCTACCCCACCAACGATCAGCACCATACTTGGCTTTGTAGGTTTCAGCGAAGTCAGCGGTTTCTTTGCGCATCGGTTGACCAAACGCACCAATCATGGTGCCCTTTGTACCAACTGTCAATTCACCTGCACCCTCTTGATAAGGCAACCCAAGGGCGCCATTAGACGCAACTAAAGGAGCATTGATATTCAAACGTGCCATCGTACGCCGTAAAACAGCAAGATCTTTACCCAAACCAATCGCAGCAATGACATCAACTTCGGCACGATTTAAACGTGCCAACTGAGCAGTCATATCTTGCGCACCTTGATTGTAAGAATCAACTGCAACGGGTTTTTGACCACCATTTGCTAAAATAGAGGCAGTCAAATATTCAGTCCCCGTTACGCCATAAGCTGTGCTTTCATGAATAATTCCAACACGCTTAAAGTTTTTTGCAAGATAAGCACCCATAGCAACGGCTTCGACGTCATTTTGCAACGCAAAAGAAAAGACATTCTTACGCGGGTCTTTTCCAGTCACCTTACCCGGATAGGTAATGAGGGGGGTTTGCGCAATGGGATTCATAAAAGGTCTGCCATCTGCTACAACCATATCTAGAACTGCAAGTGATGGACCACTGCCTGCAGGTCCAATTACGCCGACAATACTTTTATCATCAAGAATTCGGCGCATATTTTGTACGGCGCGGTCAGGGTTTAGTTGATCGTCAAGTAAATAGGCAATTTCTATTTTCTTTCCATTTATTCCTCCGTTAGCGTTCCATTTTTCAACAGCCAACTCAACTGCACGGCGATTACCTTCACCGAATTCGTTGTAAGGGCCGGTGAGTGCAGATGTCATGCCAATTTTGATTGTTTCCTGAGCAAGAGCAGGTGTCGCCGCTAGCATAGATACGGACATAGCAAGTGCCATAAAATTTTTACTGAAAATAGATTTTGACATGTTGTCTCCTGATTATTAGTTGAACTACCTTTCGCCCAAAAGCTACTCCATTACAACAATGCAAGCCGGATCGGGCTAAAGCCGACATTGCACTCAATTATGTTTGTGAACGCAACTCATCACGAAGGACTCGTTTGAGCATTTTTCCTGATGGATTACGCGGCAATGAACTCACCAAACGTAAGTCACGAGGTACTTTAAAACCAGCGAGAAACTTGCGGCAGTGTTGGTCAAGCTGTGACAAAGTAAGCGACGTCCCCTCAACCAACACGACAACAGCGATAATACGCTCACCCCACTTCTCGTCTGGTACCCCAACAACAGCAACCTCAGCCACTTCTGATAATTTATAAATGACACTCTCTATTTCTAGGGATGCAACATTCTCTGCACCTGTCAGAATCATGTCTTTATTACGATCAGTTAAAAAGAGAAAGCCGTCTTCGTCTAGGTACCCAACATCACCGCTACGCAACCAATCACCGAAAAAACTTTCTGCAGTCTTTTCAGGTGCATTCCAGTAGCCTTTTGTAACTTTGGGACCTCGAATATATATTTCACCCAAATGATTGGGTGGCAAAGCATTGCCTTGTTCATCAGCAATACGAATTTCAACATGCGCCAATGCTCGCCCTGTGGAACCGATTTTTTTTAACTCCATTCCTGGCTCCATCAAGGTATCACCGCTGCATGTTTCCGTCATACCAAAACCATCAATAAAGCGTCCTTTTTTAAAGACCCGGGTAAAGTCTCGAATACGCGTTTCAGGAGTTTTCTCGCCACCGGCAATACACCAGCGAAACGAAGATAGATCAAAATCTTCAGCTGTTGGCGTGGCCAACACCCGACTTAACATGACCGGTGCCATCCAGCCACAGGTAATAAGATACTTTTGGATTGAAGAAAGCACTTCAATCGGATCGAATTCCCGCAAAATACATAATGTTCCCCCGACTTCTAGTAATGCAACTCCGGGAAGATCAAACGCACCAACGTGATACAGGGGTCCGACCATCAGCAATACATCATCTGAATTTAGGCCTAATGCAACAATGTGATCGACTGATTTCCAATACACATTACTGTAGGTATGCATGACACCTTTAGGATGAGATGTTGTGCCCGAGGTATACATAAGTCTGACTAAATCATCAGGTTTCGTGACATAGATTTGACCTACATTTGCCTCTGATATAACTGGCATCTTGGTACTGTCAGCCTGAGTGAGCGTGTTCATTATGATATGTTCAAACGGCAAGGCAGCAATGCTCTCAAACTCTTCATCAACAAACAATAGCTTAGTGGCTGAGTCTGTAAGAGTGAACTCAGCTTCGGGTGATGACAAACGATAGTTAATTGGTAAAAACACAGCGCCAATAGCACTTGTGGCGTAGGCTATTTCCAAAAATGCAGGGCTATTTTTCATAAAAAGAGCAACAACATCACCCTTTTGAATACCACGAGCCTGCAGAAAACCTGCTACTTTTAATATACGCTCATAAAAAGCAACATACGAAATTAAAGTATCTTGGTAAATTATGGCTGTTTTGTTAGGTGTTCGCCTTGCATGAAAAGCAACCCCAGCACTTAAGTTCATCATGGTAACTTGTCTCCACCTTTGTCATTATTAAGTTAGGCGACTCACTTAATAAGATTTAGCCATACCCAGATCATGAACGGCAATGTAATTCAAAACCATTTCCTCAGACACCGGTGCAAACTTGAATAAACGCGCATCACGCCAAAGACGTTCAACATGATATTCCTTGGAATAGCCCATGCCCCCCATTGTTTGCATACTTCGGTCAATCGCGTGTGATGCTGCCTGACATCCGATGAGCTTAGCTACATTGGCCTCAGAACCATATGGCAAACCCTGGTCACATAACCAAGCCGCTTTCAAATTCATCTGTTTGGCACACTCTAACTCAGCATGGGCTTGTGCCAAAGGAAACTGTAAACCTTGGTATGAACCGATCACGCGCTCACCAAATACTTTCCGATCACTGGCGTATTTAAGACCCAGTTCTAGAGCAAGACGGCCCGCTCCACCCATACATGCTGTTGTTACAATGCGTTCAGTATTTAAAACTTCCAGCAACTCACGAAAGCCATTGTGCAAAGTGCCGACTAATTCGTGTTTTTCAATACGAACGTCATCAAAAAAAACTGAACTTGAACTAAGTGTTCGCGTCCCTACTTTGTCGATCGGTGTATAAGTAAGGCCTTCTCGATCAACATCAATCATGAACATTGAAATGCCTTCAGAAGGACGAGACACTTCTTCAGACTTCTT
>DITR01000060.1:5791-14189 GCA_002422175.1 Alcaligenaceae bacterium UBA6179
CCAGACGCTTCAGGTAAAGCCGCTCCGGCAAGGCCCGCGTCACAAATAGCTTGCCAACATTCATGAGGAAATGCTTTTTCTTCATCTTTTTTTGACCAATAATCAAGACCAAAATCTCGACCAACTTTACTGGCTGTATCAATAATGAGCTTTTGCTCAGAGCTTAGGTGAAAATTCATTAAATAGTGCCTCAGAGTGAATTGAGTTCAAGAGATTGAACGAAGTAATTGATAAGGGTTTTGAAGAAGATCAATAATCGTATTTAAAAATTTCAGCCCACTCGTTCCATCGTGAATACGGTGATCACACGCCAACACCAAACCCATCTCGCGGCGTAATTCAGGATTGCCATTCAAGTCAGGGCGGAATAATTGGCGCACACTACCAACACCCAAAATAGCAGACTGAGGTGGGTTGATGATAGGTGCCATGTACGTCACATTGAACATACCTGCGTTTGAAAGCGTAATGGCTCCCCCGCTTAAATCTTCATGTTTAGCTTGCCCATTACGAACCCGCTCTATAAGACCATTCGCTCGAACTGCAATAGTGTCTAAACTTGTGCCCTCTAAGCCATGAAGCACAGGTGCCATAAGGCCTTTTTCAGTTGAAACAGCAATACCCACATCTAGTGTGCCAATTTCCAAAATAGCGTTATCGAACCATATGCGGTTCTGCCACGGACAACGATTTAACGCATGTGCCACAGCCGCAATAAGGAAGTGATTAACCGTTAGTTTGGACCCACTTTCAGGTGAATTGAGACGCTCACGTAACGACATCAGCTCGGAAACCTCAGCCTCAGAAGAAAGGTAAAAGTGAGGAACTTCCTGTTTGGCATGAACCATACGTCGCGCCATGGCCTGCATTTGGCCCGTTAATGGAATACGCGCAGGGCTTGCTTCTTGAGTTGGTGCTAGGTTAGTCGTGACAGCCTGAGCTGCCGCTTGAAGTGACGAACGCACATCTTGCGCTTTAATACGACCTCGAGGCCCTGTGCCTATAACAGTCTGGAGATCTAGCGCAGCTTCATTGGCTAAGTTGCGTGCCAACGGCGTAGCGATCAAACGTTTAATGTCAAGCACCACCTTTGACTCTGGCGCTTCAATGGGCTGATCCAAAACCATTTTTTTATTCTCTAGCTCGAACTGAGTTGGTGATGGTAAGTCATCACCAACTGGCTGCCCTTCACCCGTCCAACGCGCAACCACAGACCCTACAGGTACAGTTTCACCTTTGGCTACAAGAATCTCAATGAGCTGACCATCTGAAGGCGCCATGATGTCTGTGGCAACCTTGTCGGTTTCAACCACAAACATCAGATCGCCCGCTTTGAGAAAATCTCCTGAAGTGACATACCATTCAGCCATCAAGCCTTCCGTCATGGTCAGACCTAACTTGGGCATCAAAATCTCATTACGCTCAGCCATAGAGTTATGTTCCATTAAATTTGGCGACACGCTTTTCCAAGAAAGCTTTGATTCCCTCGTGTGCGTCTAATGTGTCAAAAACCAAACTGACCATAGCTTGCTCATGCGCTAGTGCACTTCGTAACGGCATTTCAGCGCCATCTAATAATGTTCTCTTCAATAACTTAAGAACAAGCGGAGATTTGGCAGCAATTTTATCGGCAAGCGCCAACGTGACCGTCATGAGTTCAGCCAAAGAGACAACCTTGTTAGCTAAACCAATACGAACAGCCTCTTGAGCACTGATCCGTTCACCTACAAACATGAGCTCACGCGCTACACACGGTGCCAATTGCCGAATGGCACGTTGAGTTCCTCCCGCACCAGGAAATAAACCTAGGGTAATTTCAGGCAATGCTAGAACAGCATTTTCAGACAGAATTCGAATGTCCGTGCAAAGCAGTAACTCTGTGCCGCCTCCCAGTGCCCAGCCATTAACCGCAGCTATTGTGCACTTGTCAGACTGTTCGATTCGCCGAAAAACACGATGCACGTCTTCGGCAAATTCAAAGTAATGAGCCAACCCTTGACGGTGCTCCATTTCGGCCAAATCACCACCAGCAATAAATGACTTTTCACCAGAACCAGTAATAACGATGACATGCACATTCGAGTCATTTTCTAAATCGATAAAGGTTTGCTCCATAGCCAATAAAGTTTCTGAACTAAGGGCATTGTGTACTTTGGGACGGTTGACAGTCAGGATACCAACATGGCCACGAACTTCTTTCAAAATTAGAGGATCAATCATTTTCGTCTTTCCCTTGAGAATTAAATTTAATTAAAAGACTTATGCATTACAAAATTAGTTTTTTTACCGCATTCACAATGCTGTCTGAGTTAGGTTGATATTGTTTTTCCAAAGACGGAGCAAAGGGTACGGGCACAAAAGGAGATCCAACCCGCAGAATGGGGGCATCTAGATCATCAAATCCTACGTCTGCCATGCGTGCTGCAATTTCAGCACCAACACCAAATGCTTCAACGGCCTCATGAGCAATGAGAAGGCGATGTGTCTTGCGTAGCGACTTTAGAACTAAAGCCTCATCCCAAGGTTGAATACTGCGTAAATCGACAACTTCGATAAAGACACCTTGCTCTGCCAACAGATCAGAAGCCTTCATAACCTGATTAACCATCGCGCCATAACTCACCACGGTGGCATCGCTACCCTCACGTAAAATATGCCCTTTCCCGATAGGCAATGAGAATGGTTCATCCGGCACATGGCCTTTGATAGCGTAAAGAGCCTTGTTTTCGACAAACACAACTGGGTCTGGATCAAGGATGGCCGCTTTAAGGAGACCGTAGGCATCAGAGGGATTGGATGGGCAAACAACTTTCAGCCCAGGTATGTGTGCGAACCAAGCTTCAAGACATTGAGAATGTTGGGGGCCAGCACTAATTCCACCGCCATGAGGTGTACGCACAACCATGGGCACCGAGATTTGGCCACCATACATAAAATGTGCCTTCGCCGCTTGATTGACCAAAGCATCCATAGTCAACGTCATAAAATCCATAAACATGATTTCTAAAACTGGCTTTACGCCAGAAAGAGCTGCACCGACTGCCGCTAATGACATAGCAGCTTCAGAAATCGGTGTGTCTCTGACGCGACTTTCACCAAACTCGTCTAATAAGCCACGCGTAACGCCAAACGGCCCGCCAACAGTAGCGATATCTTCACCCAAAAGAATAACGCTGGAATCGTCTCTCATGGCCTCGGCCAATGCTCGATTTATGGCTTGTCCAAAACGTAACTCAGCCATGATTAACCTCGATTGTTTTTGAATATACGTCTAAGCAAGCTTGCTCCCAACTGGGGTCTCTGCCTTGACGCGCGAATTCAACAGATACCTCAACCTGCTTCTCAATATCGGTTCGCAATGCGTCAATTTCGAACTGCGATACATCACGCTTCAGCATGATTTTTTCAAACAAAACCAGCGGGTCATGATCACCAAGGGTTTCAAGCTCATAAGCATTTCTGTACTTTTGTGGGTCACCTTCATAATGCCCACGCCAGCGATGCGTGATGCATTCAATGACGTAGGGACCCGAACCCATACGAATACCCTCAATCGCCCCTTTACCCGCTTCAATAACATCGAGTACTTCGTTGCCATTGACCTTCGAGAATGGAATATTAAAGGCAGAAGCGATATCTTCTAGTTTGGCTACAAACTGTTTGTGTGTCGGTGAGAATTCAGCCCAGCCATTGTTTTCGCACACAAACAATAAAGGTAGTTTCCACAATGCTGCCATATTCAATGACTCATGAAGCACACCCTCAGCCATGGCGCCATCACCAAAAAAAGCAACGGCAACTGAACCATTTTTCCGCACCTGATGTGCAATCGCGCTACCTAGTGCAATGGGAATGCTCGCGCCCACAATTGCGTTAGCCCCAAGCATGCCAATCGAAAAATTAGCCACATGCATAGATCCACCCCGACCTTTACAAACACCTTCTTCACGAGCCATTAGTTCGCAGAAGAAATCATTTAGCGCAATGCCTTTTGCCAGTGCGTGACCGTGCCCCCGATGAGTTGAAGCAATGGTATCTTCTGGGCCTAGCAACTCACCTATTGCTGCTGCAACGGCTTCTTGACCTATACTCAGATGAATAAAACCAGGTACCTCGCCATCAGCAAACAAACGTCCAAGTCTCAACTCTACTAAGCGAATAGTTGCCATACGGCGGTAAATGCCCAGCAACTCTGATTTAGAATCTGCAGTGTTTTTCTTTTCTCTAGACTGCTTGGTCACTAGAAACTCCTAAATGTAAAAAGTTTTACTTTTTTTAATTAACTTCATACTGAATAAATTAAATGTTGAGTAAAAAAAGATTCTTGCCAACCATTGATAACTGGCTAAAGCGCTGCTTGAAGAATTTCTTTTATATCGTCTGAGCTATGAATAGTTCGTGGATTTGTGCGAACCATCATGTTTTCCATTGCTCCGCGAGCAATAGCCTCGAATTGGTCAGGGCTAACACCTACATCAGTTAAACGTGTAGGCATACCCAAATCACGCACCAACGTCTCAATAAGATCGGCAGCAGGAATACTGGAACGACCCAGGACTTCGCTAATCAACATTTGACGATCAGCATTAACGCTTAGGTTATAACGAAGGACGTTATGCAACATGACACAAGAGGTATACCCGTGAGGCACATGGGCGACCGCGCCCAGTTGGTGACCTATACCATGACTCGCCCCCCACTCAACGCGACCTAATCCTGTAGAAGCTAACCAAACAGCTATTTGACTATCAAGACGGGCCTGAAGGTTTGACGGATCAATCTTGTTTATACGCAACGAAGACTCGAGCATTTTCAAACTATGTAAGCACGTCGCATCAGTGAAGGGTTGGGGTTTGCGCGAACAGATCGTTTCTACGGCGTGATCAATCGCACGCACACCTGTAGAAAGCCATAACCATTCTGGGGTATGTACGGTAATTGCTGGATCTAAAATGACAACTTGCGCACCGATATCTGGACTGGAATAAATATCTTTTACCTGACGGACTAAATCGGAACAACCACCCAAACAGCTGAACTCAGCACCAGACAAAGTTGTAGGCACAACAATTTGTCGAATGAGTGAGGCGGCAATCTTTGGAATATGGCGCGTGCCATCTTTCAAAACCTGAATCCGGTATTCACCTAATTCATCCTCTGTCTTGATGTTCTGCGCCAAACAAATTTGCAAAACCTTTGCAGTGTCTATTGGCGTTCCACCGCCGATTGTTAAGATAAGATCTGGGGCAACTTTACGAACAGCATCTGCTGCTCGAAGCACACTTTCACGTGGCACGTGGGTGACGCACTCATCAAATATACCCACATAGCGCGAACCTAAAGCCTCGCGAATACGCTCTATTTCATCAGTTTTTCGGTTCAGCGTTTTGCTCGTTATCAAAAAAACGCGTTGCGCGCCTATTTTATTAACGACTTCAACAATAGCTTGCGCAGCAGGCGTTCCATAAATAATGCTGTCTTGGTCAAGAAAATCGTAACGACCCTGTGTAATCATGATTTGTCTCCTTATAAGTTTTTAGTGATTGCTTTTCAGGTCATCTTTTTTTTGACACTTGATAAACTTGACACTTTTTTTTTATCACTTTAGCATAAAAAATGAATCATACTTCATGATTCGTAATTTTATAAAAGAACTGCATTTTTTCGAACTAAACGACATATCGGTAAAGAAAAATCAGCTAAAACATCACAACATGAGGAGATTTAAAATGGGTCTGAGTAAAGCAATGGCTGATTTTGTTTATGGGCTGAATTCCGAATCAATACCGCCTAACGTTCTAGAAAAAGCTAAAGCATGCCTTCTGAATGGTTTCGGCATTGGCCTTGGTGGCCACAACACACCTTTCGCCCCAGTAGCGCGCCAAGCAGCATTGAACATGAATGGAGAATGGAAAGAAGGTGGAGCAACCTTGCTTGGCGATGGAAGACGTACTTCAGTTGCAGGAGCCGCCATTGCAAACAGTGCTCTTTTTCATGGTCGGGCTCAAGAAGACACTTGTGGCTCGGCACATTTAGGAGCGATCATGATTCCTCTGCTGACCGCCATGGTTGAAGCCCATGAATATTCCTTAGATCGTTTTTTATCTGCATTGGTTGCAGGTTATGAAATTGGCGGTCTTTTAGAACATGCTTATTCTGGTTTCACAACACCCGCCGGGTTTAGGTCATCAACAATTTACGGCACAATTGCAGCTGCCGCAGCTAGCGCGAAGTTAATGAATTTAACAGCGCAACAAACTGAAGCGGCTCTTTCAAACGCTGCATCATTTTCGGGTGGTTTGTTGCAATCATTTGCAGATGGAACCGATGAATGGCGTTACCAAGTTGGTGTCGTTGCCCAAACTGGTTACACCGCAGCTCAACTCGCTCGTGCTGGATCAATATCTGCACCAAATGCATTTGAAGGTGGCGCAGGTTTTGTTAAAGCGTTCGCGGGTACCGAATGTAACGTAGAGGCACTGAAAAAGAAATTAGGTCAAGAATGGGCTGTATTGCGTGTAACATTTAAACCGTTTCCAGTTTGTGCATTTAATCAGACCCCAGTCATAGCAGGGCTTAAGCTTCATGAGGAAATGCAAAAGCAACGCGTTGATTTCACCACGATTGATCGCATTAAAGTGCATATGAACCCCTATGAAACAGGCTATGCTGGCATGGACGCTCGAGGGCCATTTAATACGATATCAGGCACACTGATGAGCATACCATTCTGCATTGCTACTACGATGCTCTATGGGGAACCAGATATGCACCGTATGACTTCATACGAAGACAAGCGAGTCGCTCAACTGATGGAACGAATTGACTTGATTCCAGATAAAAGTGTCGATAAATTATGTTGCGTTATTCAAGTAAATAGGCAGAGTGGCGACCCCCTAGTTCAAACACAAATCATGACTTATCATGACTATTCTTACGATCGACAAGGTGTCTCAAAGCTCATTCGTCGCGTTGGAAGCGAAACGGGGCTACCAGAATCTTTGTACCTAAAATTAGAGGCTTTTGTTGATGCACCCGAACAACATTCAATTGTTGATGTTATTAACTGTTTTTCTCAATTACCGACCACTGTCAAGTAAGATGTTTATCTTTTGATGTGAAAGCCATGTTTGAAAAATTAAAACCCAGTCAATCTCGCTTACCTCGCTCTCATCCAGTATCTAAATCCAAGGCACCAAACCCATGGAGAGCGGGGAGAAGTCGAAAAGAAAAATCTTTACTGGTACGTAACAACCTACTTTGGGCCGCAGCACAAGTTGTCGGCGAGGTGGGCTATGAAGCGGCTTCCATCGCTCGCATTACTGAACTGGCAAATGTAGCGCAAGGTACTTTTTACAACTACTTTGAATCTAGGCAAGATATTCTCGACACTCTTTTACCAAGCTTGGGTAAAAAAATGCTTGAACACATTCGGAACAAGTCTTTGGGGGGTTGCAACTTTGCTGAGCTCGAAGAGCGAAGTTTTTTAGCGTTCTTTGAATTCATTGATAATGAGCCTCACTTTTTTCGTATTCTGAACGAAGCAGAAAGCTTTGCACCAACCGCCCACAAAATGCACTTTGACGCAATATCTGAAAGATACTTACGATTTTTGAAGCGTTCTTTCGAAAATGGTGAGTTTCCAAACTATAAGCCAGAAGAACTTGAGGCCATTTCTTTTATGCTCATGGCAACGAGAAGCTACTTAGCCATCAGATATGTTTACGGCGACGGTCAACACCATCACCTACCTGAAAATGTGTCTAAAACTTATATGAAATTTGTACGTTTTGGCTTAGAGGGTGTAAAGCGTGAGTGATATTAGAAGAGAAATGTCATTCGTCGCTTTGAAAGTTGGTTGCAATCATGACCTTTATTCGCTCTGTAAATCAAGGGAAACATAAACTTTACCCACGATGCGATCACCCCCTTCCGTGAGCTGGTTTTTTTCTGCTCGTACCCAAACGTCATAAACGCCCGCTTCGCCAGGACATGACTGACCGCCAGCAATTAAGTTTTCGCCTAGACGAACAGGTTTGATGAAGCGGATGTCTAACACGACTCCCTCAAACGCTTTAGCACTTAGGCTGCGCTGCAATGACTGCCAGATTAGGCAGATCGACATCGTTCCATGAGCAATGACTCCACCCATCGGGGTGCGTGATGCGAAGTCAGGATCGAGATGAATGGGGTTAAAGTCATTGGTGAGCTTGCCATAAGCCGAAATAAGCGCCGGTTGCACCGTCAGCCGTGATACTTGCAGATTTTCAGGTANNTGTTTTCATATGCATTTTTAAGCGGCCCAGATTAGGCTCATACGACCACTAAATAACGCTCGACCCCCGTCCCCTGTTCCTTTGACTTCAAGGTCAACATAAAAGCGCTCACGCTTGATTAT
>DITR01000202.1:0-204 GCA_002422175.1 Alcaligenaceae bacterium UBA6179
AATACTGTATTGTTTATAACCAGTGAGGCGGGGCGTAATATAAACGGACAAGCGCTCGCTGTAGATGGTCATACTCAGGCGCTTAGCTAAAGGGGCAAACTTGAAGCAAAACACTAAAGTAGCAATTGTTGGTACGGGTTTAATTGGGCAAGCTTGGGCGCTGGTATTTGCAAGAGCCGGCTGCGAAGTGCGGCTGTGGGATGG
>DITR01000202.1:300-3305 GCA_002422175.1 Alcaligenaceae bacterium UBA6179
AATCAAACAGGCTTTTTATGTTCAACTCGACGCCTTAGCGCCTGCATCAGCAGTGATTGGTAGTTCAACATCTAGTATTCCCGCTTCAGCCTTCACCGAGCATCTGAAAACGCGTACTCGATGTCTGGTCGCACACCCCGTCAACCCGCCATACCTGATACCGGTTGTTGAAATCTGTGGCGCACCCTGGACATCACCCGAAGCAGTACAGGCTTGCATTGACCTGATGAATGCGGTGCAACAAAAGCCCGTTCATGTGCGACGTGAATTAGATGGTTTCATTTTGAATCGTTTGCAAGGCGCTTTGTTGCGTGAGGCATTTAGACTGGTAGAACAAGGTTATGTAGACGTTGATGGCCTTGATGTCACCATTCGTGAGGGCCTTGGTTTGCGCTGGTCTTTTATGGGCCCCTTCGAAACAATCGATTTGAATGCACCCGGTGGCCTGGCAGACTATTGTGAACGTTATGGCGGTATGTACCAAGCAATCGCTACTGAACAAGTTTCGACTGCGGCTTGGTCGCCTGAGCTAGCAGACCAGTTGCACAAAGCCCGCCGCGAGCACTTGCCGGCTGAGGCGCTTGCCGAGCGCAGAAACTGGCGTGATCGACGCCTTATGGCGCTGATCGCTCACAAAAAACAACTTGAGTCAGACCCTTCAACACGGAGTTAATTATGAAAAAAAACCGCAAAGTTATCATTACCTGTGCACCGACTGGTGCCATTCACACCCCTAGTATGTCTCCTTATCTGCCTGTTACAGCAGAAGAAATCGCGAGTGCTGCCATTGCAGCAGCAAAAGCCGGCGCCTCTATTTTGCATTTGCATGCACGCGACCCAAAAGATGGTAAACCCTCTCAAGACCCTGAATTGTTTGTTCCTTTTTTGACCAAGATTAAAGCCAGTACTGATGCAGTGATTAATATCACGACGGGTGGCAGCCCACACATGACTGTGGAAGATCGAATGCGCCCTGTGATGCAATTCAAGCCAGAGTTGGCTTCGCTGAATATGGGCTCAATGAATTTTGGTCTGTTTCCAATGTTAGACCGCTTTAAAGAGTTGAAACACGACTGGGAGCGCCAGCATTTAGAGAACAGTCGCGACCTTGTGTTCAAAAATACTTATAAAGACATTGAGACGATTTTGCGCAGGGGAACTGACAACGGCACCCGTTTCGAATTCGAATGCTATGACATCAGTCATCTTTATAACTTGGCGCATTTCTTAGATCGGGGTCTTGTTAAAGGCCCGTTATTTGTACAGTCGGTTTTTGGTATTTTAGGGGGTATTGGTCCGCACCCTGAAGATCTCATGCATATGCGACGCACGGCTGATCGTCTGTTTGGTGATCAATACGAATGGTCAATTTTGGGGGCAGGTAAAGGTCAAATTGCCCTAGCCAGTATTGGGGCTGCAATGGGTTCAAATGTACGCGTGGGGCTTGAGGACTCGCTATGGATAGGCCCCGGTCGCTTAGCTGAATCAAGTGCTGAGCAGGTTTTACGTATTCGCACAGTATTGGAAGCCTTGAATTTAGACATTGCAACGCCCGCTGAGGCAAGGCAAATGCTGCAGTTAAAGGGCGGTGAGCAGGTGGCTTTTTAATCGTCGCAACAGTCTCACACCCGCCGAGGTGATGTTCGTATATGGCACCTCAAAAGTGCGGGTTTCTTTATCAAAATAATAAGCGCTGTAAAGCGGGTAAGCTGTTTACCCGCTAAGCAAAAATCATTTTTAAGATGGCTTTATTTAAGTCACTATCGGGCTGAGCCATTTCACATAATAAGTTAAAGTGATGACAGCCTGCTGCCTGCACTCGCTCGACTGGGTAGCCTTTTAAACGGTACGCTTGTTCATAGGCTTCGGTTTGGTTTTTAAAACCATCGGTCTCTAAACCACCTACGGCTAGCACAAGTGGCACGGCGGTTTCTGGTAATTGAAAGAGGGGGCTTAAGCGCTCGGCCTGTTCGGTATGAAGGTTAAGCCACTCGTTATGATATGTTTCGCATAGAGGCCTTAAGTCGTAGAGGCCGCTTAACCCAACACCACCGGCAATCACGTTTTTGGGTAGCCGATAATCTGCTTGCCAGTTTGACGATAGCAACATACCCACCAGGTGACCGCCTGCTGAGCTACCGCTGGCAAACATACGATTCGTGTCAACCCCATAGGTTGCTGCCTGCTTGTATAACCAGGCCACTGCACTGCGAACCGATCGAACGATTTCAGCCAGTGTTGCTTGCGGTGCCAAGGGGTATTCTAGAACTGCGACCGCCACGCCTGCGTCGGTGTAGACCTTTGCCATGAGTGCGGCATCTTCTTTTTTTTGGGAGCGCCAGTAGCCACCATGAATGTAAATCAGCAATGGGGCAGGGCAATTCGTTTTTTTTGTGGGAAAAATGTCAAGCCGCTCTGAAACGGAATGCCCATATGCCAAATCAAATATACCCACACACTGGTTTCTGGCCAGCTCTGACAGTTCCGCGTACTCAAGCACACAGGCATCAAAATCAACGACTGAGGCACGGGCGTTATATTGAATATTACGTTGGGCCAAATTTGCGAAATTCAGATTAATTGGGTGGTTATTATGAGTGTTCATCAATGTCGTTTTATGATTGAGTGAGTGAATATTTAAATGACTGAATTAAAGGGTCGTTTTTTGTTCATTCGTTATTTTTACGTGAAAAACGTTAACTGGGGGTTAAAGTGTTGGTCAAGCCAAAGATTAATGAGTTGTTAGATAAAATTAAACAGCTCAAGCCATATTTAGATTCAATTGGTTACAAAATGAACCAAACGAATGCGCGCGAAGCATTAGCTCTGATGACGTTTACCTACATGACTGATTACAACAAAATGTTGTTCAGTTTAGATGACGTTGTGATGAATGGCCAGTACCCCGTTCCGGTTCGTATTTATCACCCCCAGCCAGGCACGGCGTTGCCAGTTGCCGTATTTGTTCACGGGGGTGGGCATATGGCGGGTGGCATCAGTGTTTA
>DITR01000160.1:0-5766 GCA_002422175.1 Alcaligenaceae bacterium UBA6179
ATTAATGACGCCGTCACGATCAAGAATGATGAGTTTCAATTGTTTTATGCCGAAAGTTTAGAAATGTCAGCCACCTGATTCATGACGCGATGCAGCTCGCCTAATAATGCGAGACGGTTTTGACGAATGGTAGGGTCATCAACCATCACCATGACGTCATCAAAAAAGGTGTCAACAGGGGTGCGTAAGGAGGCCAATCGTGACAGCGCCTGAGCAAAATGTCCTGATTGCATGTCAACATGAGCCAAGGGAGCGACACGTGCCATGGCTTCGCCTAGGGCTTGTTCAGCACCTGCTTGAAATAACTGGGGGTCGGGGTGACTGACTTTGTTTAAACCCTCGACAGCTTTCTTCAGCACGTTGCCAATACGCTTATTGGCTGCAGCCAAGCTGGGCGCTTCATCTGTTTGTGAAAATGCCATGGTCGCTTCAATACGAGCCAACACTTGATGAATGGGTGGGTCAATTGTTAACACAGCATCAACCACGCTACGGGGTATTTGGTTGAGTTGATTGCGATAGCGTTCAATGACGAATGCGTAAACTTGATCAACAGTTTGGGGTAAAAGTAAGTCGCGTTGTGTGAAGCATTCCCAGGCGGCTTGTAATAAGCCTCTTAAACTCAGGTCTGTGGTTTGATTGATGGGTAATAAGCCCCCTGCACACAGTTGTTCAAATGCATTGATTAGGCCCAGCGCTGCCCGACGCAAACCGAAGGGGTCGCGTTCACCTGTAGGGGCTAAACCAATGCCCCAAATACCAATTAAAGTTTCAGCTCGGTCAGCCATAAATAATGCAGCTGTTACAGCCTGATCAGCCGCGATAGGTGTTTCAAGGCGGGTACGATATTGCGTTGCAATGGCTTGTGCCACCGCATCAGGTTCGCCATCGCTGAGTGCGTAATCACAGCCCATCAAACCCTGTAGCTCGGGGAATTCGCCCACCATTTGGGTAGTGAGGTCTGCTTTGGCTAATAAGGCAGCTCGCTCACATTGCGCAACATCAGCTCCAAGTGTGTGGCCCACCCAAGCTGCAATTCGCTTCACACGCTCTGCGCGCTCGCCTTGTGAGCCCAACTTGTTGTGGTAAATGATTTGATTCAGTGATTCGATGCGTTGATGCAAAGGTGTACGTAAATCAGTGCGATAGAAAAATTCGGCATCAGCGAGTCTTGGCCTAATGACGCGTTCATTGCCTGAAATAATGGCACTGGGATCGCTAATTGGCATGTTACTGACGATTAAAAAGCGGTGTGTCAGTTTGCCCGAGCTGGGGTCAAAGAGCGGAAAATATTTTTGATTTAATCGCATGGTTAAAATCAAACATGCTTGTGGCACCTCTAAAAAACGTGGCTCAAACTCACCCACGTACACGGCTGGCGCCTCAACTAAGGCAGTCACTTCATCAAGCAAGGCCTCAACTTCAACGCCTTCGCCAATCGTGGCGGACAGCTTGTTGGCTGCCAACAACAAGGCTTTTTCAATACGTTCGCGACGGGTAGAAAACACAGCACAAACCTGACCTATTTCGGCCATCAAGCTTTCGTATTGATCAGCGTGTGGCAAATCAAATGCTTCGGGGTGTAAAAACCGATGCCCCATGGTTTGGCGACCCGACGTTAAGCCCAATGCTTGCGCGGGTAATACTTCATCGCCCCACAACACAACCAGCTTATGGGCAGGCCTCACAAAGTCGACTGAGGTGTGACCATCAGCCAATTGATAACGCATGACTTTAGGAATAGGCAAAGAGGCAATGGCTGTATCAATAGCCCCCTGAATGGTTGCTTTTAAGCTTGCACCAGGGGCTTGCCCTTCGGCCACCAAGTAGTCTTGCTTACCGTCAGACACAGTTTGTAATTGCGACACATTAAAGTGTGTTAACCCTTTACTGGCCAACTTTTTAAGCAGTGCTGGGGTAGCCTGACCGGTGGCATCAAGCCCAATCGCAGCAGGCATGAGTTTTTCAGAAAAGCGTTGTTCGGGAGCCGCATCATTTACCGCTGAAAGGAGAACAGCCAAATGCCTTGGGGTGGCATAAGGTGTCACCACGCAAAGTGGAGCTAACAAATGATGGTTTGCCAAACTTGCTTGCACGCTATGTGCAAAAGCTTCGCCTAAACGCTTTAATGCTTTAGGTGGAAGCTCTTCGGTAAACAATTCAATCAATAAGGGGCGGGTGGTCATGCTGTTAAGTTCTCTTGCTTGGCAAGCATGGGGAACCCCAATGCTTCACGTGATTCAAAATATGCTTTGGCGACGGCACGTGATAAGTTGCGTATGCGCCCAATATAGGCCGCGCGTTCAGTCACGCTGATGGCACCCCGCGCATCAAGTAGGTTAAAAGTATGGGCAGCTTTTAGGGCAGCCTCATATGCGGGTAAGGCTAGGGGTACCTGCATCAGTTGCTGAGCCTGCTGTTCGTAATCAGTAAAGTGCTGAAATAACATGGTGGTGTTTGCGTGTTCAAAGTTGTAGGTTGACTGTTCAACTTCATTTTGATGAAACACATCGCGGTAATACAAGGTGTGCCCTTCATGTTGCGTCCAGATCAAATCGTAAACGCTTTCAACCCCTTGCAAATACATGGCTAAACGCTCTAGACCGTAAGTGATTTCGCCCGTGGCAGGGTTGCAGTCAAGGCCACCGACTTGTTGAAAATAAGTAAATTGCGTGACTTCCATACCATTAAGCCAAACTTCCCAACCCAACCCCCAAGCACCGAGCGTGGGATTTTCCCAATCGTCTTCCACAAAACGAATATCGTTTTTTTGTGGGTCAATACCAATGGTCTTAAGCGAACCAATATATAAATCTAAAATATTGTTCGGTGCAGGTTTAAGCACGACTTGATATTGATAATAATGTTGTAAGCGATTTGGGTTTTCGCCATAACGCCCGTCTTTGGGGCGTCTAGATGGCTGCACATAAGCGGCCCGCCAAGGCTCTGGGCCAATGGCGCGCAAAAAGGTGGCCGTGTGTGAGGTGCCGGCGCCCACTTCCATATCGATCG
The DNA here is from genome assembly GCA_002422175.1 of Alcaligenaceae bacterium UBA6179. Classification (GTDB taxonomy): domain Bacteria; phylum Pseudomonadota; class Gammaproteobacteria; order Burkholderiales; family Burkholderiaceae_B; genus Algicoccus. The sequence goes on from DITR01000160.1 coordinate 3,013, forward strand.
GTTGCAGTAAGGCACAGCCTTGCTGTGCCCAATACTCTTGCAGGCGCATAATGATTTGTTGAAACGTGAGCATGGCAGTTTTGTGTATAAATAATTGATGTTAGCGTTAATTTAGGTATTTTAACGTGCGTGCCACAAACCGATGGGGCATACTCATTCTATTTGCCAAAATAGCTCAGTATTGCCACAATGTTCTTTATTTATATAGAAAAATAATAATTGCTTCTAAACAAGGTCAAATCACCATGTCAGTCATAATTCGCGAAAATGATCTAATTGAATCGATTGCCGATGCGATTCAATTTATAAGTTACTACCACCCCGCTGATTTTGTTCAGTATATGACGCGTGCTTATGAGCGAGAACAAAGCCCCGCTGCACGCGATGCGATGGCGCAAATTCTAACNNAATGTGTTTTTGAAAGTGGGTATGAATGTTCGCTTTGATTCGAAACAAAGCTTGCAAGAAATTTGTGACGAAGGTGTTCGTCGCGGTTACACAAACCCAGACAACCCCTTACGCGCCTCGGTACTTGACGACCCGCTTTTTACACGCCGCAACACCAAAGACAATACCCCCTGTATCGTTTCAGTTGAATTGGTGCCGGGCGATACGGTTGATGTACAAATCGGATCAAAGGGCGGTGGTTCAGAAAATAAATCAAAGCTTGCTATGCTCAACCCAAGCGATTCAGTGGTTGATTGGGTCTTGAAAACTGTTCCCACTATGGGGGCGGGTTGGTGTCCACCCGGCATGTTGGGCATTGGGGTTGGGGGTACCGCTGAAAAGGCTGCACTCATGGCCAAGCAATCTCTGATGGAAAGCTTTGATATGCACGAGCTCATCGCGCGTGGGCCCCAAAATAAGCTTGAAGCACTTCGTATTGAAATTTATGAAAAAGTAAATGCCTTAGGCATTGGTGCGCAAGGCTTAGGGGGGTTGACCACTGTGCTTGACGTCAAAATTCATACTTTCCCCACGCATGCCGCCTCTTTGCCTATTGCCATGATTCCTAATTGTGCAGCGACTCGACATGCACATTTTGTGCTTGATGGCTCAGGCCCTGTTCATTTAGAGCGTCCCGCATTGTCAGATTGGCCTGATGTGAAATGGGCACCCGATTACAAATCATCTAAACAAGTTGACTTAAACACCTTAACCCCAGCTGAGGTTGCGAGTTGGAAGCCCGGTCAAACTTTATTGCTGTCTGGCAAAATGTTGACAGGCCGTGACGCAGCCCATAAACGTATTCAAGATATGCTTGCTAAGGGTGAGCCGCTACCGGTTGATTTTAAAAATCGAGTTATTTATTACGTGGGTCCAGTTGATCCGGTGCGTGATGAAGTCGTTGGCCCAGCAGGCCCCACGACTGCTACCCGTATGGACAAATTTACCGACATGATGCTTGAGCAGACCGGTTTAATTGCCATGGTAGGTAAAGCCGAGCGTGGCCCTGTTGCGATTGATTCTATTCGCAAACATAAATCGGCTTATTTGATGGCAGTAGGCGGCGCCGCGTATCTGGTGTCAAAAGCGATTAAACAATCACGTGTTTTGGCGTTTGGCGACCTAGGCATGGAGGCCATTTACGAGTTTGATGTGGTTGATATGCCTGTAACCGTTGCCGTTGATTCGCAAGGGGTGTCGGTACACAATACCGGACCAGCCGAGTGGTCAGCCCGTATCGCTGGTATTCCGGTGGTAGCCGCTTAAGGTTTAAGCCCAAACTCACGTATCACCTCGTCTGTGTGTTCCCCAAGTAATGGGGCATGCCGACGGTATTCAATCGGTGTGGCAGAAAAGTGAATGGGGTTGGCGGTGGTGGGTGATTGGCCTGCAAGAGGGTGAGGCAGTGTTCGCCAAACCTCTCGTGCTTTCACTTGTGGGTGCTCAAACACTTGGTCTAGTGTTTGAATTGGGCCGCTGGGCACCCCTACTTTTTCAAGTGCGGCAAGCCAATGGTCTCGGGTGTTTTCTGCCATGACCGCTTCCATTAATGGTACTAAAACAGCACGGTTGATGGTTCGTTGACGGTTAGTGCTAAACAAGGGGTCTTGCCCCCACTCATGACGACTGAGCACCCCACAAAACGCCCGAAACTGACTATCGTTGCCGACCGCAACAATTAAATAACCATCTGAAGCTTTGAAAACTTGGTAAGGCACAATATTTGGGTGAGCATTGCCAGTGCGTTTGGGTACGACACCTGACACCATGTAATTGAGGTTCTGATTGACTAGCATAGCGATATGACTGTCGAGTAACGACACATCAATCTGTTGGCCCAAACCACTTTGATCACGCTCACGTAAGGCGGCCAAAATTGCGACGCTGGCAAACATACCGGTCATGACATCAGTAACTGCCACCCCCGCTTTTTGTGGACCACCACCTGGTAGGTCGTCACGTTCACCGGTGATGCTCATGAGGCCGCCTAAGCCCTGAATCATAAAGTCGTAGCCAGGTTGTGCAGCAAAGGGCCCAGTTTGACCAAACCCCGTAATTGAACAGTAAATGAGTTTAGGAAAGTGACCCTTAAGGCTGTCGTAATCAAGGCCATATTGCTTGAGGCCACCGACTTTAAAGTTTTCAACTAAAACATCGCATTCAGCCACGAGTTTGAGCACCATAGCCACCCCCTCTGGGGTTGCAATATCGATTGCGACGGAGCGTTTGTTGCGGTTGGTGCTGAGGTAGTATGCCGACTCACTGGTGTCATGCCCGTTCTGATCTTTTAAATAGGGTGGGCCCCAG
>DITR01000160.1:5793-6074 GCA_002422175.1 Alcaligenaceae bacterium UBA6179
AGTATACGAACGCCTGAAAGGGGGGCTTGACGGGTTTTGGTCATAACGAGGAACCTATTAAAAGACGTTGTCTGAGTATGATAGAAAAGACACAGAAAGGGTTAGAGGTTAATAGATGAGGGTTGCGATGAAGTGCGAAACATTCAGATTGTTTTCTGGCAGGTGCTACTTAAGCCATAGGACTTTACAAGCGCCTAACTCGACATTTTAGAATAAAAGACCCACTCGACCTTGCCATATAGTTAAATAAAGACTGCATATTTAAAATCAAAGAGAAAACA
>DITR01000166.1 GCA_002422175.1 Alcaligenaceae bacterium UBA6179
GGGGCGGGTTTATGTCAGTGCCCTTTATGACCTGGTGTAACGTCGCGTTGCATCAAGCTGTGGGCACATCGGCAGCGCTGGGCTTCCCCATCGCGTTGGCTAGCGTGGGGGGGTACTTGTGGTCGGGTACGAAGCTTGTTGATTTGCCACCTGGCATGTTGGGCTTTATTTATTGGCCTGCCTTATTGGTGATTGTGGCGTTCAGTATTCCGATGGCACCCGTTGGCGCCAAATTGGCCCATAAGCTGCCGGTTAAATCCTTGAAGCGTGCGTTCTCATACGTACTGTTTACTTTGGCAGCTTATATGCTTTACAAAGCTATTTCATCGTTTATCTAAAGGGTGACGCTTGAGTTCAAGATTAAAGATCACTTCAAACTTTAATTTAAATATGGCTTTGAGCGTTACCTAGCTGTCACGTTGAACGTTTGATCGAATCAAGACTAATACGGGTTTCATTACCACGTTTTAGTGTGTGGCTACGCCATGCATGACCGTAGGCCACTTCAATCGTTAAATGAATTAACCCCGTGTCTCGGCGTTGTGCTTCGATCGCTTGAACAAGGCGTTGGCGCCAACGTGGGGTCACTAAACCAGCCGGTCGGTTTTTTGCAGCGTTGCCCCCAAGCGCTGAAATATCTTTCAGTAAGTCGAGGCCATTTTTATAGGTCAAGGTAAGCGTTTCTTGGTCCATCACGGGGTCTGCAAAGCCGCTCTCTAAGAGTAAGTCACCAAAGTCGTGCATATCAACAAACGGCATAGATTCAGTCACTAAACCTGCTGTTTTGATAGCCTCTTTAACTTGAATCAAAGTGCCCGGGCCATAACTTGAAAAAAAAGCTAAGCCGCCTGCCTTTAAAACACGACCCCATTCATTTAAAACCCGATGCGGTTCAGGATGCCAATGTAATGCAAGGTTTGACCACACCAAGTCAACTGATTCGGGGGGAATAGCTGAGTGGGCTAAGTCATTTATTAAAAATGTGATCTGTGGCTTATTTTGTTTTAGAGCGCCAAGTATTTTGCGCCAACCGTGACTAAGGTGTTGTTTTGCAGCGAGATCACAGGCCCTTATGCTCAGATCTTGGCCAATCATTTGGGTTGCGTTTGGATAGCGCTGCATTAATGCAGCCATACGGCGACCTGAGCCGCAGCCCGCGTCAAGTATTGTTTTAGGGTCAAGTTTGATGAGCTTTAATCGATCAAACATGCGCTGTGCAATTTCACCATGCAAAAACTCAGCCTGTGAACTATTTTGGCGCCGATCAAACTGTCGTATGACGTTACGCGTTTCAATATTGAGGGAAGGGTGCTGCGCTGAATTTGTCATAACCCAATTAGAAAGTTGAATGCTCGCGACACAATAGCCAACGATTAAGATCTATTTTATGACTTGAGGAAAAATTGTGTCGATTACCTCTGTTTTTTACAGCACATGGCATCACTTTAAACAGACCTGGCCAAGCCAATGCCCGCTATGTCGATTGCCCGCATTGGGTGGTTTGTTATGCAAAGCCTGTCGCCATGATTGTCTGTTATCGAGGCAGGGCGGGCAGTTTTGTCGAACCTGCGCAATTAAAATTAGCCCACAAGATGATTTATGTGCCGAATGCCATGTCAACCCGCCGCCATTCAGGTTGACTGTCGCCGCAGTTGATTATTGCTTCCCCATGCCGTTATTGATGCATCAGTATAAAAAGTCATGCCATATGCATTTATCTGCTGTGTGTGCAGATTTGATTTGGCATACGTTACAAAAACAGTACCCCAACTGGGTAACGACCCTTCAGGCTTGGGTGGCTGTGCCAAGTAGTGCCACCGCATTAAAGCGTCGTGGGTTCAACCCCGCCCTGGAAATTGCCCGCAAACTGTCTGCTTACAGCGACTTACCCTGCGTTCTAACGGCGTTAAAAGTAAATGAAAGGGTTGAGCCAGCTGTGCAAAAAAAAGCATCTCGTGATAGTAGATGGCAACAAGCATTTAACCGTTATGAAGGAAATCGGCCCTTGAATGGGCAATGGGTTGGTTTAGTTGACGACGTCATGACCACAGGCAGTACCCTGAGTGCCTGTGCACAGATTTTGCTTGATCAGGGTGCCGCAGGGGTGGTTGCTGTTGTCTTGGCCCGAACACCCAGAACTCTGGCACAATTCTAGTTATGTTTGATATCGTCTTAGTAGAGCCTGAAATCCCTCCCAACACGGGTAATGTTATACGCCTATGCGCTAATGCTGGTGCTCGCCTGCACTTAGTTGAACCTTTAGGTTTCGTGCTTGATGACCGCCGTTTGCTGCGTGCAGGGCTCGATTACCACGAGTGGCAACCCGTCAAGCGGCACGCTTCACTGCAAGCCGCCTTGTCAGTCATTGGGGTTCAGCCTGGTCGCGCATTTACGTTAACGACGCGTGCAGAAAAGTTGGTGTCTGAAGCGCAGTTTCAAGCCGGTGATGTGTTTGTTTTTGGGCGTGAAACGGCAGGGTTATCTGTTGAGCAACTCGCCTTATTTGGTCCAGACCAACGGTTTCGTTTGCCCATGTTGCCGGGTCAACGTAGCTTGAACCTTTCAAATGCCGTAGCCATTACCGTCTTTGAGGCGTGGCGGCAAGTTGGTTACCTCGGTGCGGCCGACAAACCCCCAGCTCGACGCGCTTAACAGTTTAATTCGCTTGTGACAAACTTTTAAGTCTGTTGCGCCACTGCACCGTTTCAAGCTCAATACGATTTGAAAGGGCGTAAGGAGTTGAGCTTTGCGGTGTGAAATAGAGCGTCTGAAACTTTTGTTGAATAGAGGGTTCAGCTAACAAGGCTTGAATGGCTTCGTTCAATTTATTTACTATGCGTGTTGGTGTACCAGCAGGTGCAAGTATGGCATGCCATACCTGTGTATCAAGGGTGGGGTAACCAAGAGCAGTGAAAGTGGGTATTGAGTCAAGGGTCGGCAAAGTATATGAGTTCGCTTTGACAGTTGATGTGGAAGCAAGGACTCTAAATTTATTTTGTTGAAGTTGCGCTTCGACCACACCAGGTTCGAGCAACGCAATTTGAATTTGATTATCAAGTAATGCCGACATCATTTGTTGTGAGCTTGAGTAGGGCACTTGCATGAGATCAGTATTCGTGGCTTGCATAAACAAGCGGGCGACCACGGCAGAGGCGCTACTCAAACCATCAGAACCGACATTAAACTTACCGGGTGTTTCTTGTAGCTTTTTGATTAAACCTGCAAGGTTTTCAATACCCCATTCTTGGTTAATAACTAAAATTTGTGGCGTGTAAGCAATTAAGCTGATGGGTGACAGGTCTCGCCACGGAAAGTTACGCCCACGAACGGAGTGCATATTGGGTTCGATGACTAAAGGGCCATTTGAGGTGTAGAGCAAACTGTAGCCATCACCTTTTTGAGTAATGGCGTAAGCGGTACCCACATGCCCAGATTCGCTTGGCATGTTTTCAATAACAATTTTTTGACCTAAAAGTTGACTCAGTGGCGGCGCTACGATTCGCGCCATCGTATCGGTTACAGAGCCTATTGCAGATGGCACGATGAGTTTGATGGGCTTTTCATTTGGCCAAGCGGCTTGAGCGGGTGAAAACCACGACACCAACAAGCAAGCAAAAACGATTGTTGATTGTTTAAAGTTGAAATATTTTTGAAAGAAATGCATCAGCTACAAAAGATAAAGTTATTCAGATTTTGCTTCGCGGGCGAGCAATTGCGAAACCGCTTGTTTGACAGGAACATGATGAAATAAAACCTGACAAACCGCGTCAGTAATGGGCATATCAACCCCTAACGACTTGGCACGAATCGAAACGGCTTGCGCGCAACGTACACCTTCGGCAGTTGAGCCGCTTGCTAAAATATCAGACAAGCTTTGCCCTTTACCGAGCGCTAAACCGACTTGTCGATTACGAGAGAGTTCGCCTGTGGACGTGAGCACTAAATCACCTAAACCGGTCAGCCCAGAAAATGTGGCGGCATCAGCACCTATTTTGACACCAAATCGTGTCATTTCAGCCAAACCTCGGGTAATTAAGGCTGCGCGGGCATTGTTACCTAGCGCCAGCCCATCAGCAATGCCGCATGCAATCGCCATAATATTTTTAAGTGCACCACCGACTTCAACGCCGACGACGTCGGTCGTGGCGTAAATACGCATAGGGTCATGGTGAAAAATCTCACGTACCAAAGCGCGTAACGACTCATCGACACTTGCGACTGTGAGCGCAACGGGCAGACCCTGTGCCACCTCTTTTGCAAAAGAAGGGCCTGACAACACACCTAAAGAATAATGGGCTGATGCCCCCAATGCTTGAGCCACAATTTCATGGGGTAATTGACCAGTTTGGGGGTCTAAGCCTTTACAAGTCCAGACAATTGATGTTTTGGGTTGTGTGGCCGTCTGGTTTGAAGCATGAAAGTGTTGTGACAAACGAGCGCAAATGTCACGTAAACCAATGACAGGCGTACCCAAAATAATGATTGCCGGTGTTTGAGTTGATTGTGCCGTGCCATGCTCTATTGCTTGCGTGATGTCAGCGGTAAAGTGAATGGAAGCGGGCAAATCAAGACCGGGTAGGTAGCGCATATTTTGCCGGTTGGCAGACATTGATTGAATTAAATCAATGTCACGCGCCCACAAGCACACATCATGATGAGTTGCGGCGGCTGCGGCTAGCGCTGTACCCCACGCACCCGCACCGAGCACCGAAACACGAATGCGGGGTTGTGAAGAATGCACAATCAAATCGGGTTTACTGACGCGTCATGCTGGGCGGCAAAATCAACCCAGAATCATTTGATTGACCGTTTGGTGCAACGGCTGCGGGTTGACCCTGTTCAGCCAAACGCTGTTCATAGAGCCCTTGAAAGTTAATGTCTGCCAAATGCAAAGGGGGAAGTGAGGTGCGCGTGATGGCGTCTGCTACGTTTGAGCGCAGGTAAGGGTAGAGCATGGTGGGGCAAACGATGCCTAGAATAGGGTCAATTTGCTCGGCAGGCATATTAGCCAACTCGAAAATACCCCCTTGGGTCGCTTCAACTAAGTAAACCACTTTTTCTTCAATTTTAGTTGTGACCGTTACCGTGATGGTGACTTCAAAAACGGTATCAGCTAAACGTTGCCCACCAACCCCTACATTAATGCTGACGGTAGGTGCTTCTTGTTCGAGAAACGTTTGTGGTGCGTTGGGCATTTCAACTGACAGGTCTTTTAAATAAACACGTTGTAAGTTGAAAGCGGGTGCTTGTTCGTTTGGAGCGGCTTGAGCTTGTTGTTCAGACATAAAAATTCCAGAAAAGGGCTTAAATTTAACGAAATGTGTAGGGCTTATTGTTCACTTAACAAGGGTATTAAACCACCCGCTTTATCGAGCGCAGCCAAGTCATCATAACCGCCGACATGGGTGTCGCCGATGTAAATTTGTGGCACTGTACGGCGNNTCTGCTCGAACACAGTAGGGGCAAATGGCGGTGCAGTACATTAAAACAGGTTTCATATTGATCTCAGCGCTTGGTTGACAGGGGTAAACCGGCTTGTGCCCAGGCGTTGATACCGCCTTGCATGACAAAAACCTGATCAAAACCCATTTTACGCAGCTTGGCAGCGGCACCAAAAGCCGTTTGACCTCTGTCACAAGCCAAAATAATGGGACGCCCTTTAGGCAGGCTAGCGCCTTTCGTAGGCAGGTCGGCGGAGGGCAGGTTGCGAGAGTCTGCAACATGGCCGTTTTGATAGGTTGCTAACGGACGAATATCAACAACTATACCGTTTTGATGATTCATCATTTGAATTACTTGAGCGGTGCTCAAAGCCTTACCACCCCGGCTTTGTTGAATGAAGGGCCACAGTAACAATAAACCAGAACTCACTGCAATACCGATTAAAAGCAGATTGTTTGTTTCAAGAAAAAAATTCACAGTTTTTGACCTATTTTTAGACGTCCAGACAGGACATTAAGAACAATTATAAAATGCTTGTACACATTGGCTCTTAAATACTGATAATTATGTATACACTCGTCTTAATGCGCCATGGCGAAAGCCAATGGAATCTTGAAAATCGCTTCACAGGTTGGACAGATGTTGACCTGACCGAGGTAGGTCGTCAGCAGGCCCAACAGGCAGGCGTTTTGCTCAAAGAAAAAGGTTTTACTTTTGATATTGCCTTTTCCTCAGTTTTAAAGCGCGCCATACGTACACTCTGGACAACGCTTGACGCGATGGACCTTATGTACATTCCTATACACAACAATTGGCGCCTCAATGAACGCCATTATGGCAATTTGCAAGGTCTAAATAAGGCTGAAACGGCTGCTAAATTTGGTGATGAGCAGGTTTTGGTATGGCGTCGTGCTTATGCCATTGCACCAGAGCCGCTCTCTTTTAATGATCCCCGCCACCCAAGGTTTGATGTGCGGTATAGCCGCTTGACGCCTGAGCAATTGCCGGCAACTGAGTGCTTACAAGACACCGTTACACGTGTTTTGCCCTTTTGGAATGAAACCATCGCCCCTTCAATTCGTGCCGGTCGTAAGGTATTGATTGCGGCACACGGCAATAGCTTGCGCGCCTTAATTAAGCATTTAGATCAAATTTCAGATGAAGATATTGTTGAATTGAATATTCCAACTGGCCAACCGTTGGTTTATACCCTTGATGAAAACCTCAAACCAATCAGTCGGGCTTATTTGGCTGACCCTGCTGCGATTGCCTCCGCTCAAGCTGCTGTGGCTGCTCAAGGTAAGGCTAAGGTTTAATTGATGCAGCGGCTGAGCGCGTGGGGGTTGATTTGTTGTTTGGTAGTAAGCCCTGTGTTTGCCCAAGACAAATCAACTGCACAAATATTAGACGCTCGTCAAAAAGCACTTGATAACGATCGTGAGTTACTGCGGTCACGCATTCAATCTATGCAAACTCAGCTTGAAACACGAGACGTGGCACGTCAACAGGCCGCTGATCAGTTGAAAATGTCAGAAGCGGCCATATCTAAAATAATTAGGCAGATTAAATTACTTGAAGCGGATCTTAAAAAATCTCAGGAACAACTTAAAACCCTGACCACCGAGGTTCAGGCGCAACGCAAAGTGATGTTGTTAAGTCGTGATCGACTGGCTGCGCAACTTAGAGCGCAATACAGTAGCGGTTTATCACCCTGGAGCGCACTTTTGGCAGGCGAAAACCCGCAAGCGCTTGGGCGTGAATTAGGTTACTTAGATTATGTTGCCCGAGCACGAACAGAGGCAATTCAAACATTAACAAACGATGTGGCACGGTTGAACGAATTAGAGCAAGCTGAAAAAAAACGTCGCGATCATATTGAAAATAATGTCAAAGAAACCGATAGTCAAAAACAAGCCCTAGTCAAGCAACGTAAAGAAAGGTCGATTGTGTTATCGCGCATTGAAGATGACATTCGATTGCAAAAAGCAGAAATGAGCCG
>DITR01000025.1:0-6946 GCA_002422175.1 Alcaligenaceae bacterium UBA6179
AGCCCGAGCGGCAAGCGTTTCAGGGCTTAATACCCCATCAGAAAAACTAGAGTGGCAATGTAAATCAGCACTTAAAGGTACCCACCCGCCCTGACTAACCAACAGAGAGTGGTCTGATTTTTTAGGTGCAAAGGGGGTTTGCATATTTTTAATTACCATTCAAAAATTGTTCAACTGTGTTGATTTTTAGTGTCAATAAACGTAAATGAAAGCCTTACAACTCGTACTAATTAGGTTTGGGCAGACGTATTCGCTAAGCGCTTATGCGCTACCATGTCGATTTCTAAGCATATCGTTTTCAAGCATATCAATACAGTACTCTGAAATGATATCAACATAGGCAAAACCTTGTTTTAGGACCTTTTTTAATGTTGACTTGAAGGTCGGTCAACAAGTTAATCGTACTATGGCAATACGACTATATTGTGCCAATACCGCCTGTGCGTCAAACGCATTGATTCAACATGTAGATGCCCTGTTTGTGAACGGATATAAACAGCACCATCAATATCAGTGCGCCAAAAATGGGTCTGCTGTGTTTGCCACCGATCAACAACCTCTTTTGAGGGGTGAGAAAATCGATTCAAATAACCCATTTGAGCAATAGCGTGTGACGCACGCAGGGCTTGAATAAAAGCAAGACTAGATGACGTCGCTGCGCCATGATGCGGTACAACCACCACATCGGTTTGTATAGATGTTTTTTTTTGCTGCAGGTTGGCAATAACTGATTTTTCACCGATTGAATCAATATCACCCGTTAAAAGCAAACTGTGATGCTTTCCCTTTACCCGCAACACACAACTGCAACGATTTTTTAAGCGCTTTGGGGTCGTATCAGTATGACTGCAAACTTTGACGTCAGGGTGAAGAAACTCAAACACCACCCCGCTCCATTCCCAAGACTGCCCTTGTTTACAACGCTGCGCATCTTTCATATAGTCTGATGCGTACAAGGTACCAATTGGAATTAAATCTTTAAGTGCTTGTAAGCCGCCTATATGGTCAAGGTCATTATGAGAAATCACCACAACGGGTTTGTGTTTGAGCCCAAGTGCTCGCAGTGCTGGCCAAATCGTTGAAGTCATCGCCGTGTGGTCTTCAAATCGCCAGCCGACATCAAAAATCAAATCGTGCGTTTGTGTACGGACCAGCAAAGCTGAGCCTTGCCCAATATCAAAAGCATGAAGTGACCAATCACCATAAGCCAGTGTGTTGACCGGTTGATTCAAGATAGGTAACAACAGCAACCAACCAAAGTTTCGCGACCAACTCAAAGGTGGCAAAACGGCCCATGTCACGCCCGCCATAGCCCAAATCAACCACACCACTGAACTGCTTGCCAAGTCAAATGCTGCAACGGGTAAAGCGGCCAAGGTTTTAACCCACCAAAGCGCCCACTCAAGCGGGGCATGTGCCAACGTCGCCAAAATTGATAAAAAAGTAGATATTAAAGCGTGATCAGCAGGACTAAACAATATCGACGCTGAAGCTAAAATCAACGCAAAAGGGGTCACCACAAAAGTTAATATGGGAATGGCGACTGCATTGGCAAAAATAGACACCCAAGACACTTGGTTAAATAACCATGCCAACACAGGCAACATCATGAGCGTAATGACCCATTGCAATTTAGTGGCTAACGCAAACCATTGATAAACTTTTTGAAAAAAGATTAAGCCTCGTAGGTTTGATTCATTGTTTAAAACATGCTGATGGTGAAGATCAATGCGTTGACTCAATATGATCAGTACAGTGACGGCTATAAATGACAACCAAAAACCGGTAGATAAAACAGCCCAAGGGTCAAAAAGTGTGAGTAAAGCAGCCGCTAAAGCAACCAGAATGAAACCGCTCCATGACTGTGCAACAGTTAAACCCATGGCAGCCATCAAAACCATAAAGAATGTGCGTTGCGCGGGAACACCCCAACCCGCCAATAAACAATATAAAAAAGCGGTGATGACTGCCGCCCATATTGACACCAAACGAGCAGGTAACCATTCAGATAGAGGGACCCCCTTCCACTTACCGCGTCGCCACAAGCTACCCAACAAGACCCCACCTAAAGCCGCGATTAACGTCACATGTGAGCCACTAATTGATACCAAATGGGTTATACCTGTGAGACTAAAGATTTGCCAATCTTCTCGGCTAACGCCCTGTTGATCACCAATCGCAAGTGCAATCAGTACGGCACGTGCTGGGCGCTCACCCAGCACGTTGAGCATGGCTTTTCTCACACGATGACGTAAACCATTTGCCATAACTTCAATCGACGTAAGGGGTTCATACCCTACAAACTGAGGCATGCCCTTTACTTGAGCGACGGCCCTCACTCCTTTGGCGAAAAAAAGCCCTTCTTGATCAAAACCACCAGGGTTAATACGTCCATGAACCGGTCGTAAACGCAATGCCATGCGCCATACCTGACCTGGAACCACTTCAATTACGTTATGCATAGCGGAAACGGGCCAAGTGATGGCAATGCGCTGAGGTATGCCTTCAACATAATTAGGCCATTGTTCAACTTCAATGCTCAAGCCATTTTCACCTAAGCGCGGCAAGCCCACGATTTGAACGTTTAAGCGTGTCACGTGATTGATTTCATGATCAGCCAACTTGTCAGCTAAACGTGTATGAGCTTTTAATTGACTGTAGCCAAAACCAAGTACCGTTAGGCCAATCACTAAAATGAATCGTTGTGTCAATACCCAACGCCTGGGTCTAAGCCACAACAAACCCCATACAAGCAAAAGTGCAAAGGCGACGCTGATGAGTCGTGTTAGATACCAATCAGAAAGTAATGCGGGTTGAATTTGAGTGAGGCAGACCCCAAACACCCAACCTAAAGAAGCCCAAATAATCATAAATGCATTCTGCGTTGACACCTAAACCAATAGGCTCAATTAGGTTGCTTATGCAATCAAGAGGGGAGCGACTTATTTGTCTTCTTAATATGTATTGAATTTAATTCAAAGCATTTAGTTTGGGCAAAACGCGTTGCGCCGTTTGGTCAGTCACTGAGATGACTTTAGACACATCACATTGCCTCAAATCTGCTAAGACTTGGGCAATTTTCATCACCTGATCGGGTGAGTTGCGTCGCAGCCCCGAACTTGAATCAACCTCAACCCACTCGGGTGCAATATCAGGTGAATCGGTTTCTAATACCAAGTGCTCTAAGTTTGTGTTGATAGCTAAACGCCTGATTTGCAATGCCCGCGTGTAGGTTAAAGCCCCACCCATACCCAGCGCAAAACCTAAATCAATAAACTGCTGTGCTTGTTGAAAACTGCCATTAAACGCGTGGGCAATGCCCCCTGACACGCGAGCTTGACGCAAATACTTCAACACCAAATCTTGTGCCCGCCGCACGTGCAAAATAACAGGCAACTCAAAAGTTTTTGCTAACTCTAATTGTGCTTTAAAAAAATTAATTTGTTTATTTAACAGTGGCTCTTGCTTTAAATGGGTTTCAAACAAGTCAAGCCCAATTTCACCAACGGCGACTAGCTTTGGGTCATCACGATATTGCTCAAGATACTGACGTAACACGTCAAGATCTTCGATCTTTGCTTGTGGCACAAACAAAGGGTGAATACCTAAAGCATAAGCCCCGGTTGATACACGGTGCGCCAACACTCGAACCGTATCAAAGTTTTGTTTTGTAACGGCAGGAATCACAATGCCGGTTACACCTGCCTCGCAGGCTGACTGAATAACCGCATCGCGGTCATGAACGAATTCTTGTGCATCTAAGTGGCAGTGGGTATCAAATGCCATCAAAATTCACCCTTAAGGATGCAACCGTAAAAAAATTATCAGCCATATAGCAAAAAGATATCATTGAATTGATTGCAATAGATTCAATTACTTAACAGCCAAATGACCTGATGTCATGGTGAACTGCCTATCAGCACGCGCAGCAAGTGCTAAATCGTGTGTGACCACAATTAAAGACGTACCACCCACTTGAACAGCTTGACGTAACCAATCAAACATATCTTCAGCCGTTTCACGATCTAGGTTGCCGGTGGGTTCGTCAGCCAGAACACACGAAGGCTCAGTCACCATCGCGCGAGCCAGGGCTACACGTTGGCGCTCGCCGCCTGACAACTGACTGGGGTAATGTGTCATGCGATCGCCTAGCCCTACTCTTTCAAGTAATACTTGCGCTTTTTGACGGGCATCATGGCGCGAGATACGCCGCACAATTAAAGGCATCGCTACATTATCTAATGCGCTAAATTCACCTAATAAATGATGAAATTGATAAACAAAACCGAGCGATTTGTTACGTAAACGACTGCGTTGAACTTCGTTTAAATTTTGCGTGGCTTGGCCATTCACAAAAACCTCACCGGCATTCGGGCGGTCTAGTAAACCAAGGCAGTGTAATAAGGTGCTTTTGCCTGAGCCCGAAGCACCAATGATGGCCACCATTTCGCCCGACACGATCGATAAATCAACACCTTTCAGAATATCAAGACGACGTTGACCGTCGTCATAATGCCGGCTTAACCCTTGCGCTTGCAACACGATGTTTGAAGTTAAAGCATTAGTCATGGCGCAATACCTGTGCAGGTTCTAACTTAGAGGCTCGCCAGCTCGGGTAAAGGGTGGCTAACAAAGACATGATTAATGAGGTGATCGCAATGGTAATCACATCGTCAAGCCGAGGGTCTGATGGCAGGGCCTGAATAAAGTAAATCTCTTTGGGTAAAAACTGGATACCCAAGGCACGTTCAATTAATGGCACCAAAACATCAATATTCATGGCAATCGCCAAACCACCAGCCAAACCTAAAAAAGTACCGATCACGCCTATTAATGCGCCCTGCACCAAAAAAATACGGGCAATTTCACCCGGTGTGGCACCCAGCGTTCGCAAAATAGCAATATCAGCTTGTTTGTCTTTAACAGCCATGACTTGAGATGACAAAAGATTGAATGCTGCAACCGCAACAATAAGGGTCAAAATCAAAAACATCATGCGTTTTTCAGTTTGCACAGCGGCAAACCATGTGCGATTGTTACGTGACCAATCGCTAGACAATACCCCCCTTGGGGCCTCAAGTGCAATGGCCTTTGAAATTTGGGGTGCTTGATACATATCTTTAATTTTGACGCGGGCGCCAGCCGTTGCTGTATCGCGAAACATGCGGGCGACATCGCGCGCTTGTGCAAATACAAGTGACGAGTCGTACTCAAAATGCCCAGACTTAAACATACCACTGACTGTGAACTGCCTCATGCGAGGGCTTAAGCCAGCAGGACTCACTGTACCTTGAGGGGCTAAGAGCATCACAGAATCACCCACGCTAACCCCGAGCGCGTTGGCTAAGTCTTCACCTAATATTAAATGAAACTCACCCGGTACCAATGATGTTAACTGACCCTCAACCATTTGCCCGACTAAGTCAGACACACTTGATTCAAGGGCTGGGTCAATGCCGCGTACCTGTATACCCCGCAATACCTGACCATGCATGATGATGGCTTGCGCACCCACAAAGGGGGCCACCCCAACAACTTGGTCATTTTTTTGAGCCGCTTGGGCTAACTCATCGAACCGCTCGAGCACCGTTTCAGGTAAGGCACCGGGGACAAACAATTCGATGTGAGGTAAAACCGATAACATGCGATCTCGCACGTCGCGCTGAAAACCATTCATGACTGACAGCACCACAATCAAAGCAGCTACACCCAGTGCAATACCGATCATTGACATCATGGCAACAAACGACACAAAACGATCGCCACCATCGCGCCCTCGGCGTCGACCGACAATACCCGCGTAACGTGCGCCCACCCAAAGTTCAAAGCTTGATTTCATAGGCGCTTATTATCTCATTAACAGCCATTTAAAACCTGATTACTCTGTTTACAAAGGGTTGGCCACATTACAATGATTAAATGGAATATATCGTTGAACAAGCCCTACCCCCAGCTTCACTTGCCACACCATTAGGCCAGTCGCTCAAACAGTCTCGACCTGACTTGAGTAAACGATTGAGTGACTTAGTCGCCAGCCAAAGCCAATTCGAACCGCAAATAGTGGGTTGTACGCCATTTGAAGCGCGTGTTTTAACCTTAAATGGTTGGTCGCAAAGTGTCAGTCAAATGCCTGGGCAAGCTTTGGCTGCTTGGCAGCTTGCGGTGACACAAAGCACGGCCCCCGTCTGGGCAGCACAACTATGCAGCACACAAATCGGTACCAGCGCAGCCTCTTTGCGTCCTCTAAGCACGCTCGAACTCAGCCATCACGAGGCACAAAGCTTATGTGAAGCCGCTCAACCCAGTTTTGGTCATAAAGATGATGCCATTTGGGTTGAGGCCGTGACGGCAAGTACTTGGCGGGTACATGCCCCATTAGCCGAGTTGGCACACACAGTGAGCCCTGAAGCATTAGCGGGACAAAACATAGCCGGCTGGTGGCCTGATAGTGATGCGTGGCTAGCATGGCGCCGTATATTGAATGAAATACAAATGGTATGGCACAACCACCCCGTTAATGAAGCCCGTTTAGAGCGTGGCTTACCTGCTATCAACGGTGTTTGGCTTTATGGTGGGGCACCCGGTTGGCAGCCCCTCGTGCAACAGCAACCCTACCAGCTCATCAGTACCTTACGACCTTTTGTGATGTCGTCAGATTGGTCGGGCTGGTTAGAGTATTGGCTTAAAAACATTTTACCGTTGCTTATTGAGATGCAAAAGGGTTCGATCAACGCATCTACCCCCACCCATCTGACCCTCACAGGCCAAGACCGTTTGGTGACGCTCACTCACTTTAATCAAAATCAGCCAAACTGGCTTAAGAAATTAGCCCGACCCTTTACAAAGAATGACTGGAGCACCTGGTGGCACAACCCGTTATAAAAACAAGATCAACCCAGTCTGCCGCCACACAAAGACTTACCGTCCAAGGCTTACACCCCTTACT
>DITR01000025.1:6955-8257 GCA_002422175.1 Alcaligenaceae bacterium UBA6179
GCCGATCATATTGAAGCGAAGAAAAAATTACTCATCGTGGCTGATTATGATTGCGATGGCGCAACAGCATGTGCTGTCGCCATCAGAGGATTACGTGCATTAGGGGCTCACGTTGACTATCTGGTGCCTAACCGTTTTGAAACCGGTTACGGGTTGTCGCCTGCTGTGGTTGAGTTGGCCTGCCAACACCGCAGTGGCAAGCCCGACTTAATTATTACAGTCGACAACGGTATTGCCAGCGTTGATGGGGTGGCGGCCGCTCATGACCACCAAATCAACGTTCTCATCACGGATCATCACTTACCCGGCGACATCTTGCCAAAAGCCGCAGTCATTGTGAATCCCAACCAACCGGGCTGCACCTTTCCTTCAAAAAACTTAGCGGGTGTGGGGGTGATGTTTTATGTGCTTTTAGCCCTTCGTGCTGAACTGCGTCACCGTGGGCATTTTGTATCAAAACCAGAACCCAAACTTGACAGCCTAATTGACCTAGTCGCCTTAGGCACCGTAGCGGATGTGGTTAAGCTAGATCAAAATAATCGATTGCTGGTCAATCGAGGCATTGACCGACTCCGCCGAGGCCTCATGCAACCCGGCATACGCGCTTTGTTTGCGGTGGCAGGACGACAGCCTCAGTTGGCCGTGGCGTTAGATTTTGGGTTCATTGTTGGCCCTCGCATCAATGCTGCGGGTCGCTTGGCTGATATGAGTGTTGGCATTGAATGCCTCATCACCGACGATGAAGACCGCGCTTTGGTTCTAGCTCGTGAACTTGACACCTTTAACCGTGAACGCCGCAAAATCGAAGAAACCATGCGCGCACAAGCCTTGTCATCTATTGGTGAAATTGATGCCCAACCTAACAGCGCAGCCGTTTGTGTATTCGATGAAAGATGGCATCAAGGCGTGGTGGGTATCGTCGCCTCGAGATTAAAAGAACAGTTCTATCGCCCGGCCCTGGCCTTTGCCCCGGGTGATGCAGGCGAAATACGNNAAAAAATTTGGTGGCCACGCGATGGCAGCTGGCTTAAGTATTGCCCATGAAGATTATGATAAATTTGTTTTAGTATTTAACCAAGCTGTAATCGACTTTAGCGGAAAAAAACGCTTTGATGCCGTAATTGAAACCGACGGGTCACTCGAATCAGGCTTTGCCAATGCTCAGGTCGCTCAAATGCTCGAAGAACAAGTTTGGGGTTCTGGCTTTCCCGTCCCCTTATTTGTTGACGAGTTTACGGTTGATCAACAGCGCTTACTTAACGACAAACACCTCAAATTAACCCTCACCCGCGATCGACAACG
>DITR01000150.1 GCA_002422175.1 Alcaligenaceae bacterium UBA6179
CGCATTGTCGATGCGTCTGTCATGCCGGCAATGGTCTCTGGCAATACTCAGGCTGCAGTCATGATGGTGGCAGAACGTGGTGCAGATCTTATTCTTGAGGATGCTCGGGCATGAAAAAGGCGATGATTCAGTACCCCGGCCTAGCCGGAAAAATTGTTTTTAATACTGGTGCGGCAAGTGGCATTGGCTTAGCGATGGCGCATGCCTTTGCTAGTCAAGGCGCTAGCCTGATGCTGTTAGATATAGACGAAGCCAGCCTATTGAAGGCTAAAGCTGTTCTTGAAGAAGCTTACCCCACCGTGCGGGTTGAAATTTTTGTTGGGTCTATTACCGATCCAAAAGCGTTAGATGCCGCGGCAGAACAAACCATTAAAACGTTTGGCAGACTTGATGTCTTGCTTAACAATGCGGGCATTTCAATGAACAAACCTGCTCTTGATATAACCCCCGACGAATGGCGTCGTGCAATTGATATTGACCTATCGGGCATATTTTTCTGTTGCCAAGCGGCTGCGCGACGAATGATTCATAACGGTGGTGGGGTGATTCTAGCGACCGCATCAATGTGGGGCTTGGTGTCGTCAGCTCGCCGCTCAGCTTATTGCGCAGCCAAAGCAGGTGTTGTGTCGCTTTGTAAGTCGCTTGCGGTTGAGTGGGCAGAGCATCATATACGTGTGAATGCAATTTGCCCGGGCTATATTCAAACGGCGTTAGTAAGCGATTTAGTTAGTCGTGGCGTTCTAGACGAACAGGCGTTGCATGCGCGTACCCCACTGGGTCGAATGGGCACACCAGAAGAAGTGGCCCATACGGCGCTTTATCTCGCTTCTGATTTGGCAGGTTTTATAACGGGTCATGCCATGGTGATTGATGGCGGTTGGACGGCAGACGGTTATTAACCAAACGCTCAAACAAGAATTATTTTAAAACTTTAAAAACTAAAACCACTTAGGCTAAATATGTCTGAATCTACCCTTCTTAAGTCGTCAGCCAAATGGGTCAGGTTGGCCACGACTGATCAAGATTGGAAGCAAGCGTCACCGAATTTACTTCGCACGTTATTGGTTCAAATGCACGTCATACGCGTATTTGAAGAGGCCGTTTTAGATTTGGCTGCGCAAGGGTTGGTACATGGTCCGGCACACTCAAGTATTGGTCAAGAGGGTGGTGCCGCAGGGTCCATTGTTGGATTGACTGCGCGTGATCAGGTCAATGGCTCTCATCGGGGTCACCACCAATTTATTGCTAAATGTTTGTCATACCTCGCCCCTGAGGGCTTAGACCCTGCTCAAGCGTTATCAGCACCAATTCAAAATATGCTTGAGCGCACTCTTGCAGAGATCTTGGGGTTAACGCCGGGTTTATGTAAAGGTCGTGGTGGTTCAATGCATCTGCAGTGGCTTGAGGCAGGCGCATTAGGCACAAACGCAATAGTAGGTGGCGGTGTACCACTTGCTGCGGGGTCAGCTTGGGCAAATAAACACGCCAGTAGCGGTGGCGTAACCTTTACCTATTTTGGTGATGGCGCCATCAACATTGGGTCGGTACTTGAGACGATGAACTTGGCCTCAGCTTGGAAATTACCTTTATGTTTCTTTGTAGAAAACAATGGCTACGCTGTTGCGACCACTGTTGAAGAGGCAACCGGTGAGCCTAGGCTCGGCGCTCGTGGTCAAGCCTTTAACATACCCAGTTGGAGTGTTGATGGTATGGACCCACTTGCTGTGCATCTCGCAACTCAACAAGCGATTGAGCACATGAAAGCTGGTAACGGGCCCACAATTATTGAAGCAGAGGTGTACCGCTTCTTTCATCAAAATGGGCCATTTCCTGGTAGTGCATTCGGGTATCGCACGAAAGAAGAAGAAGCGGCATGGCGTTTACGAGACCCGCTTGATTTGCTCGCAAAAAAAATGATGAGTCGCAAACTCATTACAGCTAAACAAATTGAAGCACTTCGAGCCGCCATTCAAAAAGTCATGCAAAAGGCAGTGAATGCCTTAATTGAAAATGACCCAAGCGGAAAGCCGGGTAAGCGCAGAATACGACCAGAGTTATGGCCAAGCCCAGACTTCTGTGATGTGGGTATTCGCGGTGATCTGTCAGAGTTTGACTCAATGCCAAAAGCAGATGAGGTCGCAATCGTTCAAGCCAGTGAGCCCCGTAAGTTTGTTGATGTGGTGGCAGATGTTATGCAGCGACGAATGGAGGAAGACTCAACTATTGTATTGATGGGTGAAGATATACATCGACTCAAGGGTGGCACAAATGGGGCAACAAGAGGCCTTAAAGAAAGATTTCCAGATCGAGTATTGGGTACCCCGATTAGTGAATGCGCATTTGTGGGTTTAGGGGGTGGGTTGGCCATGGACCGTCGCTATAAGCCGGTGGTCGAATTTATGTATCCAGACTTCATGTGGGTGGCGGGTGATCAGGTTTTTAACCAAATTGGAAAAGCGCGCCATATGTTTGGTGGTGATCATCCCGTGCCGTTTGTGTTGCGCACTAAAGTGGCGATGGGAAGTGGTTACGGGTCACAGCACTCAATGGACCCTGCGGGCATATTTGCTACATGCCCAGGTTGGCGCATCGTAGCCCCATCGTGCCCAATTGATTATGTGGGCCTTTTAAACGCAGCATTACATTGTCAAGATCCTGTTCTGGTTATTGAGCATGTCGACCTTTACAACACGATGGCAGCTGCCCCAATTAACGATCTTGATTTTGTCTTGCTGCCTGGCCAAGCAGCGGTTAGATCTCAAGGTGATGACTTAACAATCATTTCGTATCTGTCTATGGTCAATCATTCACTTGAGGCAATCAACGAAACGGGTGTGAGTGCTGATTTAATTGATTTGCGGTGGTTAGATCGTGCCTCAATTGATTGGCAAACGATTGGTGAAAGCATTCGTAAAACGAATGCGGTGTTGATTGTTGAGCAGGGCGCTAGAGGCACATCTTACGGTGGTTGGTTGGCAGATGAAATTCAGCGCCGTTATTTTGATTGGCTTGATGTGCCAGTTCAACGTGTTACCGGCACAGAATCTGCACCCAGCATATCAAAAGTGCTTGAGCGTGCCGCTTGTGCCAGAACAGAAGAGGTTGTTAGGGGCATCCAGCTCGTGTTGTCAGACAAAGGTCTTGCTTAAGGAATACATTAAATGGCAACCATCATTCGCATGCCAGAGGTCGCCGCTAATGCGACGCACGCCACCCTAGTGAGTTGGAGTAAAAAAGAAGGAGATACGATTGCGAGTGGGCAAAGTATTGCTGATGTCGAAACAGACAAAGCCGTCATTGAGTTAAACGTTGATGCAAACGGTACGATTGCACGCCTATTAGTTAAAAATGGCACAGAGGTTGCAGTGGGTGCACCCATTGCAGTACTGATTGATAAAGGTGAAACAATAGACGATGCAGACAAGCTACTGCTGGGTGGTCAACCCACGGTTGCTACTTCATCACCAAGCACGCTGGCAAATGAGGCATCAGATTCTGTAGTAATGAGCGTTAAGAGTCAGGTCAGTCAGCGCATTTTCTCTAGCCCTGTCGCACGTCTGCTTATTAAGCAGCATGGTTTAGATATGGGTGCGATGGTTGGCAGTGGCCCCAACGGCCGTATCGTCAAGTACGATGTGATTAAAGCTATTGAGGTGGCACAGTCTGTTCAGGTTTTAGCAGCGCCAACGACTTTGGAATCGACTTCCATTGCTGTTAATCAAAATAAACCCATTCCCATCACTGAAAACCTACCGTTGGGTGGTTATGTCGATACGCCTCATACCAACATGCGACGCACCATTGCAAGGCGCTTGCTTGAAAGTAAATCAACCGTGCCTCATTTTTACCTCACCGTCGAATGTCGCGTTGACAAACTCATGCACATGCGAACTGAGATTAATGCACAAGGGCATCAAAAAATTTCGGTCAATGATTTTGTTGTTCTTGCCGCGGCTCGTGCATTACGCGATGTGCCTCAAGTTAATGTCATCTGGACAGATGACGCCATTCGGCAATTTAATGAAGTTGATATTTCGATTGCCGTATCGACTGAAACTGGCTTAATGACACCCATACTGTTCAATGTAAACAGTAAAAGTCTTTCGCAAATTAGTCAGTCTGTGCGTGCAATGGCTGAACGAGCAAAGCAAGGTCAATTAAGACCAGCAGAGTTCCAAGGCGGCACATTTTCTATCAGCAATTTAGGCATGTATGGCATTGATGAGTTTGCTGCCATTATTAATCCACCGCAGGCCGCCATTCTTGCAGTGGGTGCAGTCAAGGCACAGCCTGTGATGGGTCAAAACGGTGTTGTCGAGGCGGGTCAGGTGATGCGTTGCACTTTGTCAGTTGATCACCGTGCAGTCGATGGCGCTTTGGCAGCAACTTGGTTGTCAACGTTTAGGCGTTACATTGAGTCGCCTTACTTGCTGATTATTTAATTCAGGACAGGAAATAATGAGAAATTTCAAAGACCGTCTCTTACTCTTGACGGGTGCAAATGGTGGCATTGGCCGTGAAGTGGCTCGACAGTTTCATGAGGCGGGCGCCCATTTGTTATTGACAGATATTGATATTGAAGGCCTTAAGAATTTTGCCAGTTCGTTAAAAAACGGTGCTGGAAAAGTGATTTGTCATCGCCTAGACTCAAACTCTACCCAAGATGCTGATGAGGTCGTTAGTTTAGCTAAGGAGCAGTTCGGGGGCATTGATTTTTTTGTGCCCTCAGCGGGAATCTATCTTGCCCAACCTGTGCGAGACATGACTGACGAGCAGTGGCGTCAGACCATTGCGATCAATTTAGATGGTGTTTTCTTTCTTACGCGACGTGTCATCTCAGCATTAAAAACAAATAGTTCAATGGTGTTTCTTAGCTCACTTGCTGCGCACCGAGGTGCCTTTTACAATGCGCATTACAGCGCTTCAAAAGGGGCCATACTCAGCTTGACACGTTCGCTTGCCCGCGAGCTGGGTCCCGAAACGCGCGTCAACGCGGTGTCTCCAGGTTTGATTGATACACCCATGGCGTCAGATCTTATTCGAACTCGCGGCGAACTTTCAATTTCTCAAACGCCACTTAAGCGTGTGGGTCTGCCCAGTGAGGTTGCCTCCGTTATCTCGTTTTTGTGTAGCGAAGACGCCAGCTTTGTAACGGGCGAAACCATTCATATTAATGGCGGCCTTCATATGGAATAAGGTCGCAAACTTTGCTAAATTGCGAGCTCAATTTGAAGCAAAAACGACCCTATCTTCCTGAGATGAAACAACGCAAAAAATATAAGCTACCTTTAGAATAGGAAGCTAACAACAAATATTTAAGATCAACTTTGTTCTTTTTGATGCCCAATTGATTGATCTTAAAAATGATAAAGGCTTAAATCCATGATTCTTGACGCATTGCGGGCTCTTGTTGGGCCAGAGCATGTCTTAACAGGTGCCGACACCGAATCTTATGTCACCGATTGGCGGGGTCGTTATCGTGGTGTTACCCAAGCCGTGGTTCGCCCCGCTGACGTCGAGACTTTAGCCGCTGTGGTGCGCTGCTGCGTACAACACCAAACGCCTATTGTGACCATCGGTGGCAATACAGGTCTGTGTGGGGGTGCGACGCCTGACGATTCTGGTCGCGCTGTCATGATCTCAACGGCTAGACTAAATCGTATTCGGTCTATTGATACTGAAAACGATACCATGACCGTTGAGGCGGGTGTGATATTGCAAACGGTTCAACAGGCCGCACAAGATGCAGATCGTTTGTTCCCCTTAAGCTTAGCTGCCGAAGGCACTTGCACCATTGGTGGCAACTTGGCAACCAATGCAGGTGGCACGCAAGTTTTACGCTACGGCAATGCTCGTGAGTTAACGCTGGGTCTAGAAGTGGTCACACCGCAAGGCGAAATTTGGCATGGTTTGCGTGGGCTTCGCAAAGACAACACGGGCTATGATTTACGCGATTTATACATTGGTAGCGAAGGTACGTTAGGCATTATTACAGCTGCCACTTTAAAATTATTCCCCCGACCTGTTGCACAATATACCGCTATGTTGGCGCTCAATAGTCTGGAAGATGCCGTTACCTTGTTGTCCCATGCTAAAGCCGGTTTTGGGGCAGCATTAACGGCTTTTGAAGTCATGGCGGGTGATGTTTTGCGAAGCGTGGTGAAAGTGACTGAGCGTCAACGCATCCCTTTTCAGGGTGGAGCCGAAGCATCAAACTGGTTCGCATTGCTTGAGCTGTCAGACAGCGAAAGCGCAGCGCACGCACGTCAAATGTTTGAAGAGGTTTTAGGCGTTGCTCTTGAAAAAGGTTTGGCGATCGATGTCGCTATCGCTGAAAATGAAACGCAATCTTACGAGATGTGGCACTTGCGAGAGAGCATTCCCTTAGTTGAGGCTGCGCTAGGTAAAAGCATTAAACACGACGTATCAATCCCGATTTCTGCCATTGCAGAATTTGTGCGTGTGACCAATGCAGCGTTACAAGCAAATTTTTCAGGCCTTCAAAATATTGTTTTTGGTCATTTAGGCGATGGCAACTTGCATTACAACGTTTCTCGTAAAGCCGAGCTCACAGAAGCTGATTTGTTGTCAAAGCAAGCGCAAATTTACGCTCTGGTTCACGATAGTGTGCATGCCTTTAATGGTTCAATTAGTGCCGAACATGGTGTTGGACAACTAAAGCGTGATGAATTGACTCGTTATAAAAGTCAAGTTGAGCTTGATTTGATGAAGCGCATTAAAAAAGCGCTAGACCCCGACCTACTTTTAAACCCGGGCAAGGTGCTTAACCTTTGACGGGCGCTTTTGGCAACGTTTACAAAAGTATGTGGCACGTTG
>DITR01000056.1:0-1566 GCA_002422175.1 Alcaligenaceae bacterium UBA6179
GATGGCAGAGCAGTATTAAGATCATCAGTTAGAGAGTATTTGGCAAGTGAAGCGATGCATGGTTTGGGTATTCCCACGACTCGCGCTTTAGCGTTGGTCGCTTCAGATGACCCTGTTTGGCGTGAAACGGTTGAAACAGCGGCTATTGTGATGCGCGTTTCCCCAAGTTTTATTCGTTTTGGTTCCTTTGAGCATTGGGCTTCAAAACGCAATGTTGAAGCCTTAAAGCAATTGGCTGATTTTGTTATAAAGCGATACTTTCCTGAGTGTTTAGGTGATGAATTTAATCCTTTATTAGCGCAGCCTGATTCTCAACTGTCGGCAGGCGACGCGCAATACGTTCGTTTTTTTGAGGCAGTTGTTCAGCGCACCGCAAACTTAATGGCGCAATGGCAAACCGTGGGGTTTTGTCATGGCGTTATGAATACCGACAACATGTCAATTTTGGGTCTAACGTTAGATTATGGCCCCTACGGCTTTTTAGATGATTTTGATGCCCATCACATTTGCAATCACTCAGACCACAATGGGCGATACGCTTGGCACGCACAACCCTCAGTCGCGAAATGGAATTTATACTGTCTGGCTAACAGTCTAAGCCTTTTAGTGAAGTCAACTGAAGGTTTAAGTGAGGCGCTTAAAACCTTTGACTCTATCTTTTCTAATTCGATGCACCTCCGTATGATGGCTAAGCTCGGGCTAGAAGGTTCAGCACCTGAAGACGAAGCGCTTATAGATGATTTACTCAAGCTGATGCACGAAAGCGGGGCAGACTTTACGCTATGTTTCAGAGAGTTAGCTTTCGTTCAGCCCTCCGATTCAAGCCAACTGGTTCGACCAGAAGATGCTTTGCAGATGGGTTGGTTGCCCCATGAGCCCCTTAGTAAGAAACCTTTTTTTCACTTGTTTGCAGGCTCTAGTAGCCCTAACTCATGGGTAAATCGCTATTTGGCACGTTCAGGCTATTTGACGAATTCTGAAGCTGTTTCAATCGAACGTATTGAACGTATGCTGTCTGTTAACCCACTGTACATACTTCGAAATCATTTGGCTCAAAAAGCGATCGAGGCTGCGCAGCTTGATGAGGCATCTGAACTTTCGATTCAGATTAACTTGTTGGCAAACCCTTTTGTTGCCCAACCTGGTTTTGAGTATTATGCCCAACCACCTGCTCCACTTGATCAACCTGTGGCTGTCAGTTGTTCCTCCTAAAAGATTTTTTTTCTTGGAACGTTTGTTTTTACTGACTAACTGAATGAATAAGCACAACGTTTTACTTACTAACTGAAAATGTCATAATGATGTCTTTGTTGCTTGTTCGGTAGTGAACAGCAGCGCAATCTCTTGGCGAACGTTATGTCTGGCAATACTCTTGGCAAGCTTTTTACAGTGACAAACTTTGGTGAATCTCATGGCCCAGCTATTGGTTGTGTCGTTGACGGTTGCCCCCCCGGTATGCCTTTAGTCGCTCAAGATATTCAACAAGAACTTGATCGCAGGCGCCCTGGCACCTCAAGACATGTGACACAACGTCAAGAGGCTGATCAAATTGAAATTTTGTCAGGT
>DITR01000056.1:1575-3998 GCA_002422175.1 Alcaligenaceae bacterium UBA6179
AAAGATTATTCAAATATTGAAGATACTTTTCGCCCAGGTCATGCTGATTTCACCTATTGGAAAAAATTTGGTATACGTGACCCGCGAGGGGGTGGACGCTCTTCAGCTCGTTTAACAGCGCCTACGGTTGCGGCAGGTGCAATAGCAAAAAAATGGCTCAAACTCAATCATCAAGTCACTATTCGTGGCTATATGAGCCAATTGGGTCCAGTTCACATACCATTCGAAGATTGGTCATTTGTGCATAACAACCCTTTTTTTGCTGCAAATGAATCAGCTATCGACGAGCTTGAAGCATTTATGGATAATTTAAGAAAGGCTGGCGACTCGATTGGTGCCCGCATCAATGTCGTTGCCCAAGGTGTTCCCGCTGGCTTAGGCGAACCTATCTACGACCGTTTAGATGCTGATATTGCTCACGCCATGATGGGTTTGAATGCTGTAAAAGGGGTTGAAATAGGTGCGGGTTTTGCCTCAGTTGAGCATCGTGGCTCAATGCATGGTGATGAAATAACGCCCAATGGTTTTCTAACCAACCATGCAGGCGGTGTTTTAGGTGGCATTTCAACGGGCCAGAACTTAACGGTCAGCATTGCTATTAAACCTACCTCAAGCATTCGTCTACCTCGCCAATCAATTAACCGTGCGGGTGATCCAGTAACTGTCGAAACATTAGGGCGCCACGATCCCTGTGTAGGCATTCGTGCAACCCCCATTGCTGAGGCCCTATTAGCTATCATTGTGTGTGATCATGCGCTTCGCCATCGTGGTCAATGCGGTTAGCTCGTTAAAACTTGTTGTTTTCATTTGTCTCGCTATAGCCATATGGCATAATTAGTGATTCTCCCTATACGCTTAAAGGGTTGCACACAGGGGTGTGCATTCGAGTGGGTCTCGTATAGGGTCTACACGCGAAGAAGCCATGAAACAAACTTTATATGACAAATTATGGGAAGCCCACGTCGTTCATAGTGAAGACGATGGCACTGCCATACTTTATATTGACCGTCATCTATTACACGAGGTGACCAGCCCCCAAGCGTTTGAAGGTTTAGAGCTAGCAAAGCTTAAACCATGGCGTATTAGCGCAAACCTTGCCGTTGCTGACCATAACGTGCCCACTCAAAACCGTGCGTTGGGTATTACAGATCCCATTTCAAAGCTTCAAATTGACACGCTTGATGCCAACTGTGAAAAGTATGGTGTAACTGAGTTTCGCATGAACGATTTGCGTCAAGGTATTGTGCACGTTATTGGTCCAGAACAGGGCGCAACATTGCCCGGTATGACCGTGGTGTGTGGTGACTCGCACACCAGTACGCATGGTGCTTTTGGTGCTTTAGCCCATGGTATTGGTACGTCTGAAGTCGAGCATGTGTTGGCAACTCAAACCTTAATTGCGAAAAAAAGCAAAAATATGCTGGTACGCATTGAAGGCGCTTTACCCAAAGGTTCAACAGCCAAAGACTTAATTTTGCATGTCATCGGCGTTATTGGTACTGCCGGCGGCACAGGTTCAGCTATTGAGTTTGCGGGCAGTGCAATTCGCGATCTATCAATTGAAGGCCGCATGACAGTTTGCAACATGGCCATTGAGGCCGGTGCACGTTCGGGTATGGTGGCTGTTGATCAAAAAACTATTGACTACTTTAAGGGAAGACCTTTTGCACCGACGGGCGCCTTATGGGAATCGGCGGTTGCGTATTGGCGTACCTTGCATTCAGATGAAGGTGCTGTGTTTGACCGTATTGTAGAGATCCAAGCCAGCGATATTGTGCCGCAAATCAGTTGGGGTACATCACCTGAAATGGTCCTCCCTGTTGATGGCCGTGTACCCGACCCTGAAAAAGAGAAAGACCCAGCGCGCCGAGTGGGTATCGAACGTGCGCTTGAATACATGGGTCTAGTACCTAACACGCCCCTAACCGATATCAAAATAGACAAAGTGTTTATTGGTTCATGTACCAATTCTCGTATTGAAGATTTGCGTGCGGCGGCAGCAGTGGTTCGCGGTAAACGTGTTGCTTCAAACGTCAAGCTTGCGATGGTAGTTGCTGGTTCAGGTCTGGTTAAAAAACAAGCTGAGCAAGAAGGGCTAGACAAGATATTTATTGACTCAGGTTTTGAGTGGCGCGAGCCAGGCTGTTCGATGTGTTTAGCTATGAATGCTGATCGTTTAGAGCCTCAAGAGCGTTGCGCATCAACGTCTAATCGCAACTTTGAAGGTCGACAAGGGCAGGGTGGTCGTACTCATTTAGTCAGCCCCGCGATGGCTGCTGCGGCAGCGGTTGCAGGTCATTTTGTTGACGTTCGTCATTTACGGTAAACATAATCATGCAAGCTTTTACAGTACATAAAGGGTTGGTCGCACCTCTTGATCGTGAAAACGTTGATACCGACCTTATTATTCCTAAGCAATTTCT
>DITR01000146.1 GCA_002422175.1 Alcaligenaceae bacterium UBA6179
TCAATGACTTTAGCTTTTGTTTGAGCTGCGCTGTTTACATCTTGTTGTGTCGGTACTTTCGCTTGGTCAACAGCTTGTGTTGTTTGGGGCACTTCAATATCTTGAGTCGCAACGGGTGTTGGCCGAGCTTTATCTTCAGCAGGGGCTTGAACCTCATTGGCTGAAACGACAGCTTGGACCGAAACCGCTTCATCTTTAGATTCAGCCTGACTTACTTGACCAGCCAACTCTTTAGATTCATTTTGATTATGATCGAGATTTTGATCGACCTTCAATTCCTGAACGACAGACGAAGCTTCAGAGCTCGTTGAAACATTAGGAATTTGGCTATCAACTTGATCAGCCATTTTTTCTGGCAATGAACCTTCAGTTGTATTGGTTGTGGGTTCGTTTGAATCAGGCACATCACGTTTGACGAATACGCGCTTTTTTCTAACTTCAACCTGAATAGTGCGCGAGCGTCCGGCGCCATCAGCTTGACGAATTTCTGACGTTTGACGACGAGTAAGGGTAATTTTTTTACCCTCTGTTGCGCCATGAGAGCGTCTTAAAGAATCAAGAAGGCGATTTTTATCGCTTTCATTGACGACATCATCAGAGGTTGTGACTTGCACGCCCGCTGAGCGCAACTGTTCAAGCAGAAGTTCTGCTGGCATTTTCAATTCAGTTGCAAACTGGGCAACAGTGTTACTCGACATTAGACTCTCTCTTACCTGTGTACAGGCACTTCATAAACAAAACGGTCAACTAAAGGCGAAACATCATAAAGCGTTAGCTTTGATCTTCAAACCAATGAGCCCGTGCAAGCGTTATTAATTGAGCTGCTGCGCTTTCTTCTAAGTGGGTTATTTCAACCAACTCATCAGTAGCTAATTCAGCTAAATCGTCACGCGTTTGAATACCTGCCTCATTCAAAGTTGATACAAGCTCAGGTGTCATGCCATCTAAACCTAATAGGCTATGACCACTTTCAACTTTTTCTTCTTGAACAATGGCGTCTGTGAGCAAGGCCGTGCGAGCACGGTTACGCAACTCATTAATTGTCTCTTCATCAAAAGATTCAATTTCAAGGAGCTCTTGCATGGGTACGTAAGCAATTTCTTCTAAACCAGTAAAACCCTCGTCAATCAAAATATCGGCTACTTCTTGGTCAACATCGAGCTTTTCAATAAAGTTATTGCGAATGGTTTGACGTTCTTGCTCTTGACGGTTTTGACTTTCTTCGGGAGTCATGATGTTGATTTGCCAACCTGTCAACTCTGAAGCTAAACGTACGTTTTGGCCCCGAGCACCAATCGCTTTGGGCAGGTTTTCTTCATCAACAACAACATCCATCGCATTTCGGTCTTCGTCAACAACAATAGACTCAATATTGGCAGGAGCTAAAGCGCCAATTACAAATTGTGCTGGGTCTTCAGACCACAGAACGATATCAACTTGCTCACCGCCCAATTCGTTACGAACTGCCGTTACCCGTGAACCACGCATACCAACACAAGTACCAATGGGATCAATACGCTTGTCGTAGGTCACCACTGCTATTTTGGCTCGAACACCTGGATCACGCGCTGCACCTTTAATTTCAAGCAAGCCTTGTTCAATTTCGGGCACTTCGTTTTCAAATAATTCTTTAATAAATTCTGGGGCAGTGCGCGACAAAATGACTTGCTGACCCCGTGCACTGCGATCAATACGCAATACCCAGGCTCGAACCCGATCACCTAAGCGAAGATTTTCTTTAGGAATCATTTCGCTTCGAGGTAGGCGGGCTTCGACTTTGCCAATTTCAATAATGGCATCACCTTTATCCATACGCTTAACAGTACCGCCAATGATTGACTCACCCCGATCAAGAAAGTCGGCGAGTAATTGTTCACGCTCTGCGTCACGAATACGTTGCAAAATAGCTTGCTTTGCCGCTTGTGCGCCGATGCGACCAAACTCTATTGGCTCAAGGGGTTCTTCGATGTATTCACCGACCTCAATGTCAGATACGACCTCAGTCGCATCTGAAAGCAACTCTTGCTGATCAGGCTCTTGAAGGCCAAGCTCATCAGGCACCACAAGCCAACGACGAAAGCCCTCGTGTTCACCCGTTATGCGGTCAACCGAGACACGAATGTCAACGTTTTCTTGAAAACGCTTTTTCATGGCAGAGGCTAATGCGCCTTCAAGCGCATCAAACACGACTTCACGTGTGACGTTTTTTTCACGTGCCAGAGCATCTACTAACAATAAAATTTCGCGACTCATCGCTTTTTACCCTTGAAATCGAGAATGGGACTCAGCTTGGCACGATCAACGTCATTAAACGTGAAAGGAACAAGACGAACATCATTCTTTTTAGCTTCAAACTCGACAGTAAAGGTTTGTGCACCCTCGCTGTTCACCGTACCTTCTGTTGCCTGGCCTAAAAGACCGACAAATACTTTTTGATTATCAATGGGCTGTTTAAGTTTGACCTCAACACGCTCACCCATAAAACGAACAAAATCAGCTAATTGGCGTAAGGGCCGATCAACCCCAGGGGAACCCACCTCAAGCCGACCATAATCAATATTTTCAACCTCAAAAAGGTGAGTTAATTGACGAGAAACTTGTTCACAATGCTCAATTAAAACGCCTTGCGGGTGATCGATTGTGATGCGTAAAACGCCCAATTGGGCGCGTTCAACGTCAACCAACTCAAGGTCAGTACCTGAAAGCGCTTGCTGCGTTAAAGTAAATAGATCTGCCATACCGTCAAAAAAAAAGGGCTGAAACAGCCCGTGTAAATAATATCTAGCTAAATATGCACAAACAGCATGTTTTAAAAGCGTCTTAAAAACGAGCTTATTTAAAACGTATTCAATGCCAAACCTAAATTAGCTCTAGAGTTTAGCACAAAGCCGAAAATAATCTGTACTTTCGGGCAGTTAGCTCAAGACTAAAGAAAAAAAACCTTTAACTATTTTAAATAACTAACCTTTTTTAACAAAGCCAGCAAAATCCTATCTAATTCCTCTCTGATTTAAAGGGGTTTAGTTCATTTACACCAGAGAGGATATCAATCTATTTTTTAGAAAAACCCAGGCGAGATTCATGCGCAGAGGCACCACTAGGCTGCCAATCATCTCCTCGAGCTTGACCCTTACCTGCGCCACCACTTTGCTGCGAATCGCGATTAGAACTTCGATTGGGGCCTTTATTCGGACCTTTATTAGGGCCTTTGCTAGGCCCCTTACTCGCGTGACGCGCCGGGCTCGAGCCTCTATTTGGGGCGTTTGTTGGCCCTTGACCTGGACCAGAAAATGGTCCTGATGCACCTTGTGGCCGAGGCTTACGAGGTTTAGACCTTGGGTCAAACTTAGGGCGATCATTTGGCTGTGCTGCTAAATTTGAATCTGCACCACTGGACTGTTCATTCGAAGAACCCCCTTCAAACGATGTACGTGTTGAGGGACGCTTGCCTTTATGAAACGGTTTTGCATGTCCAACCCCAGGTTGACTTGGCTTATGCGGCGAGCCAGGTCTTGAGGAGCCTGGACGTGAAGCACCCGGCCGGCTATTTTGCGGGTGACCATTTGCAAAACCGCCACCGACTGTTAATCGAGCCGGTTGGCTACCGCCAGAACTATACCCACCCGCACCACCGGTGTGAGGCCTACCACCCGTAACAACACCCTTACGGCCCATTTTGGCGCCATGCGAGCCATTGCGTTCAAGCGTTCCAAACCCTGGAGGTAAAGCGCTGTCATGGCTCATGGGTTGACGAACAAGGCGTTTGCCACCCCGACCGACCGGATCATCTTCGTCTTTCAAAAGCCCAAGCTGAACCATCAAAGCAGACACTAAATTAGGCTCGACCTCTTCCCAGCGGCCGCGTCGCAATGTTGAGGGCAAAACAATGTCACCAAAGCGGGTACGAATTAAACGACTAACTGTTAGACCAACCGCCTCAAATAAGCGTCTGACCTCACGATTACGGCCTTCTTGCAGCGTGATGCGGTACCAACGGTTGCTGCCCTCACCACCAATAAAATCAAACACACCAAAGCAAGCCATACCGTCTTCAAGCGGTATGCCCTCTAGCAATTTCTTACGTATATCATCTGTTACTTCACCTAGTACGCGAACGGCATACTCTCGCTCATTGCCATAACGGGGATGAAGTAAACGGTTTGATAAATCACCTGATGTGGTCAAGATCAACAGGCCTTCGGTGTTCAAATCGAGTCGACCAACCGATAACCATTTTCCGACTTTTAATCTCGGAAGCCTTGAGAACACACTGACTCGCCCATCGGGGTCATCGTGACTGACAATTTCACCGGCAGGTTTATGATAAATGATGAGACGTGGAGGCTTGGTGGTTGATTGACGAGCAATAGGTTTACCGTTGACTTTAACAATATCATTGACCCCAACGCGCATACCGATGTGGGCAGGTTCACTGTTTACAGACACACGGCCTGCAATAATGAGCTCTTCCATTTCGCGACGCGAACCGATGCCTGCATCAGCCAATAATTTGTGCAGCTTAGGCATGAGCAATTCGCTTTGCAAATACTTACCTAAACGTTGCTCTGTTCGCGCTGTTTGACTTAAGTACGACAAGTCAGCATCATCGGTAGCAGTCGATTGTGCATCAATATTTACTTGTTCAACTGCACTTGCATTTTTTTCTGTATAGGTCGTTTGACGCGAGTCGCTCGTTTGATCGGACGTCTCTAAAGCGGTAGCATCAAACCCATGCGGTTTGGGGGCGCCGTCATTTCTACGACGACGAAATGGTGTGCGCAATTGTCGATGACGCTGTTTTGAATCACTTGAATTGAGCTCTGGCGCGGTTGCAAACTGCCTCTCACCGCTTGCCTCAACGCTCGCCTGGTCGACAACGTGATCGTTATGTTGATCGTTATTTTTATCGCTTGAGATATTAAAATTGGAATCATCATTTGAAACCACCTGCTCAAGAGAAGCGGCTGCTTTAAGACCCTTTCTGGGTTTCTTCACAGTAGGTTCTATTGCTGCCTGATTATCTTGATCGACCTTAACCGCTTCAACCACCTGAGGCGAGCGGGCTGTTTTAATTGGCTTAGTTGCTATAGGTGCTGGTGATTTTTGAGCAGATTCAAGAACTTTAGCCACCTTTGTTACTTTTGATGGCTTGGGTACTTTAGGTACGATTGATTCCTGATCAGCTGTAGCGATCTGAGCGGCCTTCACCACTTTAAGAGCAGGCGCTTCTTGACTTGGTGCTTCTAGATCAGCTGTAACAAGCAGATTTGTTTTAACAGATTTAGCTGCCTTGGTCGCTTTAGGTGCTGGGGCTTCTGGATCTACCTTGGCTACCTTCGCTACCTTCGCTACCTTGGCTGACTCAATAGCCTCGACGGCCTTGCTTGCTTTATCAGTTTTGCTTGCCTTATCACTCTCTGGCAGGTGCTCTACCTTGGGTGCCTTGGGTGCCTTGGGTGCCTTGGGTGCCTTGGGTGCCTTGGGTGCCTTGGGTGCCTTGGGTGCCTTAACTGCCTTAACTGTCTTGACTGCCTTGACTGCTTTACTAGGCTTGTTTTCTTTATCAAGTGACGCAGAAGCGGCTGATTGAGTCACCGGTGTAGCTAAAACAATAGTTTCAGCAGGCAATGAATCAGCTACTTTACTTTTTTTAACCCGTGATGAACTTTTTTTAACGGCTGTAACGGCTATGGTTTCTGAGACTTGAGTTGATTCAATTGACTCTAAGCCTGCTTGTATTTTTTTATTCATAAATGACGGTCTTCTAATTTTGATTGTTCTGGCAAGTTTTCTTCGAGCACGAGGCTCTCTAATTCACTTTCGGTGGTTGTCGTGTTAGTTTCTTGAACAAGGGGTGCGTTAACTAACCCCAATAATGCGTCAGAGGTTTCAACCTCTGGTGTTATGACGGGTGGCAATTCATCTAAAGCATGGAGACCTAAGTCATCTAGAAATTGGCGCGTCGTACCTAAGAGCCCCGGGCGGCCCGGCCCATCGCGGTGACCGATGACTTCTATCCAGCCGCGCTCTTCTAGCGTTCGTATGATTTGAGTAGAAACGGTTACGCCTCTAATATCTTCAATATCGCCTCGTGTGACGGGTTGCTTCCAAGCAATGATTGCAAGGGTTTCAAGCACAGCACGCGAATATTTTGGAGTAGGCTCGGGGTTTAGCCTTTCTAAAAAGCGTTGCATTGAAGCGCGGCTTTGAAATCGCCAACCCGAAGCCACCTCAACCAACTCAAGACCTCGGTCTAGCCAGCTTTGTTGAAGCGTCTCGAGCCAAATTTTGATTTGATCGGGTGCGACGTCTTCTTCGCCAAAGAGCTTTTGAAGGGCATTAACAGACATGGCTGTCGGCGCGCACAAAAGCGCTGTTTCGATGATTTTTATTGCATCTTGTTCGTGGGTCATCTACTTACTGATACCTATGTAACTTTAAAAGGAGTGTTGTATTAAATTAAGGCAACTTGCTAAGATGCTAAAAATTTGCTATAGTGTTTGACTCAGACGCGGGGTGGAGCAGTCTGGCAGCTCGTCGGGCTCATAACCCGAAGGTCGTAGGTTCAAATCCTGCCCCCGCAACCAAATTCTTTAAGCCGATCAATATGTAAATATGTCTTTTGTCGGTTAGTTTTAAATTTCTAGTTTTAATTTCAGTTCCAATTTAGCCAACCTTAAACGGTTGGCTTTTTTGCGTTTAAGCTTAGGCTCAGCAAATCGATGAAGCTGAGCAAACTAAATTTAAATTATTAAATTTTAATTAGCACACACGAAAAACCCGGCAATAACCAAGGAGAAGACTTTTTCGATGTGATCGATGTGGCGATGTCTGTAACGCGTAACTTAATTGTTACTAAAACAATAAAGAAGTTATAAAACGCGAACAAAGTAATTGATGATGAATAACAACTAAAAGCACGAATAAAAAACGGCTTAATTGAGTTTACAACATCAAACCAATACCGATAGTTTAACTGATAGGTGGCTTAATCAACAAATTAAACTGTTTTATTCGTTGCATTTGCGCACAGATACTCACCAAAACGGTATCTTTGTGCCAAAAAAGGGGCATGCTTTAAGGTTTGAACTAAACAATCAGGTGTTCTTGAGTACGTTGCCACGTAGACAGTCGTCACACTAGATTCTTTTTTGGTTAACACAGCCATAAATAAACGTCGTAATAAATCAGCTAAAGGAGACTTTAATGCGCAACATAGACACTGCCCTTCAGCTGCTAGCAGTTCATCTTCTGGTAGCGCTTGAAACCTTAGGTGCTCAGGCCAGCCCGTTGGACGCTCAAAAGGAGCCATCACAATAGACTGAGAGGCGAGCGCTTGATTGACTTTTAAGGCCCAATTGCAAATACCCTCAGGGTTCAAAATATGCAGAGCATTAATTTCTATACGCGAATCAACTTTTGAGGTGGTCTGGTCAGACATGTGCTGAAACGATTTATTAAATGGATTGTTAGTATGTTGCATAAGTGTTATTACATTTAAACGAGTTAACTTGCCAACTAAAAAAAGAACAAACCTGAACAACGCATTTTTATCAACGGTTTTAATTCATTAGTTATGTAGATTTTGAGTTATTTGGTTGTGTGACAATACAATAAAAAAAATTTTCTAAATTACCCACCAATATTATTAAGTAAATTTTGGCTTTACGTATAAATGGCACAAAAATTGCTTGTATTTAACTATATTTAAAAAATTTATAGGTCATTTTTTTGTGTTGCTGAGCTCCCCCCATTTTAAAAAAAACCAACTTCGAGAAACTGGCAATTCTCAAGACCTTTGGCATGCCCGCTTAGACTTAAATTTCGAAGTAGCACAAGATACGCATTCACAGGCCATAAGAACCTTGCTAACGCATCAACATGAAGGGCCGTTACGCATTCAAAAAGCGCTCTACCCTGATGGCCCTTCTTGCTGCCATGCTCTTATGTTGCACCCGCCGGACGGCATCGCTGCGGGCGATCGGTTATCAGTCAATACTCGAGTTGGAAATGGCGCTCATGCCCTCGTTACAACGCCTGGAGCGAGCAAATGGTATGGCGCATTTGAAGAGGGCTTTGCCAAACAGTCTATCAATATACATATTGATGGGTTTTTAGAGTGGCTACCAGCTGAAACCATAATATATAACGGTGCGAAAGCACATTCACACCTTGACATCAATATTCAATCTGAAGGCACCATGATTGGCTGGGACCTTTTAATTTTTGGTCGTGCCGCCAAGCTTGAAACGTTTGAAAAAGGGTATTTTGATCAAACATTAAATATCAAATTAGCTGATGAACTGGTGTGGGTAGATCGGCTTTTCTTGAGAGGTGGCGACCCTTTATTTAAATCACCTGTGGGCATGAGAGGCTGCTATGCACTCAGTACCTGTTGGGCTGTTGCACCCGATCGCTTAACATTTAATGAAGAGCAAATAAATCATCTGCGTCTGGCCATCCCGAACATCGCCTTTACACTCGTTCACCCTCGTGTTTTGGTGGGGCGACAATTATCAGACCCCATTTCATTGCGTAAGAATTTAGAAATGACGTGGTACTGGTTAAAAACTAAGTGGCTCAATTTACAAGCCATACCTCCTCGCATTTGGGCAACTTGAATACTTGATTGCTTAAATTAACCAAAATATATAAATACATGAACACTTGCGTCAGCCAAATCACCATACTTTACAAGCAATAAGAAGGAACAAAAATGGATTTAACCCCACGTGAAAAAGACAAATTACTCATTTTTACAGCAGGTCTTTTAGCAGAGAGAAGGCTCGCACGAGGATTGCAACTAAACGTACCGGAAGCCATTGCCCTGATCACCGCAAGTATTTTAGAGGGCGCCCGAGATGGCAAGACAGTGGCTTATTTGATGAGTGCAGGCCGTCAAGTGCTCACACGACAGCAAGTGATGGAAGGCGTTCCTGAAATGATTACAGATATACAAGTCGAAGCAACATTTCCCGATGGCACCAAACTTGTTACCGTTCACCAACCTATTATTTAATCTTCATTTATGAGTTGCAACATGAAAAAAATACTTTATTTAATGGCGCTTGCATTCACATTCAAGCACTCGATAGCAATGGCTCATGAAGGCCATATAGATGAGCTGATGCACGCTGCATTGCACATGGTTCAAGACAATGGCGTCATGTTAGGTCTGTTTTTTTTATTGATCATTGCTTCACTTATATTTAACAAATCACGCTTTCGATCTGCAAAGCAATCAACATTTCAATCTAAAAAAATTAAAACCACCAAAAAGGTAGAAAATGATTCCCGGTGAATATTACATTGCGCAAGGAAACATTGAGCTCAATGAAGGCCGTACAACAATCAATCTGCGTGTAACCAATACAGGCGACCGACCGATTCAAGTGGGGTCTCACTATCACTTTGCCGAAACCAATGCTTCACTGAATTTTGATCGTGAAGCAGCGCTTGGGTATCGGCTTAACATTGCAGCAGGCACTGCGGTTCGATTCGAACCGGGTCAATCGCGCGATATAGAGCTCGTTTGTTATGCCGGCGATCGAATCGTATATGGCTTTCGAGGTCAGGTTATGGGGAAATTACCCACATGAAAATTTCTAAACAAGCTTATGCAGAAATGTTTGGCCCTACAGTGGGGGACCGCGTTCGATTAGCCGATACAGCCTTGTTTGCTCAAGTAGAAAAAGATTTTACGATCTACGGCGAAGAGGTTAAATTTGGTGGCGGTAAAGTTATTCGTGATGGTATGGGGCAGTCACAGCGAATGAGTGCTGATTGTGCTGATACTGTTTTAACCAATGCATTAATTATTGATTGGTGGGGTATCGTTAAGGCTGATATTGGAATTAAAAATGGCCGCATCAGTGGCATTGGCAAAGCAGGAAACCCTGATGTACAACCCAGCGTCACCATCATTATCGGGCCTGGCACAGAAATTATTGCGGCTGAAGGCATGATTGTGACTGCGGGTGGCATTGATAGTCATATTCATTTTATTTGCCCACAGCAAATTGAAGAAGCCTTAACCTCTGGTGTTACTACCATGATTGGTGGAGGAACCGGACCGGCTACTGGAACATTTGCTACCACCGTGACGCCCGGCCCTTGGCATTTGGGGCGCATGTTGCAAGCGGCTGAAGCCTATCCCATGAATCTTGGGT
Organism: Alcaligenaceae bacterium UBA6179; assembly: GCA_002422175.1. Classification (GTDB taxonomy): domain Bacteria; phylum Pseudomonadota; class Gammaproteobacteria; order Burkholderiales; family Burkholderiaceae_B; genus Algicoccus. The sequence goes on from DITR01000146.1 coordinate 10,170, forward strand.
TTTTAGGTAAGGGAAATGCATCACTACCGGGCCCTTTGACCGAGCAAATAGAGGCTGGTGCAATCGGTCTGAAGTTGCATGAAGATTGGGGCACCACTCCTGCGACGATCGACAACTGCTTGAATGTGGCTGACCAAACAGACACGCAAGTGGCCATTCATACTGACACGCTAAATGAGTCGGGTTTTGTGGAAGGAACACTTGCGGCTATTGCAGGGCGTGTCATTCACACTTATCACACCGAGGGCGCGGGGGGTGGTCATGCACCCGATATTATTCGTGCTTGCTCGCAACCCAATGCTTTACCCTCCTCCACTAACCCAACACGCCCATACACCATTAACACGATTGATGAACATCTTGATATGTTGATGGTGTG
>DITR01000188.1:0-1937 GCA_002422175.1 Alcaligenaceae bacterium UBA6179
ATCGAAGGTGAATTTTACAGTGCCTGGGACTGATCTTGGGCAACACTTTACAATCGCGTCATGACACCTGTTTCAAAACCCAATTATCACTCTCCGATTCAAGCATCTGCCGAATCGATTTCAGCCCCACTGGCGCAATTACTGTTCGCGAGTGCTGAGGCGCTAGCGGCCGTTCAGGCGGGCCGATCTTTGACTCAAGCGCTTGGCTTAGTTAACCTTTCTTTGCGGTCAGGCGTGCAGGCTTTAACCTATTACGCCATGCGCCACTGGGGCCTGGCGTCTGCTTTACGTGATTGGGCGGTTAAAAAGCCGCTAGAAAACCCCATTACCCGTGAATTAATAGCTCTGAGCTTGTTATTACTTGATGTGTCGATGCAAAAAAACGAGTCGGCTGAACCCGCTTCCCCGCAAAGCCCTTATCTTGATCAAGCCCCGCTTTATGGCGCACACACGCTGGTTGATCAATCAGTGCAAGCCGCTCGTATGGTGCGAGGTGGGCAAAAGCCTGTTGGTCTTGAGGCTCAAGCTAAATTGGTCAATGCCGTGTTACGTCGGTTTCAAAGAGAGCGTCCACAGTTTTTAGCAGCGGTTAAAGAAGACCCATTGGCGACTTATGCTTTCCCCCTGTGGTGGCAACAAAAACTTAAAAAGCAATACCCTGCTCAGTATGTTGAAATTATGCATGCCAGTCGCTTACCACCGCAGTTGACGTTACGTGTAAACCGGCGGCGCGCTACCCAGCAAGAGGTTGTCAGTGCCTTCATTGAAAAGGGCTATACCGCTCAAGCCATTTCAGAGTGGGCCATTATGGTTCAGGGTGGCGGCGCGATAGAACGTATGCCAGGTTATGAGCAGGGTTGGTGGTCTGTACAAGACTTGGGCGCACAGTTTGCGGCACCACAACTAAAATTAAAGTCTGGCATGCGGGTACTTGATGCATGTGCTGCACCGGGTGGCAAAGCCGCCCACATACTTGAAATCGCAAACGTCGACTTAACTGCGGTTGATCTGAGTGCTGCTCGACTTGAACGCGTGCAAGAAAGTCTGACGCGATTGGGGCTAGACGGTGACAATGTAACGATTTTGCCAGCTAATATATTAAAACCAGATGCATGGTGGAACGGCGTGCCTTTTGATGCTATTTTGGCTGATTTACCTTGCAGTGGCTCAGGGGTTGTTAAGCATCACCCTGATATTTTATGGTTAAGACGGCAAGAAGATGTGGCAAACTTAGCAAAGCAGCAAAGACACATGTTAGACGCCTTGTGGCCTTTACTTAAACCGTCAGGTCATTTGCTGTTTGTGACATGTTCTATTTTTACGGAAGAAGGTGAACGGCAGATTGAACAATTCTTGTCACGCTGGCCCGATGCAAAGCGTTGCGATGCAACGGGTATATTGTTGCCACAAAGCCCAATGGGCGAGGGTCAGCCGGGTCATGATGGGTTCTACTATGCCCTACTTGAGCGTCAAGCCTAATGCCTACTCACGTCTTTTAAGTATGACTATATGCCATTCTGACAAGGCCCAAATATGGCGTCATTAAGAAGCCTACTCTTTAGCGTTTTCATGGCGTTGACGGGTTTGTTTGCCTCGAGTCAGGCTACGGCACAAGCTGATTCTGTGGCGCAAGCTGACGTGACACTAACTGACCCCATTATTGTTGAGGGTCAATTAAGTATGGACATCAACTTTGACTTGCGGCTTAATAGCGCCATGATACAAGGCGTTGAGCGAGGTGTACCCTTATATTTCACCGTTGACCTTGAGATTGTTTCACCAAGATGGTGGTGGTTTGATCAAATCGTCATTACAACAACGTTAACCCGCCGTCTTACCTACAACACGCTCACCCAGCAATGGTGGGTAGCCAGTGGTGATTTGTCGATACCTGTTGATTCATTAGAAAGTGGTCTCAAAATGCTTAGCGTTGTGCG
>DITR01000188.1:1981-8103 GCA_002422175.1 Alcaligenaceae bacterium UBA6179
CCTAATGAGAAAAAACCATGAAGCGTTATTTACGACTCTTGATAATTGCTGGCGTGGCCGTAGGCTTAGGTCTATTTGTTTTGCTTGCTTGGTCTACAGCAAGTGCCTCGCGCTTGGCGCAGTTTCATGAATTGTTAGTTATCTTGAATATCGTTTTGACGGTAGGTCTGTTTGTTTGGGTTGTGGGTTTAACCGTTAAATTAGTTCAAAACCTGCGTAAAAATTCTTTTGGTTCACGTTTGACTGCGCGCTTTGCGCTGGCTTTTGCCTTAATTGGTGTGTTTCCCGGTGCATTGATTTACACCGTTTCCATTCAGTTTATGACCCGCTCGATTGAGTCTTGGTTTAACGTTAGAGTTGATACTGCGCTCGATGCAGGTTTGACATTAGGTCGAACAGCCATTGATGCACAGTTGGCTGAACTCGACAATCGTGCCAAATTATTAGCGCCAACTTTGGCGCGCGCATCAGAAATTGAGTTGCCCGCATTATTAAGCCGTATTCGTGAATCGTCCGGTGCCAACGAGGCCATGGTCATGACCAGTTCAGGGCGCCCCATTGCTTTTGTGACAGCTCAGTTTGGTCAAATGCTGCCGGCCAACCCCCCCCTTTCAGTGGTCAACCAATTGCGCTTGAGCCGAGGTTACACCGGGCTTGAAACGATTGATCAAGGGGGCATCATAGGGAAACCATCTCAATTGGTACTGCGTGTGATTGTGCCGATTGATGTGAATGACTCGCTCACCACAGGGCCTCTAGGTGGAACAGAGCTTCGGTGGTTGCAATTGATTAAACCCATTCCTGAGACACTTTCTCGAAATGCTCAAGAAGTACAAGACGGTTATCGCGACTATCAAGAGTTGGCTTTGTCACGCCAAGGCTTGCGCCAATTGTTTGGTGTGACCCTCACCTTGGCTTTGTTATTAACCGTGTTTGCAGCGATGGCCGTTGCTCTGTTTTTATCAAAACGCTTGGTGCAACCTTTATTGAACCTTGCTGCCGCAACAGAAGCAGTCAGTGCAGGTGATTTTCGGGCTTTACCTGAACCCCCCCAAAAAGATGAGGTTGGGGTGTTAACACGATCTTTCAACAATATGACCCGGCAGCTAGAGGAAGCGCGACGACTGGTTGAGACAAACCGTACGCAACTAGAAAGATCAAAGCTCTACATTGAAGGTATTTTGTCAAACCTATCAGCGGGTGTCTTAGTGTTCGATGAGCAGTTTCGAGTCACAACTGTCAATCAAGGCGCACAGTCAATTTTAGGTGCTGACTTAAGACAAGTTATTGGTCGCCCATTAGAAACGGTTGACCGTTTAGTCGCTTTTACAACGCGAATTAAACAAGCTTTTTCTCAGCACGAAGCAGTCGGTTCGGGCCGCTTGCATTGGCAAGAGCAGTTTGAAGTGTCGTTTGGGGTTGCTGGTGAAAATGCGTTGCATCATGCCCATAACGCTTTAATGTCTGTTTCATTCGGAAACAGCGAATCACCTCAAGTGATCACCTTGCTAGCGCGCGGCACACACCTTAAAACAGATGGTCGGGGTGATGGTTATGTCTTGGTTTTTGACGATATCACTGAGCTGATTTCGGTTAACCGAAGCGTGGCTTGGGCTGAGGTGGCCAGACGTATGGCACATGAAATAAAAAACCCATTAACACCTATTCAGCTTTCGGCTGAACGGCTGGCCATGAAGTTAGCAGGAAAACTTTCGGTTGACGATGCCAAACTACTTGACCGTGCCACCACAACCATTGTGAATCAAGTTACATCGCTCAAGCATATGGTTGATGATTTTCGTGAATATGCGCGTAAACCGGCACAATCTTATGTCGAAGTTGACTTAAATCAAATTGTTGACGATGTCTTAGCGCTTTATGGTTGGGAACCTTCTAGTTCTGCAAAGCCTAAGCCTATCGATACACATGAGATCAAGTTTGAGGTCTCGTTGACTCATGATTTGCCCAAAGTGCTGGGCGATCCGACCCAGTTACGCCAGGTGATTCATAACCTTTTGGGTAACGCTCGCGAGGCAATGATTGACCAAACGAGTTCGAAGTGTATTAAATTAACGACCGAAGTGATTCGAACAAAAGTGGGCGCATCTGCTGAACAGCGCGCAATTCGATTAACTGTCGCCGACAGTGGGCCTGGGTTTTCATCGCAAATACTGCAACGCGCGTTCGAGCCATACACCACGACTAAGGCGCAGGGCACTGGGCTAGGTTTAGCGATTGTGAGAAAAATTATTGAAGAACATGCGGGCCATATTGATATCTCGAATCAAACTAACGGTGGCGCACGCGTAACGGTTTTATTAACGCAATTTGTGGGTCAAGTAGACGCCAGATCGCATACAAACGATAATGCTTAAAAAGTAACAGGTAGAATAAAAAATGGCCAGAATTTTGGTGGTTGATGATGAAGTCGGTATACGTGAGTTACTTTCTGAAATTCTTTATGATGAGGGGCACACCATTGACTTGGCAGAAAATGCTGCCCAAGCGCGTGCGTCGCGACTTCGTGTCAGGCCCGACTTAGTGTTGCTTGATATCTGGATGCCTGATACAGACGGCGTCACGCTATTACGCGAATGGGGTTCACAGGGGTTGCTTGATATGCCTGTCATCATGATGAGTGGTCATGCCACAATTGATACAGCGGTTGAAGCCACGCGTATTGGTGCAATTGATTTTCTTGAAAAACCGATTACCCTTCAGCGGTTACTTAAAACCGTGGCGGCAGGGTTGGCGCGCACGCGTTTGCCATTAGCGATGGGTGCCACCCAAGCGGCTCCGTTACTGTCAACTTTAGGTACGCAGGGATCATTTGATAAAGACGAGTCTGATGCAAACGCGAATCAAATCGATGGAATCGATCACCTCTCAGCTGAGTCAGTACCGACTAATTTGTTGGGCGATATTGCGCTTGATCAACCGTTGCGTGATGCACGTGATGCGTTTGAGCGCGTTTATTTCGAATTTCACTTGGTACGTGAAAATCACAGCATGACACGGGTTTCTGAGCGCACCGGGCTTGAGCGTACGCATTTGTATCGCAAACTTAAGCAGCTTGGTATTGAGTCTCGTAAGCGGTCTTCATGAAAATATTGATTGTTGGCGCGGGTCGAGTGGGTGCCAGCGTTGCTGAAAACTTGGTTTCAGAACATAACGATATAACTGTTATTGATTCAGACGCATCTCGTTTAACGGGTTTGCAAGAGCGTTTTGATTTGCGCGGGGTGGTGGGTGATGGTACGCAAGTATCGACGCTGCAAGCCGCAGGCGCTGACGATGTCGATATGCTTATTGCCTGTGCCGCGTATGACTCAATCAATTTGGTTGCATGTAAGATTGCCCGTCAAGTTTTTAATGTACCGCGCCGGGTGGCGCGTATTCGCTCAGCTGAGCTACCAAACATGCCAGAGCTCTTAGGTGAAGATGGTTTTTGCGTTGATGCGGTTATTAGCCCTGAAAACAGTGTTACCGATTACCTGTTTAAACTGATTAAATTTCCTGAAGCCCTTCAGGTCGTCGATTTGGCTGAGGGGCGGGTCAGTGTGATAACGGTTCGTCTCAGCGCGAAAGGGCTGATGGCAAACCATGCGTTAAAAGATTTACGTGCACTGAATCCTAACGTGAATGCTCGTGTCGTAAGTATTTGGCGTGCAGGTTTTCCGGTTGACGTGACGCCTGAAACCTTATTGCGACCCCAAGACGAATTACTTTTAATTGCCGATACGGCTGACGCACAAACCGCTATAAATCAAATGCAAGAGAGCCATACATCGGTGCGTCGCATCATGATTGCCGGCGGCGGTAACATCGGCTCTCGCTTGGCGCGTTATTTGGCTGAAGATGGTTATAACGTTCGAATTATTGAGCAAAACCCTTCGCGTTGCGAGCAGTTGGCAACCGCTTTACCCGACAATGTTTTGGTTCTGCAGGGTAATGGTACTGACGAATCGTTATTGCAAAGCGAGGGTATCGAAGATATGGACACCTGGCTTGCGCTCACCAGTGAAGATGAAGACAACATCATGTCGTCGTTGCTTGCAAAGCGAATGGGTGCCAGGCGTGTAATTGCACTTATTAATCGCCAGGCCTACGGAGAGTTGATGCAGGGTAGTCATATTGATATTGCCGTATCGCCTTCGCAGGCCACTATGAGTGAGCTGTTAAGGTATGTCAGGCGTGGCGATATTGTGGCTGCGCATCGTTTGCGCGGCGGGTTAGCTGAAGTGCTTGAGATGGTTGCGCATGGCGACAAAAAGTCATCTAAAGTCGTTGGTCGTCGCGTTGCTGAAATAGGTTTTCCGAAAGGTACCTCAGTGGGTGCAATTGTGCGCAAAGATGAAATTTTAATTTCCTATTCCAAAGAAGTGATCGAGCCAAACGATCATGTCATTGTGTTTGTGTCATCAAATACACAAATTGCCAAGGTCGAAAAACTGTTTCAAGTTTCTGCTTCTTTCTTCTGATTTTTATGCATCGCCTTCTTGCTGTTTTGCACGTTTTGGGGTTCACCATTTTGCTGTTTGCCAGCACGATGGTCGTGCCTATGATCGGCTCAGTATTGATGGAAGACGGGCAACTCATCGTTTTTCTTGAGGCTTTTGCACTGACTTTATTAATTGGCAGTGCTTTGTGGCTGGGTACGCTTCGGTATCGTGCAGAGTTGCGACCTCGCGATGGGTTTTTGTTGGTGTCAATGGTTTGGACAACCTTACCCTTGATCGGAACCATTCCGCTCTTACTGTATTTTCATGATGTCGGTAGAGTGCTCACGTTTACCCACGCATACTATGAGGCTATGTCGGGCTTAACTGCCACAGGCGGTACGGTGCTGAGTGATCTTCATACGCTTGCCCCATCAATTAATTTGTGGCGCGTCACCCTGCATTGGGTGGGGGGTATGGGCATTATTGTTTTGGCTGTTGCAATTTTGCCATTGCTTGGCGTGGGTGGGCATCAAATGTTTCGTGCTGAAACACCGGGCCCGATGAAAGAAGATAAATTGACGCCTCGCATTGCCAGCACGGCCAAAGCGTTGTATGCCATTTATTTTGGCTTATCGATCTTATGTTTTTTTGCCTTTCGTTTGGGCGGTATGTCATGGTTTGATGCCTGGTGTCATATGGCTTCAACGATGGCGCTCGGTGGTTTTTCAACACACGACGATAGTTTTGGTCACTTTGATTCACCCGTGCTTGAGGCGATCGCCATATTCTTTATGTTGATGTCTGGCATTAACTATGCCACGCACTTTAATGTGCTGCGTCAAGGTTCTGCTAGACCTTATTGGCGCTGCCCTGAAGCCGTTCCTTTTGTCGCTATTGTGTTGGGGGTAGGTGTCTTAATTGCGGTTTATCTTTGGTTTATGGGTATTTATGACCACCCCTTAACAGCCCTGCGTTTTGCAATGTTCAATACGGTTTCTATGGCGACTACAGCAGGTTTTGCTAACACTGATTTTGCTGTGTGGCCGCTCATAGCCCCCCTGACGATGATCGCTTTAGGTATGTTTAGTACCAGCTCAGGCTCAACAGGCGGTGGTATTAAAATGATTCGTGCCATGATACTCATGAAACAAACAAAACAAGAGATGGTGGGTATTTTGCACCCCCACGCGGTTAGACCGGTCATGCTTTCAAACCGTTTAATTAATAATCGTGTGTTGCTTTCAGTGTTGGCATTTATGTTGCTTTATGGGCTTTCAATTGCGGTGCTGACTGCTTTAATGTTGCTCAGTGGCCTAGACCCCAAAACAGCTTTCACGGCCGTGTTATCAAGCTTAAATAATATTGGCCCAGGGCTAGGCCTCATTGGACCTAATTCAAATTACAGTACCCTTAATGATTTTCAGCTTTGGCTGTGTTCGTTTGCCATGATGATTGGTCGTCTTGAGCTCTTTACCGTGTTGGTTTTATTTTCACCCGGTTTTTGGCGTAAATGACGGGGCGTCAAAAAGACGCGTCATCATAGAAAAGCCTATAAGCAAAAAATGGCAATTTTGCTGCGGCGCTATACTGATGCCTTAAGTTTAAGGTTAAAAAAATCATGATGGACCCCCTGTTTTTTATCATTCTAGCCATGCTAGGTGTGTTAGCTGGTTTTTTAGC
>DITR01000091.1 GCA_002422175.1 Alcaligenaceae bacterium UBA6179
AACAATTTTTGATAAAAGTCTAGCCCTTTGTTACATCTTGAAAAACATCAAATAATCAACGATGACAACTTACGTACAACCTTTTCAATTGATTGCTTTTTAAGATTCCTCAGCACGTATTGAACACAAATAAACGTGTTACTTAAAAGGAGATTTTATGAAATTAGTAACTGAATGGTTTGAAATGATAGGTAGCTGGGTTTGGGGCCCGGTCATGTTGGTATTANNCGCATTGAAACTGGCTTTTTCAAGGCAGAATAACCTCGGTCAACCCGGTGAAATAAGCCCATTTCAAGCGCTCATGACAGCTATGGCGGCAACAATTGGAACGGGCAACATAGCAGGTGTAGCAACAGCGATGGTTCTGGGTGGGCCTGGTGCTATTTTCTGGATGTGGCTATCGGCCATGCTCGGCATGTCAACTAAATATGCAGAAGCTTACCTAGCGGTTTATTTTCGAGTCATTGATGATCAAGGCCGGGTATCTGGTGGCCCTATGTACTACATCGAACGTGGCTTAAAAATGAAATGGCTGGCAATTATCTTTGCCATATGTGGCACCGTCGCGGCATTTGGTGCGGGGTGTTCGGTTCAATCAAACTCTGTTGCACAAGTTGTAGAACAAAGTTTTGGTTTGATGCCTTGGGTAACAGGGGTCTTGCTCAGTAGCCTGACGGGCCTAGTGTTAATGGGCGGGCTTAAGCGTATTGCACGTGTCGTATCTTTTATCGTGCCCATTATGGCAATTTTTTATGTGGGTGGTGGTTTGCTAATTATTGTGAAGCACTATGAGCTCGTCTTGCCTGCACTGGCACTCATTCTTCAAGACGCTTTTACAGGTCATGCGGTTGCTGGCGGTGCAATCGGTGCGGTCATCCGTTATGGCATAGCAAGGGGTATCTTTTCAAATGAAGCGGGGTTGGGTACGGCCCCTATTGCAGCGGCCTCTGCGCGCACAACAAAGCCAGCAGAACAAGGCTTAATATCTATGACGGGCACTTTTCTTGACACAATTATCGTGTGCTCTATCACTGGCATTGTATTGGTGATGGCAGGTCAATATGAAACCGGTGTAACGGGTGCGGCATTAACAGCGCACAGTTTCAACTTATTATTACCTGGCTACGGTACTTGGGTTGTCACCATCGGGCTTATTTTCTTTGCCTACTCAACAATTTTAGGCTGGTCTTTTTATGGTGAAAAATGTGCCCAGTATTTGATCGGCGAACGCGCCATCAAGCCCTATCGTGTTTTATACACCCTCATGGTACTTGTTGGCACATTGGTTACGCTAGATTTAGTGTGGGCTATGTCTGACGTTTTTAATGGTCTCATGGCGTTTCCAAATTTAATTGGTTTGTTGTTACTGTCTGGTCTTGTGATTAAAAACAACCCGCTAAAAAACAACNNGTTGCAAGCCCCACCTTGATACCTATTGGTAAGGTTGCTTTAACGGGGGTATGCCCAAAAGGTAAGCCCGTTACAACGGGTATGCCCACGTTATCGCGTACCCACTTGATCACATTTGATAGGTCATAACCTTGATCATGTGGCGCTAATTTGTAATCAGTAAACTGGCCCAGCACTAACGCCTTTTGTTTGGCTAATACGCCGCTTTGGGCCAGTTGAATCAACATACGTTCAATACGGTATGGGTGTTCAGCCACATCTTCAATAAATAAAATGCCACCCTTAATTTTAGGCAAGTAAGGTGTACCCACTAAAGCAGCAATCATTGAAAGATTGCCACCCCACAGCACACCACGGCAATCGACCGCATCACTATTAGGGCTTTCAAAACTTAAAATTTCTAACTCACCCCGCATCACTTCACCAAATAACTCAGCAGTCAGTGTGTTCAATTTAGAGGCACCAAAATCAGCACATACGGTTGGGCCCACATAACTACTTGTGCCCGTTTGACTAAGTAATGCAAGTGAAAAAGCCGTAAAGTCACTTTGGCCTACAAACCGTTTACCCGAATCGGCCACGGCTCGCCAGTCGATCTGATTTAATAAGCGCGTGACCCCATAACCACCACGCGAAGCCATCACAGTAGGCGCCTGTTGTTTTAACGACCGGCTTAATGCAGACAAACGTTGTGAGTCAGTGCCTGCAAACCGCGTATCGACAGCTAATGCGTGGCGATCTACTTTGCATGCAAAACCCATTTTAGCGAGGCGAAGAACGCCGCGCTCTAATGTTTTAGCGTCTTGAACAGCGCTAGAGAGAGAGATAACGTAAATATTATTTCGGCGATTTAAAGCCATTTCAAACAACCTTTTGACGTTTTTGTTTAAAGAACTGGCTCAACATATGCGAGCACGTTTCTTTTAATACACCCTGTTCGATCTGGGTGTGATGATTTAAATTTGACTGACTTGCTAAGTCGATAGCGCTGCCACATGCCCCTGTTTTAGGGTCTGGGGTGGCGAACATCACCCGTGACAACCGTGCATGAAATATAGCCCCTAAACACATGGCACAGGGCTCAAGGGTGACGAATAAGCTGCAACCTGGCAAACGATAATTATTTATGCGCTGACCCGCGACACGTAACGCCAAAATTTCGGCATGGGCTGTGACATCATGGCTTGAAATAGTGGCATTGGCACCCTCGCCAATGACTTCACCCATTGCATCAACGAGCACTGCCCCAACGGGTACCTCACCGTTATTTTGGGCTTCAAGAGCCAAAGCGACAGCGCGTTGCATATATTCTTCGTCTGACAAAATAGCCATTTTTTTAACCACGATACATACGTGATTTAACCGCAATGCGCGCAGCTAAACTGGTCACAGCCTCTTCAAGCCATTGGTAAAGCTCTGCATCAGCGTCATAGCGTGCTTGATTAAGATTTGAAACGCGACCATCTTCAATGAAACCCCAAGCACGGCTTCGCTTGTCTCGATGTTTAGGGTCCCAGACCCCAAAAGCAAAACCGCCCGACTGCCGTACCAATGAAAAACAGGGTATGTCGGTGTAACCATCACCCACAAAAACCATTTGATCGAAGGGTATGCGTAAGCGGTCTTCAGGCACTTTGCGGTTGACCTCAAAGGGCTTGCTGTCAAAGGCGGGACCAATAATGCCCTTTTGAATTTGAAAGAGGTACCGCGTTTTGTCGGTAAAACTCACAATTCGTTTAGGGAATTCAATTTCATTTTGTGCGTTATAAGAAAATTCAGAGGCCCATATTTGCGTAAATTGGTGCGCAATAGGTGTGTGACGCACCACATCACCAATACCACTTGAAATCAAATAAAATTCGAGTTGTACTTGTGGGTGTAAGGCCTTAACTTGAGCTCTTAAACGATCAAAAAACGTTTCGACCCCAACATGTAAGGGCAATTGTTGACCCCATGCTTGTAAAGTAGCTTGGGTAATAGGAACTTGATTTGGCGTTTTAGATAATTGAATCATCTCGTAAAGGTAGGCGGGAACAGGGTCCCAACCCGAAGAAAGACGATGATTAACCTTTTCTAACCAAAACATTTGTGTATCAACACCAATATGCTCTAAAAAACCCGACGTGCTGTCTGGTGCAAGCGTATCGTCAAAATCGAATATTAAGGCAATGACTTCAGACATAGCAACAACCATGATTTAAGGTAGGCTATTTTAACTGGCTCGCAGGTCGTTGATATGATGATGTCAAACGAAGAGGTGAATCAATGAAAAAATATGTTGCGATATTTCTCTTTTTTTTCGCGATTCTTATAGAATCGCTCCAAGTGCACGCACAAAGAGTCCCTTCAGCAACGGTGGGTTTAGAACAAGCCCGTGCAAACACTGACACCCAATTGTTAATGATTCGGCATGCCTTAGCACCGGGCATGGGGGACCCTGCCCACTTCAATTTAAATGACTGTTCAACCCAGCGCAACCTGAGTCAAGAAGGTATTGATCAAGCTAAAAATTTTGGTCGGCAGTTAAAAGAATTGGGCTTCACGCCCGATAAAGTTTGGAGCAGTAAATGGTGTCGCTCATTTGATACCGCCAAAGCGCTTGATTTAGGTCCAGTCACGCTTCTACCGGCTTTAAACTCGTATTTTCAAAACCGTTCTGTTGCAGGTCAACAAATTGCTGATCTTAAGCAATTTATTTTGAATTTGCCTCCCAAAGGAGGCCGCTATGTCATGGTGACACACCATGTCGTGATCGGTGATTTAACGGGGCGCTGGGTAGGCAGTGGTGATGGGGTTTGGTTGATTTTGACTGGTGATCAAGCTAACCCTTGGCGAACTGAACCTGTTTTGAGTGAAAAACCGGCTTTAGCGAAGTGATTTACCTACTTTAAAACATCAGGGCTTTAATCTAAGCCATGACTGATTCGTAACCATGAAAGTACAGAAGATGACTAGTAAACTATGCCCCATATGAAGACCCCCAATGCCCCTTCTTTGCAGAATTCTGAACCCCTACCCGGTCAATCTACAGCGCTATTACAAGCGTTACATTTGCTCACACGAGAGGGCAAATTAAATCAAGATAGTAGTAGAAAGCTAAAGCAAGTCAAGCACTTAATAGGTTTTATTAAACCTTTAGTTGATATATTACTTGAACACAAACAGGACATTACTATTGTTGATCACGGTGCCGGCAAATCGTATTTAGGCTTTTTATTAGTGGATTATTATCTTAAAGAACATGCGCCTTTGGCACGCGTTTATGGGGTTGATATTCGTGCTGATTTAGTTGAATCAGCACGCGCTCTAGCTCAACAAGCGGGGTTTAAACAAATGCAGTTTTTGGCATTGTCTGCTAAAGAAGCTATAGAAAGCCCTGATTTACCTACCCAAGTTGATTTGGTCACTGCGCTTCACGCCTGCGATACCGCCACAGATGATGCGATTGCTTTTGGCCTCAGTCATCACGCGCAATTTATGGTTTTAGTACCTTGCTGCCAAGCAGAAGTCGCTCGGGCCCTGAGGCAAACCAAACAGAGCGATCGCGATGACCCCATTTCAGAGCTATGGCGCCACCCCATACACACGCGTGAATTTGGCAGCCAACTCACCAATACCCTAAGGTCATTACAACTCGAAGCGCATGGATACCAAGTCACCGTGACCGAATTAGTCGGCTGGGAACACTCAATGAAAAATGAGCTTATTGTGGCTAGCCGCAAGGGGCCTCCCCGCCCAGCTGCCATAAAAAGGCTAAACGATTTAATTGACCGTGTCGGTCTACCTGCTTTGAAAGAACGGTTTTTTTCACCTGAAATGAATCAAGCATCATGACAACATTGATAGCGGGCTGTGGCGATTTAGGGTTAAATATCGCAAAACGTTTAATCAGTAAAAATCAAGCTGTCATTGGACTCAGGCGGCACCCACCGACTTCAAATGCAGCACTGAGTGCTTCAAATACTAAATCGCCTGCAATCAACCCCGCATTGCCTGTTATAGATCTAGCCTCAAATGATTTGTTTCAATGGTTAGCAGTTGATCTACGTGACCCTGCAACTTTAAAAGCATTAAGTAAAATTTCACAAACCATTACGCAAGTGGTATACAGCGCCACGCCAGATCAACGTACCCCTGAACAATATCGGGCAAGTTACCTCGAAGGACTACAAAACTTGTCAGCTGTTTTAGGGTCTGATGCGCTTATTGGGCATCAAACCCGTCGCTGGGTGTTTGTGTCATCAACCGCAGTTTATGGTGCCTCAAAAAGCGAATGGGTCGATGAAACCAGCCCAGCCCAACCTGATGGGTTTAATGGCAAAATATTATTAGAAACTGAACAGTTTATGCATCAAAATCATCAAAATAGTGTGGTCATGCGTTTATCTGGCATCTACGGGCCAGGCCGTAATCAAATTGTGCAGCGCATTCAACAAGGTCTGGTCACAGCACCTATTGAACCACCTCATTATACAAACCGAATTCACATTGACGATGCAGCTCGTGCGATTGAACATATTTTAAGTTTACAAAACCCTGAGTCTATTTACGTTGTGACAGACCAACAACCCTTGCCCATGCACACTCTATATAACCATATCGCAAAGCAATTAGGCGCGCCACCTGTATTGATCGGCCCCTCGCCTGTTGGAATGAGTAGTAAACGTTTGTCTAGCCGGCGTTTAGTTGATAGCGGCTTTCAGCATCTTTGGCCCGATGCGCAGATGGGTTATGACGCCCTACTTAAACCTTAGGCGTTTGATCTAAGCGTGTCACTTCGCTTTTATGAAAGCCGATATACGCTAGAGTCATGTAATCACACAAAGACCCATAAAAAGAACAACTAATGGGCATGCAAGATTTTGTGGCCAAGCT
>DITR01000086.1 GCA_002422175.1 Alcaligenaceae bacterium UBA6179
CCTCAAATTAAACTGGTGCCCCTACTGGCATCCGTGTGCGATGCCGCGCGCATGCATCAAATTTTAGAAGCACTACAACCTCACACTATCTACCATGCAGCGGCTTACAAGCATGTGCCCATGGTTGAACACAACCCAATTGAAGGGGTCGTGAACAATGTGTGGGGTACACGCACCTTAGCTTTAGCAGCAAANNGCCAGTAAGCGCTTGGCCGAAATGGTGTTGCAAGGCTTGGCCGCTGTGCCCAGTCGAACCCGTTTTACGATGGTGCGGTTTGGTAATGTGTTGGGTTCTTCAGGCTCGGTGGTGCCGCGATTTAAGCAGCAAGTACGCAGTGGTGGGCCCGTCACCATTACCCACCCAGACATCACCCGCTACTTTATGACCATACCCGAAGCCGCCCAATTGGTGATTCAAGCCGCGGCCATGTCAAGTCGTGATTTAAATAGCAACGGCCTGGTATTCGTACTCGATATGGGCGAGCCCGTAAAGATTATTGACTTAGCCCGCCGCACCATTGAACTGTCTGGTTTAACCGTTCGTAATGATCAAAACCCAGACGGCGATATTGAAGTGGTGTTGACTGGTTTGCGCCCCGGTGAAAAGCTTTACGAAGAACTGCTGATTGGTGACAACCCCCAAACCACTGACCACCCCCGCATTATGCAAGCCAACGAAGCGCATTTACCTTGGCCCGAGCTTGAAGCCGAGCTTGCAAAGCTTGATCAGGCAATCAAACAAAACGATGTCGAGGCCGTCAGGTCGCAGCTTGAACATTTAGTGGTGGGTTACAGCCCTAACAGCCCAATTGTTGATTGGTTGTATTTGGCCAAACCCATCACCTCACGCTAGAGGCATCTTGCCCAAACAAGATCTTTTTTGACTCTTCGTCTACAGTCTTGTTCTGGTTGATCTCAGTGGCGATCTCATAAGCTTTAACCGTTGCTGGGCGGTCGTGTATGCGGGTGAACCATTTTGCTAAGGCAGGAAATTTAGCCATGTCTTGTTGCTGACGCTCGTGAGGCACCACCCAAGGGTAGCAGGCCATATCAGCAATGGTGTATTGATTTCCACAAATAAAATCGCGACCGTCTGAGAGGTGTTTATTCAACACGCCATATAAGCGACTGGTTTCTTTGACATAACGTTCAATGGCATAGGGTAGTTTTTCTGGGGCATATTGTACAAAGTGGTGGTTTTGACCGGCCATGGGGCCTAAACCACCCATCTGCCAAAACAACCATTGAAGGCACTCATTGCGACCACGCAGGTCTTGCGGGATGAAGGTTTGGGTTTTATCAGCTAAGTACAACAAAATAGCGCCTGATTCAAAAATAGCAATGGGTTCACCGCCATCAACAGGGTTCGCATCAACAATGGCTGGCATGCGGTTATTGGGCGATATCTTTAAAAAACTGGGTTCAAATTGCTCGCCCCGGCTGATATTGATGGGTTTAATTTGGTAATCAAGGCCAGACTCTTCTAAAAAAAGTGTGATTTTGTGGCCGTTTGGGGTTGTCCAGTAGTAAAGGTCAATCATGTTCTTTCCTCATTAATTTATTGCTAGCAAGTATTTGTTTACAAATGGTTACATCGTGTATTGTCATAACTTCGTTTTAACTAAAACCTATTTTTCAAGGAATATATTCTATGTCGCCCAGCGAAATCACCATACTTGGTGGCTTGCTTATCGGTCTAGTTTACGGTGTGGCGGCTCAGGTAACCGGGTTTTGCTTAAACCGTGCGCTGCGCGATCGTTTTAATGTGAAGGGGGGCTCAAGGCTTCATAACGTTCCCGAGCAACCCAAAACAAGTCTACACGCGTCTGAGCGCAGCGGTAAGTTAAGGTCTTTTGTTTTAGCACTGGCCGTTGCGATGGCGGGTACGCAGTGGGCTCACGAGCGGGGCATGATTCAATTGTCACAGTCAATTTACGTGACAAATCAATTTTCTTGGTTACTCATACCGGTGGGTGGCTTATTGTTTGGTTGGGGCATGATGCTGGCGCGCGGCTGTGGGGCACGTACGTTGGTGCTGTTGGGGCAAGGCAATATGCGCTCCCTGGTCGTGGCCTTGTGTTTGGGTATATCTGCCTTTGCGACCTTAACCGGCTTGCTTGGGCCGCTACGTAGCGCTGTGGCAACTGCCACCATGGTGTCATTGCCCTCGGCCAGTCTTCAACACCGCTGGGGGGTAGCGTTTGTTATCTTAGGCTTGCTGTTTTATGTGTTTAAAGACCGTGGGTTTATCAAGCAGCGTCGTAATGTGCTGGGCGGCTTCATTATCGGCTTGCTCATTGTTGCGGGTTGGTTAGTCACGGGCTGGCTCGGGTTTGATGAGTTTGAAACCAATGCACCCGGTTCAGTGGGGTCGTTAACGTTTGTCGCCCCCATTGGTATGGCCATTCAATACACCATGATCGCCACCGGTTTGAGTTTAAGCTTTGGGGTGACGGTGGTAGTGGGGGTGGTCGTTGGGGCCTTTGTGTCTGCCCGTGTAACCAGCACACACAAGTTTGAAGGGTTTCGTAGTGCCGAAGAAATACGTCGTTACATTGCTGGCGGGGTGTGCATGGGGGTCGGCGGCGCCTTAGCAATGGGCTGCTCTATTGGTCAAGGTTTAACCGGGCTATCAACATTGTCTTACGTCTCAATATTGGCTTCATCAGGTATTGTTTTAGGTGCGCGGTGGGCTTTACATCGCGGGCATTGATCATATTGGGGCCTGATGGTGAAAGTTTTGCTTGAGTTGCAAGCATTTAAATTAAATTCAATAAGCCGACGTAGCGTAGGTTTTTTGACTTTAATGTTGATGATGTTCATAACCGGCTGTAGCTCAGTGCAGCTGGCTTACCGCACATCACCCTCGCTGATTCAATATCAACTCGACAGTTACCTTGATTTAAACGATGCGCAAGAAGCTACCTTGAAAGAACAACTACAAAAGTTCAAAGCATGGCATCAACAAAATGAGTTACCACTTTACGCTCAAACTTTAAAAGCATGGCGGGTTGAGTTAGCAACTGGCAAAAAATTTACGGTTGCTGATATTTTACAAAAACAAGAGCAATTAGAAGACGCGTTAATGGCGATGGGTACGCAGGCTGCGGTTCGCTTGGCACCTGTGCTGGTTACGCTGACCCCACAACAGCGGCAACGGCTAAGCAAAGAGTTTGCTGACAACAATGCTGAATATCAACAAAAACAGGTCAAAGTTGCCATGACCCCCAAGGGCCGAGAGAAAAGGCTCGAAGAAATTATCGATCGTTACGAAGACTGGGTGGGTGATTTAACCGCCCCACAAAAACAAATGGTTAAAACCTGGCTTGATGGGCGCGGCNNAAAAAAAAATGGTTAAAAACTGGCTTGATGGGCGCGGCTCTATGGTGGCTTTGTGGGCCCAAGAGCGCATGGCACGGCAAGAGGCCTTACTTGAAGTCATACAAGAGGCGCAAGACCACGGCTCAGCTGAACGCGCGGCAGTGGCTTTAAAGAATTATTTTGTGAGTTTAAGCAATTATCGGGTCGCTGATATTCAGCAACTCAGTGCAGAACGGCGGCAGCAATTAGCACAACTCACCGCTTCAATATTAAACACGCTCACCCCAGCGCAACGAGACATGCTTGATGCCAAGTTAACTGATTATGCGAACGATTTTATCGAATTAGCGGGGCCTGATAAGGCTATTGCGCAGCAGTAATACTACATACTGATTACGGCTCTGACCGCCCATCACTTTTATTTTTTCGCTGATTCGGCTGCCTGTAGCGGTTGTAACCCCATAAATATTGAGTAGGTGCCAAGCGAATGGCGCGCTCTAAGTGTTGGTTCATAAAGGTCAAGGCCGCCACAGGGTCTTCAGGCCAAGGAGTCGGCACTTCCCAATATTCCATCTTATAAAGCTTTTCGCCGGGTTGATGCAAGACGCACAGCATAATGACGGGCGCGCCGGTCAAAGCTTGCAGGCGGTGTACTAAGCGCATGGTGTAGGCATCTTGACCAAAAAAAGGTGCCCACTCGCCATCGCCCATTACGGGCACTTGGTCAGGCAGCAAGCCCACCGTTTGACCTCTTAACAGGGCTTTAACTAAGGCCCGTACGCCCGAGGCATCAGCTGGTACGACTCTAAGTTGATTTAGCGTACGTAACGATTTAATAAAATCGCGTAACCACGCCACGCGGGGCGGTTTAAATAAAACCGTTGCAGAGTGGCGGGAACTGATCAATGAGCCCAACAATTCGTAGCTACCCACGTGAGGTGAAATCAGTATCAGCCCTTTACCTTTAGCTAAAATTTCATCGAGTATTTTCCAGTCAATCATTTCGGTATGAGCGGTAACGCGCTCGGCCGACCAGTCACGCCACCAATAAGGCATTTCTAAAAACATTTGGCATACATGTTGAATGGATTGGCGAGCCCATTGTTGACGTTGGGTCTCGTTAAGCTCTGGAAAGGCAATGGCTAAGTTTATTAACGTACGGCGCTTGTAGCTGCCTGGTAGCACCCACAATAACCAGCCAGCCCCAACACCCAAGGTGCGCAAAAAAGACAAGGGTAGCGCGCCCAAGCAGGCAAAAACTACCTTGGCGAACAGCGTACCAATGTGCATGGATTGGGTTGATTTAGTTGTCATATTGTGATCTGTGCGGGTTAACACTATAAAAAGATTTTACGCTAACTGTTTTCCCACAAAAAAAGACTATTGTGTGTTGACTGCTTTACAATTCACGCGATTGTTACAACCGTGCAACACATCACAACTTATGTTGAGAAATAACTCTCAATTGAATGGAACCCAAGAGGTACCGCTATGCTTGAAATTATGGCTTCTATTATGCGCGCCATTAATGCGCTCAACCGCGAGATAGGCCGTGTTTTTTCATGGTTAGCGTTGGCAATTGTAATGGTCTGTTTTTCAGTGGTGGTTGAACGCTACTTGTTTAACAACACACGCTTGTGGGCACAAGACTTGTATGTCTGGCTCAATGGTTTTATGTTCACCGCAGTCGCTGGTTTTGCGCTGATGCGTGACGAACATGTGCGCGTTGATATTTTTTACCGCCCCGGCACCATTCGACATAAAGCGATTTGCGATGCGATTGGCGTTTTACTGTTTTTATTTCCCTTTATGTTTGTCGTCATTTACTACGGCTTACCGTTTGTACAACGGTCATGGCGCATTTTAGAAAACTCGGCCAACATCGGTGGCATGCCCGGCTTATATGTACTCAAAACGTTTATTGTGGTGTTTGGCGTGTTGATGATTTTGCAAGGCATTGCCATGCTGATTCGCTCTGTATTGGTTCTGAAAAACCGTGACGACCTCATACCTGTAAATTACCGCTATTTGACGCAAGCCCAAGCCACAGGTAAGGAATAAACATGGATCTCGTACTTGTCGGTGAAATTCTCGCGGCCCTGATGTTCTTTGGGGTGATTGGTATGTTGATGTTGGGCTTCCCGGTGGCGTTTACGTTGTCGGGTACATCGCTCATTTTCGCTTTAGTGGGATACCAGTTAGGGGTATTTGATTTTAGTAACTTTTCGTCTTTGGCAGGCCGCTATATTGGCTTTATGACTAACGAGGTTTTGGTGGCTGTGCCGTTGTTTATTTTTATGGGTGTCATGCTTGAACGCTCGGGTATTGCTGAACAGTTATTGCTCACCATGGGTAAGATGTTTGGCAATTTACGCGGTGGCTTAGGTATCTCGGTGGTACTGGTGGGTGCCCTATTGGCCGCCTCAACTGGCGTAGTCGGTGCCACGGTGGTCACGATGGGTTTAATTTCTTTACCGGCTATGTTGCGAGCCGGTTACGACCCCAAACTAGCCAGTGGTGTGATCTGTGCCTCGGGTACCTTGGGGCAAATTATTCCCCCCTCAACGGTGTTAATTTTTATGGCCGACATGTTGGCCGGCATTAACTCACAAGTGCAAATGGCCAAAGGCAATTTTGCACCTAACCCAGTTTCAGTGGGTGATTTGTTTGCCGGGGCGTTTTTACCCGGCTTGATGTTGGTTGGCTTTTATTTATTGTTTATGGTTTACAAGGCCATTTTTGACCCTAAATCATGCCCTGCCACGCCTTATGAAAAGGTTGATGGCAGCAGCTTGCTTAGAGAAGTTTTCACTGCTTTGGTCCCCCCGCTGTTATTAATTGTGACCGTTTTAGGTTCAATTATTGGCGGCGTTGCCACCCCCACTGAGGCCGCTTCAGTAGGTGCTGTAGGCGCAATGGTACTGGCTGCACTGCGTTGGCGTCTGTCTTATAAGGTGATGCGTGAGGCGATGGTGTCAACCGCCACCATCACCGCCATGATTTTTATTATTCTGTTTGGCGCCTCGGTGTTTTCTATTGTGTTTCGTCAAATGGGTGGCGACAACTTAGTACACGAGTTTTTGTCGGGCTTACCAGGCGGTGCGATTGGCGCCATGATCGTGGTGATGTTGATCATGTTTGTGCTGGGCTTCATTTTAGATACGTTTGAAATTATTTTTATTGTTATTCCCATTACCGCACCCATTTTATTAGGCTTAGGGCTTGACCCTATTTGGGTGGGTGTGATGGTGGGGG
>DITR01000175.1 GCA_002422175.1 Alcaligenaceae bacterium UBA6179
ATTGCTAAAAACCTCGCACGCGGAAAGCCGTTGCCACCGGGTATTGCAAAAAAACTGGGGCCAGGACCATTTTTTAATCAACTGCCCTTCCATCCGGGTTATGAGTGGCAGGTTGCTGGTAGCGATCTGATTCTTGTGGCCGTAGGAACGCGCATTGTTGCGGACATACTGAGTAATGTATTTCAGTAAAAAACTTAAATTTTGCATTTTAAAACTGCCTGTCAAGAAGAAACCTCAGGCTGTAATCAATCTAACCAAATAGCCTAACTTAACTTTCCACAACCCCACCAAAATCGTTTTTGGTACTGAAATCACTGCACAGCTAAATGAACGGGTACCCACTGATGCACGTGTAGCACCATTCTCAATGGCGCTTTATAAATCTAAATATTAAAAGGTTACAGAGATCTCATGACAAACAACACAACCTTAAATCGTCGCGTCACCCTTATGTCTCGCCCCGTGGGTGTGCCAACTGTGGCAAATTTCCATCTTGAAGAGCGACCGCTTGCAGCCCCTTCGGCTGGGCAGGTTTTGTTGCGCACCTTATACCTTTCGCTTGACCCTTATATGCGTGGTCGTATGAGCGATCGCCCCTCATATGCGCCATGCGTTGAGTTGGGTGAAGCCATGGTCGGTGGAACAGTTTCCCGCGTGGAAGTGTCTGAACACCCCGACTTTAAACCGGGTGATTTAGTGTTGGGTCAAAGCGGCTGGCAAAGTCATGCCCTTTCTGATGGAAAAGATATCAGCAAGCTTGATGCCGTGATACCGCGCCCCTCACTCGCACTGGGTGTGTTGGGTATGCCCGGGTTTACTGCTTATATGGGGTTGCTCGAGATTGGCCAACCGAAAGCTGGCGATACCGTTGTTGTTGCTGCCGCAAGTGGCGCCGTGGGCGCGGTAGTGGGCCAAATCGCCAAGTTAAAAGGTTGTCGAGTGGTTGGCATAGCAGGTGGTGATGAAAAATGTCGCTATGTCGTTGATGAGCTTGGGTTTGATGCTTGCGTTGATCACCGCGCGACTAACTTCCCTCAATTATTGGCTGATGCTTGTGCGAAAGGTATTGACATATATTTTGAAAATGTAGGCGGGCCTGTTTTTGATGCGGTTCTGCCGTTGTTAAATGTGGGTGCACGTATTCCTGTCTGTGGCTTAATTGCCCACTACAACGATACTGAGTTGCCTAAAGGCCCTGACCGCTTGGGTGTGTTGACCCGCAATATTTTGACAAAACGTCTCAAGATACAGGGTTTTATTATTTTTGATTTCTACGCCGATCACTATTCTAAGTTCATCAGTCAGATGAGTAAATGGGTGACTGCTGGGCAAATCAAATTCCGCGAAGATGTTGTGATTGGTTTAGAAAATGCACCACAAGCATTTATTGGTTTGCTTGAAGGCAAAAATTTTGGCAAGCTAATCGTTCGCTTGTCAGACGATTAAGGCAACTTGTCTTTAGCTAAATGACAAATATTTAAAAGGTAACAGATTGAAAAAAATACTGATGGTTTTAACCTCGCACGATCAACTCGGCCAGACTGGTGAAAAAACGGGTTTCTGGCTTGAAGAGTTTGCAGCACCTTATTACGTCTTTAAAGATGCAGGCGTTTCAATTACTTTGACATCGCCTCACGGTGGTCAACCACCTATAGACCCCAAAAGCGATGAGCCCGGCGCTCAAACTGAGGCAACAGAGCGTTTTAAAAAAGACGCCGATGCACAACAGCAATTAGCACATACGCTTCGTTTAGACGAGATTGTTTCAGACGCTTTTGATGCCGTGTTTTACCCTGGTGGTCACGGCCCATTGTGGGATTTAGCTGAAGACAAACTCTCAATTGAGTTGATTCAGTCAACACTGGCTGCTGGCAAACCCGTTGCAGCTGTGTGCCATGCGCCAGCCGTGTTGCGACACCCTAAAGCGGCAAATGGTCAATCAGTAGTGCAAGGCAAGTCGGTAACGGGCTTTACGAATACCGAAGAAGCCGCAGCAGGTTTGACCGAGGTTGTGCCGTTTCTAGTCGAAGACATGCTCACCCAAAACGGCGGCAATTACTCTAAAGCCGCTGACTGGCAACCCCATGTCGTGACAGACGGGCTATTGATCACCGGCCAAAACCCCGCCTCATCAGCACCCGCTGCGACAGCACTTCTCAAGGCTATAGGGTTGGGTTGAGTTTATGCATTGATTTGATGGCAGTACGCATCAAATAAGCCTGACGCCTCTGCATGATATGCACGCGTCGGTTCTCGCCCTAGTGCTGGCACATGCCCGGTTATTCGAGCCTAGGGCCATACACCGATGTCACTTTACATCGCTATCTACTTCACTGTGAAATCGCCGAATGATATACGAGGGCCTTCGCTTAGACTCCAAATAAATACGTCCTATATACTCTCCGAGTATTCCAAGACCTATAAGCTGCACACTACCAAAAAACAATATTGCTATGAACAATGACGCGTAACCAGGAACATCTGTTCCCAGAAATAGTGTTTTAAAGAAAACATATAGACCAAATACAGTTGTCAAAATCGCGCCAGCGATACCGATGTAAGTCCAGACCCTCAAGGGCATGGTGCTAAAGCTGGTGATACCCTCAATACCGAAATTCCACAAACGCCACCAAGTAAACTTTGAGCTACCTGAAAGCCGCAATTCCCGGTCATACTCAACCACTGTGGTGCTGAAACCTACCCAAGTAAATAAACCTTTCATGAATCTTTGTGTCTCGGGTAAGAGCATTAACGCTTGCACGACCTCACGCGTCATCAAACGACAATCACCAACATCAGCGGGGATTTTGACAGAGGATAGAAAATTATGAAGTCTGTAATAAGCTTTTGCTGTTGAACGTTTGGTTCGGCTATCATTGCTGCGGTTTACGCGTTTAGCCAATACTATGTCTACGCCCGATCTTTCCCAAGTTTTTACCAACTTGCTGACGAGTGAAACGGGATCCTGTAGATCAGCATCAATTATGATGACAGCGTCCCCCTTTGCTGCGTCGAGACCGGCTGACAGTGCTGCTTCTTTTCCAAAATTGCGAGACAACTCGATTATTCTGAAACGATTGTCATTTTTGATAACTTCAAGCAGTTCAAGCAAAGTGGTGTCGTTGCTGCCATCATCGATACAGATGACCTCGAACCGGTAGCTTGATAGATGCTCTAGCTCCGAAGAGATCGCCTGACAGAAGGCTTGAACGTTTCCTGATTCGTTAAAGAATGGGGTGACGATGCTGATGATCGGTCGTTTATCCATCATAACGGCTTACTAAACTTAAACCGACAGGTGTAGCGGTTAGCCCAAAAAATTTCTGTAAACTGCTTTTGAAAGGAGTGCTTAAGCCTAGCTTTGCTCGCTCTATTTAAACGCATGTTTTTTTCCCTGTAACGATGTGTGTCAGCAAAGGTTGACGACATTAAGTTTAAACTCGTTGTGGGTGTTTTACGAGCAGGTCAATACTAAGACGGACTGTGAATTTCAGGGAAATGGACAGAATCCAGAGCAGTGAGTATGGTCTTGAAATCGATTTCGGAACCACCAGAGAGTTGTATTGCTAGACAAAGTGGATCGTGCTCGTGAGTGTAGTTATTCTATTTGCTCTGATCACTTTCTTAACTTAGATGGGTTCCGATCTTGTAGTCATGATGGAGGCGTCAGCCAGAGCAAGCTGTCCGTGACACACCCCATTGGGAGCGCCACAGTCGGGCGCTGGTATCAACATCTGATCAATCGACGTGTGTATCCGAGCTGTCTGGAAGGACCTGCCCGCGAGTGCTTGGTATTGATGAGCATTTCTTTACACGCAAGACAGGCTATGTCACGACCCTAGTTGACCTTAAAAACCATAAAGTCTTTGATGTGGTGCTTGGACGTTCGGAACTGAGTCTGATGCGTCTTCATCGCTGGAACCTAAGTGATGCTCAGCATGCAAACCTCATGCACTATTTAGAACAGTTTCCCGTCTTGAAAACCCTATGTCTTGCCAAGCATCGACTCAATAAGTTGCTATTGATCAAGAACTTAATGCCCAAACATGGCAGGAAATTCATGGGGCGTTTGCTTAAGTTGATTGGGCAATTAGCTCAAAGCCCAGCGCGCACTTTGGCCAACACACTGACTTCTTGGTTAGAGCCAATAGTTAGGATGTGGCGCACTTCAAAATCAAACGGGATAACCGTGGGTTTCCACACTAAAATGGAAATGATGTCCCGAAGGGCGTATGGCTTTAGGAACTTTGAGAATTACCGGCTAAGGGTCTTGGCCCACTGCGGTTGGAACGGCGTATTTTGCCGTGTTTAAGAAGCAGTGCTATTTGATGAATACTAATAATTCCCCGTTAATGGGGTAGAGCCTGAATACTGCTCATACCCCGTTAATAGGGTAAAGCAATTTTTATTAAAAATCAATGACTTAAGCCTGGTGCCCGGGGCCGGAATCGAA
>DITR01000042.1:0-984 GCA_002422175.1 Alcaligenaceae bacterium UBA6179
TTGTGTGTAGCCCCTGCTATGTGAGACAGGTTGTCTGCTAGATCTGTATTGACCTGAATAAGACGGGCAGGGTTGCCCACTGCCGTAGCGCCTGCTGGCACAGGTTTGACCACCACCGCGTTCGAACCAATACGAGCGTTATCGCCCACGATGAAGCCACCTAATATTTTTGCACCCGCCCCAACGACGACGCCTTGACCCAATGTGGGATGTCTTTTTTCACCTTTATAGAGTCGTGTGCCACCCAACGTCACACCTTGATAAATAGTGCAGTCATCACCCACAATGGCGGTTTCACCAATTACCACCCCATAGCCATGGTCGATAAAGACGCGACGCCCCATTTTTGCCCCAGGGTGAATTTCAATACCGGTCAATAAGCGTGCGATCTGTGAGATAAAACGCGCTAGAGTGAACCAGCCTGAGGACCAAAGTTTATGAGAAAGCCTGTGAATAACAACGGCATGCAAGCCGGGGTAGCACGTCACAATCTCTAACCGACTGCGGGCCGCAGGGTCGCGTTCAAGAATGCAACGAATATCTTCGCGTAGGTGATTAAACATCATATCTTTATCGTAACCGACTCGACGAGATCATAGCCGAACATACCCCTCGCATCATATTGACTTCATCTTGAGTCATATGGGGGCGGTTAAAGAGGTGTTGCATGCGTACGACGAGTTTTTTAGGGTGCTCTGGGTCAAGAAATTTAATCGCGATTAAGGCTTCTTCCCAGTGTTGTAAAAGAGCGGCCACAGCAGCTTGGGGAGCCAGTTGCCGGCCGGGGTCGTCTTGCAAGGTGGGTGTAATGGGCATGCGCTCTGACGGGTCAATGAGAGCGTAGCGCATTTCCCACGCAGCCAGTTGTAGCGCTTGTGCAAGATTGAGTGAGCTATACAATGGGTTGGCGGGTATGTGACAAACATAGTGGCATTGCGCGACTTCGGCATTACTTAAACCTGAACGTTCGCACCCTAAGACAAC
>DITR01000042.1:1087-11153 GCA_002422175.1 Alcaligenaceae bacterium UBA6179
TGCAAATCGGGAGTTTGAGGGTTTATGAGCCATAAATCTTCAAACCCCATGGTTTTGACAGCACGGGCCGCTGAACCGACGTTTCCGGGGTGGCTGGGGGCTGATAAAACGTACCGAATACGAAATAATGCTAGAGTCATCTAAAATCCAATGATTTGCTGCCAAGGAAAGTCTTTTTTATATGCACCCAATGCTCACTACCGCCGTTAAAGCTGCACGCCGCGCCGGTTCAATTATTAATCGTGCAAGCTTAAACCCAGATCGTCTAGAAATCACTCGAAAGGGTGCCAGAGATTATGTCACAGACATTGATCATGAAGCTGAACAAGCCATTATTGATATTTTGCACACGGCCTACCCTCACCATGCCTTTTTAGCTGAAGAGTCGGGGGTCACGCATCAAAATAAAGAACAAAACACTGAGTTTGAGTGGGTGATTGACCCGCTTGATGGAACCACTAACTTTGTTCATGGTTTGCCCATCTTTGCTGTGTCGATTGGTTTGCGCCAAAACGGCCAGGTGGTTCAAGCAGTGGTTTATGACCCGTCTCGCAACGAATTATTTACGGCTAGTCGTGGCGGTGGTGCCTTTTTAAATGATCGCCGTATGCGCGTTTCAGGTCAACTCCGACTTCCAGATGCTTTGCTCGGTGCACGTTGGCCGGGTGTGTCGGGGCCCGATCATGCCGCGACACAACGTTTTGCCAATTTAGCGAATCAAAGCGCCGGTGTGCGTCGTACGGGTTCTTCAGTGCTTGATATGGTTTATGTCGGGGCAGGCCGTTTCGATGCTTACTGTGCCGTCGGCCTTAAGCCTTGGGATCTGGCTGCCGCCAGCTTGATTGTGCTTGAATCAGGTGGGCTTGTTTCTGATTTTGAGGGCGAACAAACCTGGATGTCTACAGGCAATGTGTTGGCTTCAACCCCGAAAATCTTACCTCAAATATTATCGATTCTGAAGCAAACCGAAGGTTAAATGATGGAATGGTTTTTTGATCCAACGATTTGGATTGGTTTACTTACCCTCGTTGTGCTCGAGATCGTTCTGGGCATTGATAACCTGATATTCATCGCTATTTTGGCAGACAAACTGCCACCAGAGCAGCGTGATCGCGCGCGCATTATCGGTTTGTCTTTGGCGCTCGTTATGCGGCTTGGGCTTTTGGTGGGTATTTCGTGGTTGGTTCAACTCACTGCGCCGTGGTTAGTCGTGGGGCCTGTCTCGTTGTCAGGGCGTGACCTGATTTTGATGTTGGGGGGTTTTTTCCTGATATTTAAAGGCACAGTCGAGTTGCATGAGCGCATTGAAGGCGTGAGATCGAATGCATCAGGGTCGCGCGTCTACGCCAGTTTTGGCGTAATTGTGACGCAAATTGTGGTGCTAGACGCGGTGTTTTCGCTTGACGCGATCATTACAGCTGTGGGTATGGTAAATAATTTGCCAGTCATGATGGCTGCAGTCATTATTTCAGTCATCGTCATGTTAATTGCTTCCAAGCCATTGACGCGATTTGTTAATGCACACCCCACTGTCGTAGTCTTGTGTTTAGGCTTTTTATTGATGATTGGTTTTTCATTGGTGGCCGAAGGCTTTGGCTTTGCAGTGCCTAAAGGCTATTTGTACGCTGCCATTGGTTTTTCAATTGTGATTGAGTTGCTTAATCAACTATTACGTCGAAATTTACTCAAAATTGACGTGTCGCGCCCCATGCGTGAACGCACGGCTGAGGCCGTTTTACGATTGCTTGGTAGACGTGTGCCTGATGCCGTGATAGAAACCGCCCCACAAAATGATACGGTACAAACATCGTCAACGTTTGGCGTTGAAGAGCGCAACATGGTTAGCGGCGTCTTATCATTAGGTCAACGCTCGATTCATTCCATCATGACACCACGCACTGAAATCTCATGGATCAATCTTCAAGACGATAGTCAAACCATCATTGAGCAAATCAACATCACTCCACACAGCTTCTTTCCGGTCTGTCGCGGCTCGGTAGATGAAGTGGTGGGTGTGGGTCGCGCCAAAGAAATTGTGGCTGATTTGTTAATTGATGGTCAAATTAATCAAAAAAGACTTCGTGATCCCATTATGGTTCACGACACGATCAGCGTGATTCGTTTGATGGACACGTTAAAGAAATCTAGAGGCCAACTGGTTCTTGTGGCAGACGAATTTGGTACGCTTCAAGGCATCGTGACACCGATTGACGTGCTCGAAGCCATTGCGGGTGAGTTTCCAGATGAAGACGAAATGCCAGATATTATTTCAGACGGCGCTAATCACTGGCGAGTGGATGGTGCGGCTGATCTACATTTACTTGAACAAGTGCTTGAAACTGAGGGCTTGGTTAATGATACGGCTGATTACACAACGCTTGCAGGTTACTTGCTCGCTTATTTTGGGCAGTTACCTCAAGTGGGTCAAACCTGCGATCTGCAAACAGAGCAGTCACGCTTTACCTTTACTGTTAAACGCTTAGAAGGCCGTCGCATCGGGTTGGTTGATGTGACCAAGCATGTCATTGAAGACCAATATGACATTGACCCTGACCTAGACCACGCGACATCTTAAAATTAAATAAAAATTAGGTTATGACTGAATCGACACTACATTTATTGAAAGCCTTTTTACTCGGTATTGTTGAAGGCCTGACTGAGTTTTTGCCAGTCTCTAGCACGGGGCATTTAATTTTGGTTGGCGAATGGATCAACTTCACCTCAACTGAAAGTAAAGTATTTGAGGTCGTGATTCAATTGGGCGCAATTTTTGCAGTGATGTGGATATTCCGTGCCCGTATTGCGCAATTGCTTCAAGGTGTGCTCGCTCGCAACCCGGTTGAAGTCTCATTCATGCGAAATTTGTTAATAGCCTTTTTGCCGGCTGCCGTCATCGGCGGCTTGTTCATCAAACAAATCAAAGTGCTGTTTTTTCATCCAGGAGTGGTGGCGGTTACGTTAGTCTTGGGTGGTCTCATTATGTTGTGGGTGGAGCGTGGCCGAACAGGTGGTCAGCAAGATATCAAACCGGGCACCGTCACATCACTTGAAACCATTACATGGCGGCAAGCGTTGGTGGTGGGTTTCGCCCAATGTTTAGCGATGGTGCCGGGTACATCACGATCTGGGTCAACCATTATTGGTGGCATGCTCGCTGGCATAGAACGTAAAACGGCGACTGAGTTTTCATTTTTTCTTGCTATGCCAACTATGTTGGCTGCAGCTTTGTACGACACGTATAAGCATGCAGCCGAATTGTCGCAACACGACATGACTGCTATCGCGGTGGGCTTTGTGGCTGCTTTCTTGAGCGCGCTGCTGATTGTGCGTGCTGTCTTGGCCTTTGTGTCTAAACACACTTATCGTGTGTTTGGTTGGTACCGAATTATTCTAGGCTTGGTCGTGGCGTTCTTTGTGTTTTAGTTTGAGTTGTTCAACAAGATCAACACCTTGACTGCTGATTTCAATATAACCGCCGCGCGGCTGCCTATCTTTACCGAGATGGTCATATTCCCAATCAGGTAACACCCAGCGTGTCAAAACCTTTCCATCTATGTCGTAGCCCTGTTGGCCCGGTCGATGAGTGTGACCATGAATGATCGTGTTGACACCAAAGTCACTAAACCCACTGATTACGGCATCAGTTGAGACGTCAATGATGTCTGGCCCAGAGTTTGCACATTGAGTTGACAGCTGCGACATTTTTTTTATACTTTGAGCCCGCGCTTGCGATGCAATTTTTAAACGTCGCGATAAACTTAAAAACCTAAATGCATATTGCAACCAAGGCTGCCTGACCCACCATTTGAAACGTTGATAGCTGTGGTCGAGCGTGCAATATTCATCACCGTGACTGATGAGTGCGGTCGTAGAGCCAACAGAAAGTAGAGTTTGATCAGCAAGTGGGTGTGCACCAATGTGTTGAATGAACGCAACACCCAGCAAAAAATCACGGTTACCTAAACCCACATAGACAGGTATGCGTGCAGCACATCGTGCAAGTGCTTCAAGTGATTGTTTGAGCCAAGGGGTAGGGTGATTGATGACATCATCACCCACCCAAACATCAAACAAATCGCCCAATATAAAAAGCGCAGACGCCTGTTGAGAGGCGTCTTCAAGAAAGTCGTAAAAAGCTAGGGCGGTTGCCGGGCTGTTTTCGCTTAGATGAATATCTGAAGCAAGCCATACCGGCCCCGCCATTTGCAATTTATTCAATGATGGTGACTTGCTCAATGATCACATCAGTAGTGGGTACGTTTTGATGGAAACCCGTTGTGCCCGTTTTAACAGCGCGAATCTTGTCAACAACGTCTTCACCCTGAACAACCTTGCCAAATACCGCGTAGCCCCAACCACTACCGCTTGGTGACTTGAAGTTTAAAAACTCATTGTTGGCCACATTAATGAAAAACTGTGAAGTCGCTGAATGGGGGTCGTTGGTACGAGCCATGGCAACGGTGTACTTGTCGTTTTTAAGGCCATTTGCTGCTTCGTTATCAATTGGGGCATGGGTCGGTTTTTGTTTCATGCCAGGCTCAAAACCGCCACCTTGAACCATGAAGCCGTCCATCACTCGATGAAAAATTGTATTGTTGTAAGCACCTTCACGGGCATACATTAAAAAGTTTTCAGCTGATTTAGGTGCTTTTTCAGCGTTGAGTTCAATGACGATGTCGCCAAGATTAGTTTTTAGATTGACGCGTGGGTTTGTACTCATGGAAGCGGTGCCTTTTTGAGGTTGAGGTTTGGTTTGACTTGACGCAGTGTTGATTATGCCAAGGGTAAAAAAAGTTAAGGTAGTGACGAGAAGTGTTCTGCTAAAAAAACTCAAGTTTAGGTTAAGCATATTTGTGATGATTCCTATTGCGTTTTGGTGGGGTTACGCTGTGGCGTTTGTTTTTGCTTTTTGGCAGCATCAGCGACGGCTTGCTGAATTTTAGCCAGATTATATTTAGCATTTGCGTTGTTTGGGTTGCCTAACAGCGCTGTTTGTAAAGCTTCTTCAGCTTTCACGATATTGCCCTCGTTAGCGTAAAGTACAGCTAAATTATTCCAGGGCTGAATGAGCTCAGGAAAGCGCTCAGTCAAATCAATATAAATGGCTTTTGCTTCTTGAGTTTGACCACTCAATGCAAGCGCTCTGGCATGTTGAAACATGAGTTGAACATCTGTGCCAGGTGATGTGCTACTTGCCAATACCACCTGACGCGCTTGAATCATCTCAAGCGCTTCGTCAATATCGCCTGCGTTGATCAGCGCTTCAATTTGTAAATCAATTTCTTCCCCAGATAGTGGTACGTCAGTATCAACATCGGGTGTAATTTTATCGAGCAATAAGGCGAGGCCTTCCCAGCCCCGATTAAGTTTAGGCTTGATTGTTGTGTTTTGATCTGTGCTGGTCATGGCCGGGGGCTTGGGTGGCGCAGCGCAGCCGAACAGCGTCATCAAGACAAAAATGCCCAGTGTGCCTTGCAGAAAACGCTTAATTCGTTGCAATAAAATCAATTGACCCATACCTCAGTTGTTATACTTACTTTTCGTTATTTTAACGGCGCTTTTGCTACACGTAAGAAAAAGCCCACCTCATTCATTATTCATGCTTCAAATATACGATTCTCTTAGCCGTAGTAAACGCCCTTTTGTGCCGGTTCAAGCGGGCCAGGTAGCCATGTATGTTTGTGGCATGACTGTTTACGATTTCTGCCACCTTGGGCATGCGCGCATGTTGGTCAGCTTTGACGTTATTGCGCGGTGGCTGCGTGCCTCGGGTTTTAAGGTGAATTATGTACGAAACATCACCGATATTGACGACAAAATCATCAAACGTGCGGTTGAAACAAACCAAAAAATATCAGATGTCACACAGTTTTTTATTCAAGCTATGCATGCTGATGAGACCGCCCTCGGGGTTCAAGCGCCAGATCATCAGCCTCAAGCCACCGATCACGTCAGCGGTATGCTTGACATTATTGATCGTTTAGAAAGCCGGGGTCACGCCTATCGCGCCCAAGATGGTGATGTCAACTATGCGGTGCGCAGTTTCGAAGGTTATGGCAAATTATCAGGTAAAACACTTGATGAGCTTAGGGCGGGCGAGCGCGTTGCCGTTTCAGCAGGCAAACGCGATCCCCTTGATTTTGTTTTGTGGAAGGCAGCAAAAGCCACTGAACCCCCCGAATCAAAGTGGCCGTCACCTTATGGTTGGGGGCGGCCAGGCTGGCACATTGAGTGCTCTGCCATGAGTAAAGCCTTGTTAGGTTTGCCTTTAGATATTCACGGCGGCGGGCCCGACTTAAAATTTCCCCATCACGAAAATGAAATTGCACAAACCGAAGGGGCATTTGGGGGCACCTTGGCAAATCATTGGCTGCACTGTGGCCCGTTAATGGTCGATGCTGACAAGATGTCAAAATCGTTAAGCAACTTTAAAACGATTCGCCAAACGGTTAACAGTACTGAATTACCCAAAAATCAAGCAAACTATACGGCTAACCCACGTGAAGCTGAAATGTTGCGGTTTTTTATTGTTCGTAATCATTACCGCAGCATACAAAACTACACACCCGACAATTTGG
Source organism: Alcaligenaceae bacterium UBA6179 (assembly GCA_002422175.1). Taxonomy (GTDB): domain Bacteria; phylum Pseudomonadota; class Gammaproteobacteria; order Burkholderiales; family Burkholderiaceae_B; genus Algicoccus. The sequence goes on from DITR01000042.1 coordinate 7,666, forward strand.
CCGACGCGCAACACGCATTAGATCGACTTTATCAAACTTTGCAGGCTTTCCCGGCTATAACTGCGACTCAAGCTGCAATGAATGGCCTGGAAGCGACCTCAACTGACGCAATAGATTGGTCAACACCTGCAGCGAAAGCCTTTGCTGCGGCTATGAACGATGACTTTAATACAGCAGGTGCCGTTGCGGTTTTGTTTGATTTGGCGGCGCAGGCCAATCGGGGTGGTAGCAACGTGAGCAGTTCAAAATTAAGCCATGATGTTGGTAACCAAGGCACGAGCGCAGTGGTTGCTGCAACCCAACTACGGGCGTTAGGCGGTGTGCTGGGGTTACTGCAAACTGACCCTTCAGTTTATTTAAAATCAACAACACGTTACACCCGTCGCGCCCTTGAACAAAGCCAGCTTGCTCGTCAAGATCAAGTAGCACAGGGCGCTTTAAGTGATGATCAGCCAGCACACCAAAGCCTTTTGGCACAAGTGACTTTCAACGATGAGCAAATTGAAAGACTCATTGAATCTCGAGCCCAAGCAAAAGCGATCAAAGACTTTAAGCTCGCCGACGAGATTCGCGCCAAATTGTTGGCGAGCGGTGTTGTCTTAGAAGACAGGTCTGGTGGTTTGACGCATTGGCAAAGGGGCTAGTTTCTTGTCAAGCCTTCAAGCCCATGAGCCAAACGGTAAGCCCCACTACTGGGAAGATGCTGTTGGGCATTTGATCAAAAAAGATCGCATCATGAAGCGATTGATACCGCTTAATCGTGAGGGTTCTGTTGAGTCGCGTGGCGACCCATTTATGACGCTAGCGCGCTCAATTGTGGGTCAACAAATTTCAGTCAAGGCGGCTGAATCGGTTTGGCAGCGAGTGCTTAAAGGGTGCGGTCGTCGCTTTACACCACTAACCGTTCAACGTTTGGGCTTAGATGGTTTACGCACCTGCGGTTTGTCGCTACGCAAAGCCGAGTATGTGACTGATTTGGCGGGTCACTTCAAAAATAAGCTGGTAAAACCTCAAAACTGGGGTCATATGGAAGACGAAGACGTCATCAAAGATTTGATCGCGATTCGGGGTGTGGGTCGCTGGACAGCTGAAATGTTTCTCATTTTCAACCTGCAGCGCCCTAATGTTTTGCCGCTAGATGATGTGGGCTTATTAAAAGCCATTTCATTGCATTATTTTAGCGGTGAGCCCGTATCGCGATTCGAGGCTCGCGAAGTTGCCGAGGCTTGGTCGCCTTGGTGCACCGTCGCCACGTGGTATCTTTGGCGCAGTCTTGACCCAATTGTGGTTGAGTATTAATGTATCTATTTCTACACAGGCCAAGCCGCGATGGCGCGCGAAGGTTGATACCCGTTACACTACCGTGACATTTACCGATATTTAGCGACGCAATGCCCAATATTTTTCTTGAATTTGAACAACCCTTAGCCGATCTTGAAAACAAGATCGAACAATTGCGTTTTGTTCAAGCCGATTCAGCCGTTGATATTTCTGACGAAATCAACCGTTTGCAACACAAGAGCCAATCGCTTGCTAAAGACATCTATGGCAAGCTAACCTCCTGGCAAACTGCGTTGGTTGCCCGTCATCCACAACGCCCTTACACGCTCGATTACGTCAGAGAAATTTTTACTGATTATCACGAGTTGCATGGCGACCGCATGTATGCCGACGATCAGTCGATTGTGGGCGGGTTAGCGCGTTTTAATGGCGTATCTTGTATGGTTATCGGCCATCAAAAAGGCCGTGACACCAAAGAGCGTACAGCCCGTAATTTTGGTATGCCTCGTCCTGAGGGTTACCGTAAAGCATTGCGTTTAATGCGTGTTGCGGAAAAGTTCCGCTTACCTATTTTTACATTTATTGATACCCCGGGTGCTTACCCTGGCATCGGTGCCGAAGAGCGCGGCCAATCGGAAGCCATTGGTCGTAATCTCTATGCCATGGCTGAATTAAAAGTACCGGTTATTTGCACCATTATTGGCGAGGGTGGCTCAGGTGGCGCACTCGCTATTGCGGTGGGTAATGCTTTGTTGATGTTGCAATATTCAACGTTCTCAGTCATTTCACCAGAAGGTTGCGCGTCAATTCTTTGGCGCAGTGCAGACAAAGCCCCCGAGGCTGCTGAAGCACTGGCTATTACCGCGCCACGTCTCAAAGACTTGGGTCTCATTGATCGAGTCGTGAACGAGCCGGTTGGTGGCGCACATCGTGACCCCCGTGTCATGGCTCGGCTTTTAAGACGCGCTTTGGCTGATTCCTTACGCCAGCTTTCAGGCATGACGCCCGAACAACTGATTGCACATCGTCTTGAGCGTTTATTGTCATATGGGCGATTCCAAGAAGTGCGTGCCTAGTTGGGGCGCATGGGGCGGCTTGTCTGCCCCAGCATTAACCCAACCGATTGAGGCATTGCTCAAGCATCATTTACCAAATAGCCCGATTGCAGTGGCTTGTAGCGGCGGGCCAGATTCAGCGGCTTTAGCCATTGCCACAGCTGCCTTATGTCAAACTTGGCAGCGGCCTTTGTACTTATTTCATATACATCACGGTATGCAAACCAAAGCTGACCAATGGTCGCTAGATGTTGAGCAACTGGGTCAAATCTTGGGTGTTCCTGTTGTTCATGCTCATGTCAAAGTCGACTTGAACTCAGGTTTAGGCCCAGAGGGTAGCGCCCGTGCTGCTCGCCAACAGGCGTTGCATGACATGGCTATCTTGCATGATGTGGGGGGTATTTTGTTGGCGCATCATGCTCAAGATCAAGCAGAAACTGTTTTATTGAGACTGTTGCGTGGTTCAGGCGTGATGGGTCTCGCCGGTATGCAAACGGTGTCAACCTATGCAAAACAAACGGTTTTGTGGTTACGTCCTTGGCTAGCTGTAGCCAAACCTGAAGTTTTGGGCTTGGTTCAAGCATTTAGCCAAGCGACGGGCTGGCAGCCTGTGCTTGACCCTAGTAATGTTGATAGCCGTTTGGGTCGTGGTGCCTTGCGTAGTCAAATTATTCCTGCCGTAGAAGCGCGCTGGCCCGCTTGGGTAAACAACTTATCGCGCCATGCTCAGCAAGCCACCCAAGCCAGTATTTTGTTAGATGAGTATGCCGATGATTTGCTTATGCGGGTTGAGTTTGATGTGGCAAGCCATAGTTTTGATTTAAAGACTTGGCGCGATTTAACGCATCCACAGCAAGCACTGGTTTTAAGGCGCTGGTTAGCCTTAGTGGCTTCAGCCATGCCCACAGCAGGGCGCCTTGATGAACTCATCAAGCAACTAAGGGAATTACATGCTTTAGGCCAAGACCGCGATTTACGCTGGCAGCATGGTCATCACGTGGTGCAATGCCTCAAAAAGAGGGTGGTTTTGTCTTCGCGCTAAAATACTCCTTTTTTCTTCCAACACATGTTGGTTAGTCACTCAAGCTGGTTTTAATATGGCAATTATTGTTCACAAATATGGCGGTACCTCGATGGGCTCAACCGAGCGCA
>DITR01000042.1:11162-11308 GCA_002422175.1 Alcaligenaceae bacterium UBA6179
GTGCCCTCAGCTATGTCGGGTGAAACCAATCGCTTGATTGGGCTGGCACGTGAAATTTCAGCCCTACCTGACCCGCGCGAACTTGACATGATAGCGGCCACAGGTGAGCAGGCATCAAGTGGCCTGCTTGCGCTCGCTTTACAAGC
>DITR01000151.1 GCA_002422175.1 Alcaligenaceae bacterium UBA6179
GGTGACCTATGTTATTTCAAGTTCCAGATATGACTTGTCAGCATTGTGTAAAGAGCATCACCGCTGCGGTTCAAGCAGTTGATTCTTCAGCGCAAGTGCGATGTGATGTCTCAACGCACGAGGTTGCGGTTGTTGCAACCACGGCACAAAGCGTGATCAAGCAAGCAATTATTGATGCAGGCTACACCGTTACTTAAACTGATGTTTGGAAAAGCTTTGATATGAGAGAATTAAAAACTGACGTAGCGATTATCGGTGCGGGTACAGCGGGTTTGGCCGCTTATCGTGCTGTGTTGCGTGAGGGTAAGCAAGCTCTTTTGATCGAGGGTGGCCCCTATGGCACCACATGCGCGCGGGTCGGTTGTATGCCTTCAAAGTTATTGATTGCAGCGGCGCACGCAGCACATACTGCTTCACATACTGAACCCTTTGGTATACATGTTGATGGCCCTATACGCGTTGAAGGTCGTGAGGTTATGGCCCGGGTTAAAGCTGAGCGAGATCGTTTTGTCGGTTTTGTGCTCGATAGCGTTGAAAACATACCTGCCGAGCATAAGTTGCTGGGTTACGCTCGATTTGTGGGCTCAAATGTGCTTGAGGTTGATGCCCATACGCGCGTTCAAGCCCACGCTGTGGTGATTGCTACGGGTTCTACAGCTTTCGTGCCACCTTCGTTTCGTGAGCTAGGTGATCGGCTAGTTGTGAATGATGATGTATTTGAATGGAATGACTTACCTAAACGTGTTGCTGTGTTTGGGCCAGGCGTCATTGGTTTAGAGCTGGGCCAAGCGTTGTCTCGCTTAGGCGTTGATGTACGCATATTTGGTGTCAGCGGTTCATTAGGTGGAATCAATGACCCACAAGTTCGTCAAGCTGCCAAAAAGATCTTTCAAAAAGAATTTTACTTAGACCCAGACGCGCGTGTGTTACATACGAAGAGAATGGGGGATGAGGTTGAAATCAAATATATTGCACTCGACAATACCGAGCGCACTGAACGGTTTGATTATGTCTTGATGGCAACTGGCCGTAGGCCTATGTTGGCAGGTCTTGACTTAGCTCAAGCTCGGGTTAACGTTGCAGACAGTGGTTTACCGGCTTTTAATAAATTGACGATGCAAATTGATGCACTGCCTATTTTTATCGCAGGAGATGCAAACGCCGATTTACCCTTTTTGCATGAGGCCTCAGATGAAGGCCATATTGCGGGAAGAAATGCTGCAAATTTTCCTCATGTGAAAGCAGGCCAACGTCGAGCACCCTTAAGTGTCGTTTTTACTGAGCCACAAATTGCAACAGTAGGGCTTTACCCCGGACACGATAAGTCACATTATGTGACAGGTACCCTTGATTTTACAAACCAGGGTCGTTCACGCGTCATTCTTGAAAACCATGGACTGCTTCACATTTATGCTGAAAAAGAAACAGGTCGTTTTGTAGGCGCACAGATGGTGGGACCACGTGCCGAACATTTGGTGCACTTGCTGGCTTGGGCTTTACAACAAAAGATGACGGTGCATGAGATGCTGGCTATGCCGTTTTATCACCCCGTAATAGAAGAGGGGTTGCGAACTGCTTTACGTGATACAGCGAGACAACTTTAGCCTTAATTTGTCTGTTGTATGAGTTTTTTAAGATCGACAACAAAAGCATCGGTATTTTCTGAGTCAGACGCAAGTAGCCGAGCGTCACCATTTTTATCAAATACAAAAACNNTGGTAAGCAACACGGTAACGACGTGCCAAGTTAGAGATTGTTTTTTCATCACCAGTCAAACCAATAGCTTGCGGATTAAATGCGTTGACATAGGCTTGCAATACATCAGGCGTATCGCGGTGCGGGTCAACACTGACAAAAACAATCTTGACGTTTTTAGCCTGATCACCCAGCTTTAGTAAAATTTCATTCAGCTGTGCCATGGTGGTTGGGCAAATGTCTGGGCAACTGGCATAACCAAAGAATAAAAGTACGGTTTGATCTTTTAAGTCTTGCTCTGTCCAGGTTTTTTGATTTGCTCCGTTTAAAGTGAATTTTAAATCAGGCAAATGCCCCTTAACATCATATAAATTCCAGTCAGGTGAACGCTCTGAGCAGGCTGATAGCAACAGCACAGAGCATGCGATAAGTATTAAACCTGCTAAGGTATGAAAGCGTTTAACTAAGCTATTCATAAGACAAAATTCCTGTTTTATTTAAGCGTGTGACGTGCCTTCTTGCATGCCATGGTGACGAAGTAGGGCGTCAATTTTAGGCTTGCGGCCTCTAAAGGCTTCAAATGACTCGGCAGCAGGTCGCATACCACCGACGGCCAGTATTTCGCGTCTAAAGCGGTCACCCGTTTTTGCGTCAAGCGTGTGGCTTGCTTCCTCAAATGCTTCAAAAGCATCAGCTGATAAGACCTCAGCCCACTTGTAACTGTAATACCCTGCACCATAGCCACCTGCAAAAAGGTGAGTAAATGCATGGGGAAAACGATGCCAGTGTGGTGGTTTCATGACAGACACTTCATCGCGAACTGCATCGAGTGTTTGCATGACAGAACCTATGTCAAGGGCTTTTTGAGTTTGATGTAGCAACATATCGAAGAGCGAGAACTCAATTTGACGAACTGTTTGCATGCCACTTTGAAAATTACGTGCAGCGATCATTTTGTCAATCAAGCTGTCAGGTAATGAGGCACCCGTTTCAACATGGGCACTTAAACGTTTGAGTGCAGTGCGTTCCCAGCAGAAATTTTCCATAAACTGTGAAGGCAGTTCTATGGCGTCCCATTCTACTGCTGCAAAGGCTGAGGCTGCAGGTTCATCAACTTCTGATAACAGGGCATGTAATGCATGACCCATTTCGTGAAAAAGGGTAATAACATCGTCATGCGTGAGTAATGCCGCACGCTCACCTTGGCCTTGTGCAAAGTTACATGTGAGGTAAACAATTGGGGTTGTTAGCCCGTTTTGAGTTAATCGACGGGTACGCTCATCGTTTACCCAAGCCCCGCCTTGTTTACCTGGCCGAGCGTGCAAGTCGATAATCAATTGGCCTAAAAATTGACCTGATTGATCGAGCACGTTAGCCGCCTTAACATCAGGGTGCCAGGCGTTTATGGGGGTTTGATTCAACCGAACCTGAAAAACTTGTTCAATAATTTCAAACAAACCTTTTAAAACTTGTGGTTCAGTAAAGTA
>DITR01000034.1:0-3426 GCA_002422175.1 Alcaligenaceae bacterium UBA6179
GGCCCATAAATAATTGATTGTGGTGACTGCTTAAGATCTCTTGCTGTTTGAGTAATAACCTCAACAGCGTCATGTAATGATCCCGCTAATTGATTAATTTCTGGCAATGTTGACGCCTGTATTTGTACAGCGACTTTAGAAACTTGCAGCGCAACCTCATCAAAAGAATCAATCAGTTTAGGCAGTTTTTTTAAAGCTGGGTCTAAAGATTTAACTGATTCACTGAGTGATGCAGTTAAAGTTTGTATATTCTTAAGTGATTCACTTAACGCTTTAATATTTTCATCAGTAAAAACTTTTTCAACCTGATCCATCAGGCGATCAAGATCTTTGACCGCGTTATCGCCAAGTTTTTGTAGTTGCTGAAAAAACCCTGGGCGAATGGGTATGACATATAACTCATTGTCTTGGCTAACGATCATTGTTGTGTCTGTACCCGTATCGCGTAGTTCAATATTTGAGATGCCTGTTACGCCTTGTGTCACAACCTCTGCCCACGTTTGTTTGGTGACGGGGGTACCTGGAATCAAGCCGATGATAATATTTACTGAGCCCGGGCTAGCCTGACTAATACCCACATCAAGCACTTTACCCACGTTTACGCCCATATATCTCACATCAGACTGCATTGATAACCCGCCCACGGAGTAGGTCGAGACAATTTTGTAGGGTGTATAGGTCACATCCTTACGATCGATCCATAACGCTGCCACAAGTCCCGCGATTATCAGTGCTATCACAAAGGCACCAGCAAAAATAGCGTGGCTACGATTTTCCATATTTTATTTCCTGCTAAACGTGTGTGCCAAGCGCACGATCACCGCGCTTGCCCTGAAAAAAAGCTTTTATAAACGGGTGCTCAAAAGTCATAACTTGCTCGATTGAGCCTTCAACCAAAACATGTTTTTCTGCTAATACGGCCACACGTGTTGATAAGTCGCGAATCGTATCAAGATCGTGTGTAACCATAATCACAGTGAACTTTAACTGCTGATGTAATGCATTAATCAACGCCACAAATTCGTCAGAACGTTGCGGGTCTAAACCTGCTGTAGGCTCGTCAAGAAACAGTAATTCTGGGTCAAGAGAAAGCGCTCGCGCCAACGCCACACGCTTAACCATGCCCCCAGACAAATCAGAAGGCATCAACAATGCATCGCGCTCGTCTAAACCCACCCACTTTAAACGCATCATTACCACTTTACGCACCAAGTCTGGCGGTAAGTAATTCATTTCACGTAAGGGCAATGCGACGTTATCAAATACCGATAGTGCCGTAAACAAAGCACCTGACTGAAACAGCATACCCCAACGCCGCGTTAACGCTAAACGCTCTGGCCCCACATAATCATGTACCGGTCGACCCCAAAGCTTCACCACCCCATCTTGAGGTCTGTCTAAACCCAAAATTTGCCGCAACAAGGTCGTTTTACCTGAACCTGATCCGCCGACTAAAGCCAAAATTTCACCTGGCATGACGTTTAAATTCAAATGTTCATGCACCACGTGACTGCCAAATGCCGTGGTGAGATCTTGCACCTCGATGATGGGTTTTAAAAGGGCTGTCATCAATACCCCAGCTCATCGAGCATGACAGCAAACAAGGCATCAATCAAAATAACACCTGTAATCGCCGTTACCACTGAAGCCGTTGTGCCCTTACCCAAACTTTCGGTGTTGGGCTCGATGCGCAACCCAAAATGGCAAGCTGCTAAACCAATCCAGGCACCAAAAACTAGACCCTTCAGGCAGCCTATCCAATAATTTGTGATGCCAATTGCTGTAGGTAGCTGACTTAAAAACCAGGCTGGTTTAATGCCTAGATCGAGCCTGGCGGCATACATACCCCCCAACAGGGCAACAGCATCAGTCCACAATATCAATAAGGGCATGGTCAAGGCTAACGCTATGACACGTGGCAAAATTAAACGCTGACTTGGGGCTATACCCATCACGGTCATGGCATCAAGCTCTTGTGTCACCCGCATCACACCAATTTGTGCAGTGATGGCAGAGCCTGACCGACCTGCAACCAAAATAGCAGCCAGAACGGGACCCAACTCTCGAACAACTGAGACACCCAACAGTTTGACAATAAAATGGCCGGCACCAAACGCGGCTAACTGTTGACCTGACAGGTAAGACAGCACCACACCTATTAAAAAACCCACTAAAGCCGTAATACCTAACGCTTGTGTACCCGTTCTAAATATTTGAGCTGAAATTTCGCGCCAAGGACCAAAACGGGGTGAACCAATAAAAGCCAACAAATCAATCANNACCCAAGCCAACCAGTCTGTCGCGGGCTTAGGTAGCGGCTTATTGCTTTGACCGCTTGCCACTTTATCTAACAAATCAGTTTGCCCAGGGGTTGCCACAAGACTCAAGGGTTTTTGACCCCCCCAGTTGTCCCAGAGCAATTGGCCGCCTATGCTGTCAAGCCTTCCCATTTGCGAAATATCCCACTGGGTTGCCTGAGGCAATTTTTTTAATAAGGCAACGCGACGAGCCGTCTCACCCCTAATTGAGAGAGCCTGAACACTCCAGTCGCCATAGACAATCGCCACCCCTTGCTTAATCGACACAAGCGGTTCATGATTCGAAGCAGTTTTCAGCATTTGCATATGCTACAAACCATATAGAATATATTTCATATAAATACGTTTATACCCGATTTGCGGTAAACAGATGCCCTTGACTTTNNATCAACTGGGTTGCCCAGACGGGTTCAACCAATGCTGACCTGATGTCCCAACACGATTTATTGGTAGGTCAAAGCCAACTATTGGGTGCACATCTGCAAACTGCGGGTCGCGGCCGGGCGGGTCGTGTTTGGCTCAATAAGACGGGCCAATCACTCACGTTTTCATGTGCTTTTGAAACAGATTTGAAGCCGTCACAGCTCAACGGTCTCTCTTTAGCTCTTGGGGTGGGTGCGTGTGAAGCATTGCGCGCACAGTGCTCTGCCGATCAAGTGGATCGGCTTAAATTAAAATGGCCCAACGATTTAATGTTTGAGCATGGCAAACTCGCTGGCATTTTGGTTGAGACCCAAATTAACGTTAAACGTATTCGAATCGTCGTTGGCATGGGTATCAATTTAACGCATGCTCAAGCGCTAGGCGATAAACTGGGTCGTCAGGTCGCCGCATTAAACGACATCATCACACTTAACTGCGCAACGGTCATAACCCTGATCAGCAATGTTGCGTCGTCATGGCATGACATTGTTTTTAAATATGCTCAACACGGTTTTGTTGACTTCTTACCTCGATTTACGCACTTAGACTATTTGGTAAACCAACCGGTTGAAGTTTTGCAACATCAAAATCACCTTTTTGAAGGCATCGCTCTTGGTGTCGACTCGCAGGGCGTATTACAGGTGCGAAACGATCAAGGCATCAAAGCTGTAACGGTAGGCGATGT
>DITR01000034.1:3467-10097 GCA_002422175.1 Alcaligenaceae bacterium UBA6179
TGTTGAGCTGCCACCCAATTTGGCGCATACATCGACCGATACACTGTCGCCCACGCTCGATGTGGTGGCCGTTGAGCTGAAGCAAATCGAAAGTCAACAATACCTACCCAAATGTGTTCTTGATTTGCAAGCGAATGCGTCGCAAAAGATTACACAAATTTGGGGCGTGAGTGTTGCAGGTGCGCACTTAAATCAAATAATTGAAAACCAATTAGAAAGCATTGGTATGGCTGTTCAATGGCTTAAACCCACCCGATCCCTGCTTGGTTTATATAACCATTACGTCAACCCTGATCAACTTGGGGCAGACCGTTGGGCCGCCGCACTCGGGCTTCACGCCCGCTTTAGCACTTCACACACACCCATCATTTTGGCAAACTTTGGAACAGCCACAACCATTGATACTGTTTCGACTGAGCCCAGTTTTTTAGGCGGGCTAATTTTGCCAGGGGTTGACCTCATGTTTGAATCACTGGTACGTCGAACGGCTCAGTTGCCCTTGGCACAAGGGTCTGCCGTTGACCACCCGACCGATACAGATCGTGCCATTGTTTCTGGTGTTTTAGCCGCACAGTTAAGCGCTTTACGCCATCAATTTGATATGGTGCATCAACAATTTAAAATCATTCCTATTGTTTGCGTCAGTGGCGGCGCTTGGTCTAAAGTAGAGCCCGCATGGTCGATGCACTTTCAGCATGTCAGTTGGCACGCTTTACCCAACATTGTTTTAGAAGGGCTAGCCGCTGTCGCCTCATCAACCCCTCAAACTCAACCACTCTCTTAATATGAAATTTATATTTATTACTTTAATGGTGATCAATGTGGCATTGTTTGGTATGGGTCAAGGCTGGTTTGGCACACCCAGAGCTGATGTGGGCCGCAACACGGCTATGTTGCAACAGCAACTTAATGCAACGCAACTTACTGTAAAACCCGCTGCGCCTCAAGCTCGGCCATAGCCTTCATCATGGCTTGGGTGGCACCCATATGTTCGTGCAACCAGGCTTGCGCCGCAATGCAGTAACGTTGTCGACTTAACTCATTGTTTACCCAGTCATGGGCAAACTCAATGGCTTGATTTGGGGTTTTTACTTGCATGATGGCCCCAGCTTGTTGAGCAGAGTCAGCCGCCTGAGCAAAATTTTCTGTGAAAGGTCCAACAATTGTTGGCGCACCGGCTGCGCAAGCTTCAATAAAGTTTTGCCCACCATGCGGCTCAAAACTACCGCACACAATGGCCACATGCGCCGCACCATAAAAAAATGGCATTTCCCCCATTGTGTCGCCCAGCAAAACGTCTATTGAATCTAGAGTTGAGATGGCGCCTACCAAGTTCGTTTGAATGTTTTCTTTCAACGCCGACCAGCGACCATACCGTAATTTAGCGGCTTCTAATTGTTGCGCTGCTGTTTCAAACCGTTGTGGGTGCCTGGGTATGATCACATACAAAGGGGAATGTGCATGAAGATCTTGATTTGTTTGTGATGATTGCGCCGTTATGCCTACATGCGTTTCTAGGCCAGGTTGGTTTGTTGGGTTCGCTTGCTTAAATCTGTATGCTTGAATCGCTGCAATAAATCGGGTGTCTTCACCTTCGCGCGTACTGGCAATAACAATCAACGGACGCTTAAATTTCTGTCGCCAGTGATGGCCTTCTTGAATGGCTAAAACCGGTAATTGCACGTCGAATTTTAAATTGCCTGTCACCTGCACATCAGGCGCACCCATCGATGCTAAACGCTTTGCATCTTCTTTGGTTTGAGCCATCACCAAATCAATTGTGGCATAGGTTTGGCTCATGAGCCCAAGGCTAAGACGATCAAGCATTTGGGCTTGTTTAAATGACTTTTCTGAAAACCGCGCATTGGCTAACACAATCGGTATGCCTGCCAACCTTGATGCACGAATAAGATTTGGCCACACCTCGCGTTCAATTAAAATTGTTAAACGGGGTTGATAATGGTGAACTAACCCTTGCATCGCCCCCAAGAAGTCATAGGGTACCCAGCGTTGTAAAACAAGCCCTGCATTAATTTCAGCTAGCCACAAGCGACGCGCTTCATCGCCACCCGTAGGCGTCATATGCGTCAGTAAAACCCTTTCACCCTGATCAAGCAACGCACGCATTAAAGGGGCTGCCGCACGCACCTCACCCACACTCACGGCATGTAACCATAAGGGTGGCTGACCGTCCCACGGTTGGTTGTAACGACCAAATCGTTGGGCGCTCAGTATGTGCCAATCTCGTTGGCCACGTCGAGCTCGCCAAGCCATACCTAGCCACAGTAGCGGCGCGAAGCACCACCACATAAAAGTGTAAATCTTATAACCCCAAAACGTTTGTTTTAGTCTCATGTTAAGCATGCTTTAAAAACCGCTCAAGCGTTATCAAGACATCTTGTACGCTGGGTGGTTTATCTCGATCACCCAAACTGGCTGTTAACCCAGCGCCAATTAAAGGCGTGCGAACAGGGGTTGAAGCTTTATAAATACCGATGGTGTCGCGACCCAATGCTGCCGACAAATGCGTGAGGCCACTGTCTAAGCCAACCATAATGCTCGCCCGGCTCAAGACCTCTGCCACAGAGGTTAAACCCATACGTGGCAAAACCATCGCGTCTTCGCGGCCTCGTATTAATGTTTGTGAGTATGCGGCTTCCGAGTCATTGCCCGCCAATAGTTTTAACGCTAACCCGCGCTGTTGCAACAAATCAAACACGTGCTGCCAATGTGTTGATGGCCACAGTTTGTCTGCGCGACTGGCTGACGGCATCATGACGGCATAAGGTAGAGTAACCGGCTGTTTTTGTGCCTGTTCTATGAAGTGCTGCAAACCAAAGTCTGGTGGGCCAGATACCTCGTAACCCCACACCAAACTGGCGAGCAAGCGTTGCCGCGCAACCGCTGGCTGCCAAAAGGCGACGCGATGCTTGCGATCATAAAACAAACTGCATAGCGGCTCACGCGCCGAGTCCCAATCAAGACCATGCTTGATACCCTGGGCGGCGCGAACCCACCGAATTGATTTTAATAAGGCTTGCATATCAATCACAACATCATAGTGAGCCATTTGTATACGCTGAACAATAGCTTGGCGCGCAGCCCATACGCTGGGCTTCCACCAAGCTTTTCGCCACTGTCGTTGTGAAACCGTAATGACTTCATTTACGGCTGGGTGCCAACTGGGTATGTCAGCAAAAGCGGCTTCAACGACCCAATCAATTTTTGCGTCAGGCACATGTTTAGCCATGTCAGATATTGCAGGCAACATATGCACCAAATCGCCTAATGAAGAGGTGCGCACAATTAAAACTTTCATGCTTGAGTCGGAGGCGTCGCTTTGTCTGCATGAAGTTCGCGAATCGCGCTTACAACCCCTTGACGCCAATCGGGCAAAATCAAACCAAACACATCACTCAGATGTTGCGTATCAAGCCGTGAGTTTTGCGGACGGGTAGCCGCTACAGGATATTCTTGTGCGGAAATGCCTTTTATGGCTTGAGGTGAGAGCTTAAATGGCCACCCCAGCTGGCGCGCCTGCTCTATAGCGAACTCGGCATACTCAAACCAATTCGTTTGGCCCGCCGCAACCAAGTGATACAACCCCCATTTAGCCACTTTGGCGTGACCATTTTGACCCGATTGATTTTCATTGATGCTTGGCAGCATCACCACATCTGACTTTTGCGCCAAGTTTAACGGGGGCTTTAAACCCAACTGTTGCGCCAGTGCAATGGCTGTAACTGCTGCAATCAGCTCAACCCCTGTCGGTGCGCCCCATTGATCATTGACCACACTTAACGTGTCACGCTCTGCAGCCAGTCGCAACATGGTTTTAAGAAAGTTTTGCCCATACGCGCCATAGACCCAACTGGTGCGAAATATAAAGTGTTGCGCACAGTACTTCGCAACGGCTTGCTCACCATCATATTTACTTTGACCGTAAACAGACAGCGGATGCGTTGCGTCCGTTTCTTTATAAGGCTGTGATTGTGTGCCGTCAAAGACATAATCGGTTGAGTAATGCACCAAACATGCACCGCAGGCTTGCGCTGCTGATGCTAGCAAACCAGGCGCCTGGGCATTAACTGCCATAGCACGATCAATCTCTTGTTCGGCCCGATCAACGGCCGTATAAGCCATCGCGTTTATGATGATTTGCGGTTTGACTTGATCGATGAGACGGTCAAGCGCGTCAGACTCTTTGCAAAGTTTCTCTAAGTCAAGGGCTTGACGGCCAACAGCCGTGACAGAACCCAAGCTTGCCATTGAGACTTGCAAAGCATGGCCTAATTGGCCGTCTTGACCAAGCAAAAGTATTTTTGGGGAAGGGTAAGTGTCGCTCATTGCGCTATTTTAGGCGCAAGTGAGCAACCTTTAACTAGATTTGACCAAACATCTGTCGATATCTTGTCATGCCACGTTCTAGATGAGCGCGCATCGCTTGTCTGGCCAGTTTGGCATCACGAATTTCAATCGCATGAAAAATAGCTTCATGTTCAGCCAAAATATCGGCAATACACTGTTCGTCGGTTGCACGTAAGCGCAAAGTGCGAATGGCATCTCGTGTCGATGAAGCCAAATGATAATGGGTACTGATGATGAAAGGATTTTGCGTGGCTTCAGTCAAAACCTTATGAAAATCGAATGTCGCTTTAGACGCTTGTTCCCACTCATCGCCTGCGCGCATTAATGCAGACAGTGCCGCACGAATTTGGTCAAGCTGAGTCTGAGACCGATGGGTCGCAGCCAACGCAGCAGCACCCGTTTCTAACTCAAGACGCATATGATAAAGATGCATTAAAGGCAGTAAGGCCATCAGGCCGTCAGTTGAAGCTTCTGCCCGGGTTTGTTCCGCATCGCCCTTCACAAAGGTGCCTACACCATGACGCGTTTCAACTAAACCCATTTCTTTTAACCGGGCGATGGCATCACGAACGATATTGCGGCTGACGCCAAACTGCGTGCCGAGCATCTGCTCTGTAGGCAAGCGTTTACCCACGCTAATCGTTTCGTTCAAAATTTGTTCGCGCAATTGCTGTGCGATATCGTCTGCAACGCAATCGACTTTGACAGCCGTATCAAATGCGCTCGAAACTTTTGCTGGTAATGCACGTCGCACGTCTTTACTGTGAACTGTTTTTCCCCATGCTTCCATTAGATTCCCTGATATGTCTAATTTTGCCTCTCTCGCGCTATGGCACGGGCATTTATTATTAAGTCATTCAAAAGCGTGTTTTTTTGAATAAATCTGGTCTTACCACCGTAATCTTATACCTTTTTTGTTCTATTGTAAGAACATTGTTATTTTGAAAAGGTGATGGCCGACTTAACATTAGGCTAAGACGCGTCTCTATTTGTCATAAAATAGTCAAAATGACAGGGAAAATGACAAAATGATTCTAGTAACAGGCTGTGCCGGGTTTATTGGTAGCAACTTTATTCATACTTGGTTAGAAAAGAATGATGAAGCTGTCATCAACGTTGATAAGTTGACTTACGCGGGTAATCTTGAAAATTTAGCGGCATTTGCGAAAGACCCAAGACATCATTTTGTGCACGGTGACATCGGTGATCGTTCTCTTATTGAGACATTACTGAGCACCCATCAACCGCGAGCAGTGATTAACTTTGCTGCCGAGTCTCACGTCGACCGATCTATTCACGGCCCAAAAGACTTTATTGAAACCAATATTGTGGGTACGTTTAACCTGCTTGAATCCGTTCGCACCTATTGGTCTGCTTTAGCAACCGAACAAAAAGAAGCCTTCAGGTTTGTACATGTTTCAACTGACGAGGTCTATGGCACGCTATCGCCCACTGAACCCCCATTTGCTGAAACCAATGCCTACATGCCCAATAGCCCCTACGCGGCGAGTAAAGCCGCCTCAGACCACTTGGTCAGGGCGTGGCATCACACCTACGGTCTGCCCGTCATCACAACCAACTGTAGTAATAATTATGGGCCGTTTCATTTTCCTGAAAAGCTCATTCCACTCATTATTATGAATGCCCTCAATGGCAAACCACTTCCCATTTATGGTGATGGCCAACAAGTACGTGATTGGCTATATGTACAAGACCATACCCGTGCCATTGCGCGCGTGTTGCAGGGCGGTCGCATCGGCGAAACCTACAACATCGGTGGTTGGAATGAAAAAGCTAATATTGATGTCGTTAAATTAATTTGTTCGCGCCTAGACACTTTAAAACCGCGCGCTGATGGCAAGCCCTATGCCGATCAAATCACGTACGTGACCGACCGCCCTGGGCATGACCGCCGGTATGCGATTGATGCCCGCAAAATTGAGCGTGAGCTAGGCTGGAAACCGAGCGAAACTTTTGAAACAGGCATTCACAAAACCATTCAATGGTATCTTGATAACCCTGAATGGGTAGCACACGTGAGTAGCGGCGAATACCGTCAGTGGGTTGATAAACAATATGGTGCAGAGGCAGCGTTATCATGACAAATATTTCAAAACGGCGTGGCATTATTCTAGCGGGTGGCTCTGGCACTCGCCTCTACCCCGTCACGCAAGCTGTTTCTAAACAGCTCATGCCTGTCTACGATAAACCGATGATTTACTACCCCCTCAGCACCCTCATGCTGGCAGGTATTCAAGACGT
>DITR01000145.1:0-5380 GCA_002422175.1 Alcaligenaceae bacterium UBA6179
GGTGCGGGTGGCAAACCGAGTTTTGGTGGAAAGCCAAGCTTTGGTGGTGGCAAACCTGGTTTCGGTAGCAAGCCAAGCTTTGGTGGCGGCAAACCTAGTTTTGGTGCACGCCCTCAACGTGATGCAGGCAAACCTTATGAAGGTCGTTCAGACAAGCCTTTTGAGGGCCGCTCAGACAAACCTTACGAAGGTCGTTCAGACAAACCCTTTGAAGGTCGCTCAGACAGCCGCCCAGCTCGTCCTTTTGAACACCGTTCAGAAGGTCGACCTGCTCGCTCATTTGATGGCGCAGCAGGCAAGCCTTTTGAGCATCGCTCAAACAAACCTTTTGAAGCTCGCCCACCTCGTGAAGAGCGTACTGGCTTTGGTGCACGTATCAATGCACCACGTGGTGCCTATAGTAGCGATCGTGGTGATTCATTTGATGCACCACATGCTAAGCCACGTCCCGCTGCACGTTCTGGGGCAGGTGAAGGTGCATCAGCCGGTTATGTAGCAGGTGCTCGACCCGCTGCACGGCCGTCTGCCCGCCCTGCATCGCGCCCCACTGCACGCCCAACCTCACGTCCAACATCGCGTCCTGGTGCGGCAACGCGTACTGGTTTTCGTGTTGGCGCACGGCCAGGTCGCGATTAAATTACGCTCGTTTTAAACTATGTTGCCCGCATCAAACTCGAGCACAGCCATCACCGTCTCAGAGCAGGCGTGGCAACATAGCGAAACGGTTAGTCAGCACCTGCGTCGTTGTATAGACGAAGCAGGTGGCTGGTTAAGTTTCGAACAGTTCATGCACGAAACCCTTTATGCACCGGGCTTAGGTTACTACGCTGCAGGTAGCACCAAACTCAGCACACGCTCACAACACAGCTCACATCAGTTGACGGGTGACTTTGTCACAGCACCTGAATTAACACCTTTGTTTGGCCAGATACTGGCGCAACAATTCAAACAAGTCTTTGCACACCTTGATCAGCCCCAAATTTTAGAATTTGGTGCGGGTTCGGGTCAGCTTGCTTTTGACATACTGACTGAACTTGACGCCTCAGGTATTGCAGCCCATTATTTTATTCTTGAAGTGTCAGCCGATTTACGTGCTCGGCAGGCAGAAAAGCTTGCCCCCTGGTTATCGCGAGTGGTTTGGCTTGATAGCCTGCCAATATGGTTTGAAGGTGTTGTCGTAGCCAACGAAGTGCTTGATGCCATGCCCGTAGCATTGGTCGGCTGGTCACCCAAGCTAGACGTTATTGAGCGCGGCGTCACATGGCATGACGGTGCCTTTAGCTGGCAAGACCGCCCTGCGCGATCGGCCTTAACTGATGCACTGACAAGCCGTATGCCGGCCCTGCCAAATTACCTAACAGAAATTAATCTACAAGCCGAGTCTTGGGTGAAAAACATTGGGCAATGGCTCAACAAAGGTGTTGTCTTTTTAATTGACTATGGTTTTGTTGAGTCTGAGTACTATCACCCACAACGACAAGCGGGTACCCTCATGTGCCATATTCAACATCGTGCACACGACAACCCATTTTTTGCCCCAGGCTTACAAGACATTACGGCACACGTTGACTTCTCTGCCATGGCACGCGCAGCAAAAGAAGCAGGGCTTGAGATCATGGGTTACACCAGTCAAGCTCGGTTTTTATTGAATGCGGGCTTGCTTGAAGCGACTTTACATTCAACATCAAGCCCCTCATCACTTCAAGCCGTTCAAAAACTTATCTCTGAAGCTGAAATGGGTGAATTATTTAAAGTACTGGCTCTCGGTCGGGGTTTTCCTGACTTAATGTTGATTGGCTTTAAACAAGGTGATCGTCAGATGCAACTTGCACGCTCATTTCAAGATCAAGACTGAATCGCAGCTAATCGCGCGGTGCGAACAGCATCGCGTATTTTTTCTGGCTCAGCACCAACCTTGCGAGCAATCGCACCGGCATCAACCGACTGTGCGGCAAGCAAAGCCGCTTGCCACACACGATCAACACCACCCGTAACCCACTCAGCCAACTGGCAAAGCCCGATGAACCGCTCGGGCCGACGTAACGCATCACAACTTTCAAGTAAGGCTAAACGATCTGTTGCATCAGGGTTGGAGTGTTTTTGCCAAGTGCTGACAATATGTGCCAATAGACGCGTGGCATCGCTCACTTCACGGGGCACTCGCAAACGCTGGCACAACGCAGTACGATCAGGCGAGTCAAGTGCCAGCACAGCAAATTGAGAGGCCATGTCAACAGTCAAAACTGATTGATTAAGTTGATCTATTTGAGTCAATACGCGTTGAGTTAAAACCAACTCTGGCATCACCACGGCAAGTGCACCACAACTTTGCAGGAAGGTAAACATACGCGAAGGTTTACTTGCCTTCATGCCCTTAACAAGCTCTTGCCAAACGCGCTCAGGCACTAAGGCATTGACTTCACCGCTTTGCACCATGTCTTGACACAACTGCTGTGTTTCTGGTGCGACATTAAATTCAGTAAAGCGTGCCAAAAAACGTGACAACCGTAAAATGCGAACGGGATCTTCTTTAAAAGCAACACCCACATGCCTAAAGATACGCGCCTTTAAATCAGCCAAACCATTTAGTGGATCAATGAGATCGCCTTGTGACGACCGTGCCATGGCATTGACAGTTAAGTCGCGTCTCTGTAGGTCTTGTTCAAGAGTGACGTCTTCACCCGTATAGAAAGTAAAACCATGATAACCCCGACCCGACTTACGCTCAGTGCGTGCCAACGCAAACTCTTCATGTGTTTGAGGGTGTAAAAATACAGGGAAATCGCCCCCAACAGGCGTAAAACCTCTTTTAACCATTTCTTCAGGCGTAGCGCCCACTACGACCCAATCTTGGTCACCTACAGGCATATTTAATAATTGATCGCGTACGGCACCACCGACAACGTAGACGTCAAGACCTGCCAATACTGATTGCTGAGTCACGGTAATTGAGTTGATCTTTTAACGCTGGGCCCAATCTGGCCCAAGCGTTCTTTAAGCGATTGAGGTTGCCCTGAAAAAATAGCCGCATAATACGTAGCGTTAGAGAGCACATTTTTTACGTAATCGCGAGTTTCATTAAAAGGTATCGTTTCAGCAAAAATAGCGCCCTCAATGGGTTGGCTAAGTGTGGCACGCCAACGCACCGATCGACCTGGCCCTGCGTTATACCCTGCACTGGCCAGCACTTGAGAACCGCCTAAATCATTGAGAACGAGATTCAAATAATTCGTACCCAATTTTGTGTTGATATCAAACTCATTCACACGCTGTGGTGAAAAATCTGTCATGCCAATTTTTTTAGCGACCCATTTGGCCGTCGCGGGCATGAGTTGCATTAAGCCAGATGCACCCACCACTGACTTTGCGTCGGTAATGAATCGCGACTCTTGACGTATAAGCCCGTAAACCCATGCAGCGTCAAGATCAATTAAGCGGGCTTGGGCGGTCACCTGACCTTCAAAAGGAGCAATGTAGCGTTGCGCAAAATTAATTTCTTCGCGCGTACGGTCAGAGGTGTTCACCACACGATCATAAATATGCTGTTGTTTAGCAAACTCAGCCGCTGCCATCAATTGACGGTCGTTCATGTCGCGTATCGCCCAATTCCATTGGGGTACCGCCTCGATTCGCCAGCCGTGCTTAAACAAGGCGACGGCAGTTTGTAATTCGACATTAGTCTGAGCGGCTTTAATTTCTTCTGGTGTGATAGCCGCGGGTGTTTGTGGCACTCCAATTGATTGGCCCAGCTCTTCGGCGGCTAGTTGGCCATAAAAATTAAAGCCTCTAGCAATACTTTTGTATTGTTCTGTTGCTTGTTCTGACTGGCCTAATGCAACCATTGAACGCGCTTTCCAATAAACCCAACTAGGGTCTTTAGCCAAATCGGGTGGCATCAAAGCAATCGCAACATTGACCCACTTCCAATCGATATTGGGTTGACGCAAGGCACTGCGAACGCGCCATTCGTAGCCACTTGATGATAAGTGCACGTCGCCCGCCTCGCGATACCAATCATCGGCACGGGGGTCAAGATTTAAGCTAGCACGCAAAGCAACCTGACTGCGCGCCCACTGCACGGCATCTACTGGCCAACCGGCATGTTTGACTTGATTGATGAATGTATCAGCACTGTCCAGACTTTCTCTAGCGAGGCGACCCATTGCAATGGTGGCCAGTAATTCGGTTGAATGTGTCATCGGGGCTGACTGATTGCGCAACCACTCACCCGGGCTTTTCATCATGCTGTTGTATTGCGCCATCGCTTTGGTATCAAGCATGAAGCCGGCAACACGTTGCGCAGTTTTAATTTGATTGTCTTCAATCGCGTCCAGCAAAACAGGCTTCAAATTCTCAAAATTTAAAACACCGTCAGCAACCAATTGGTCAAACAGTTTCCAGCATAAGTTGTTCGGTGCAAAATCAGCAATGGCTTCATCAGCTTTGACGGCACGACCTATCATATGGCGTGCTAAGAGTTTGCCGCAGCGTACTTCTTTGTTATACCAAACAAAGTCGCTCATCGCGTTTGCTTTGATAAAGTCGCCTGACTTGACTAATTCAATGATCCAGATGGCGCGTAACTTGTCGGCCATATAAGTATTGGGGTAACGCTGCAAAAATGTATCAGCAATGGGTACATCGATTGGGTTAAGCGCTTTTTGAACGGCCGCTTCAGCGACCCAATAATCAGCATAGACAGCCAATTGGTCACCTTGCGCTTGAGCAGCGGCTTGGTTAAGTGCATCCCATTGACGACGCTTCATGGCTTCACGGGCTGCAATCACAGCGCGGGCAGCTGGCGTGTCAGGTGAATAGTCATCGTAAGCAGGAGTGGTGGAGCTTAAAATAGGGGTGGCCACATCAGGCATACCACCTAACGGTTGCGCAAGCGTTGAACTGGGCCATGACACAACCAACCCAATTAATGTGAAGATCAGCCCCGCAGTCAACGCCCTAAGCACCATTCGCGTAGACTGTCTACATTCATTCAACATCTGATACCGTTTTTTCATCATAAGATTGAACGTCACTCCGCTTTCGCTTTAAAATTTTAGCCTATGACACAGAATACCGCACCTAGTCTTCGAACACGCCTACGGGAAGCCCGTAAAAACATGGTTGTTGCAGATCGTCAACGCGGCAGCTTGCTGATTCGCGCACGTCTGTTCACTTGGTTGGCTCTCGCACGAGAGCAGGCTCTATTAACCAAACAAAACGTACCGCAAGTCATCGCTGCCTACTGGCCACTTTCAGATGAACCTGATTTAACCCCATTAATAGAGAAATGGCTGCATGAGGTCGATCACCCTGCCATAACAGTCGTCTTACCCGTTGTCGTATCTGACGATGCACCCCTTCATTTTTACCCTTACACCAC
>DITR01000145.1:5467-7738 GCA_002422175.1 Alcaligenaceae bacterium UBA6179
CATCATTACGACAGCAAAACCCGAAAATGGTTGCAATTGGCATTGCCTGGAATGAGGGTAGCATTGAGGCGATCGAACCTCAGTATCGACCTGCACCCCACGACTTTGTGCTGAATTATGTTTTAACACCGACCGATTGGTGGCCTGCGCTGTAAATGCCCCAGTTTTAACGCTTGATGGCAAAAGTTTTGCGTACTAGTCAATCAGACGCATTATAATTAATGTTATAACAAACTTTTTCTACGCTAGGCGCTCAACATGCAACCACTTCGCGTCACCCAAATCGGCAATTCTTTAGGGGTGATTTTGCCAAAGGAAATTACAAACCACTTGCATGTCAGCAAGGGAGACACCCTTTTTGCGACGCTTTCACCAAACGGGCTTGAAATTTCACAGTACAACGCTGAACTCGAGGCTGAAATCACTTTGGGGCAAGCATTTATGAATGAGTTCCGCGAAACATTCAAGGTGCTCGCCAAGTAATGCAATGGCGCTGGATACAGCGAGAAGCATTGATGCGTTTGCATGCTATGTGTTTGGTGCAGTTTGGCGGACTTTCAGGTTTGCGTGATCAGAGCCTACTAGATAGCGCTCTTTCACGCCCAGAACAACTCGCGCATTACGCTCAGCCAGAGCTGGCCGATATTGCCGCAGCCTATACTTTTGGATTGGCAAAGAATCACCCCTTCGCCGATGACAACAAAAGGACTGCTTTTTTGGCACTGGGTTTGACTTTGCGCCTGAATGGATATCGCCTCACCGCCTCGCAGCCAGAGGCAACTCGAACCATTTTGTTACTTGCTGCAGGTAAACTCAGTGAGCAAGACTTGGCAACATGGATTCGCAGTCATATGACTCGTTTAGAAGGCTAATTACCTACACGCACAAACAGGGCAAGCATTTTTTTGCCCTTAATAAGTCAAACCGCGCCAAATCGATAAAGTCGGTTCGATTTGATTCAGGGTATAAAAATGCAAACCGGGTGCGTCATTTTCGAGCAAGGTTTGGCACATTTCCGTGACTACCTCGGTACCAAAAGCGCGAATTGATTCGCGATCGTCACCATATTCAGCTAATCGCAGACGTATCCAGCGGGGCACTTCGGCGCCACACATTTCAGAAAACCGCATCAACTGATTGTGATTAGTGATGGGCATGATGCCCGGCACAATCGGTACGGTCACACCGAGTTGCACAGCCCGATCTACAAAATCAAAATATGCGTCGGCGTTATAAAAGTACTGAGTTATGGCTGCGTTAGCGCCCGCATTAACCTTGTTAACGAAGTGTTGAATGTCTTGTGAGGGTCGCGTTGATTGAGGGTGCATTTCAGGGTAGGCAGCCACTTCAATGTGAAACCAATCACCACTATGTTGACGAATCAAGGCAACCAATTCATTTGCATGCGACAGGGTATCAACGCCAGACAAAACACCCATACCAGAGGGTAAGTCACCTCGCAGCGCTACGATTCGACGAACACCCTGCTCACGATAATGATCAAGCAGCCCCTCGAGTTGAGATTTTGTCGAACCCAGGCAAGACAAATGTGGAGCGGCATCAAAACCTAAGCCCTTCAGCGCAGAAACGGTATCAATCGTACCGTCACGCGTTGACCCGCCCGCACCAAACGTCACGCTCACATAAACCGGATCCATCACAGACAATGATTGCACGGTCTGAGTTAAGCGATTTTGACCATCGGCATCACGCGGAGGAAAAAACTCAAGACTGAAAGGCTGTCGCTTAGATGCCTCAACCACATTTGAAGTGCTCATGATTGAAAAATCAAACTCGAGAAAAAGGTTGAAATAATGCTGTAAAGTATGGCGCCCAATACCGCCCACCAAAAGCCTTCTACCTGAAAGCCCTTTAAAACCGACCCTGCAAACCAAAATACCAAGGCATTGAGCACCAATAGAAATAGACCAAGTGTCACGATGGTGATCGGTAACGTCAGCAAAATCAATATTGGCTTAACCAGCGCGTTGAGCAAACCTAAGACCAAAGCAGCAATCATGGCTGAACCAAAACTGGCCACCAAGATGCCGGGCAATAGGTATGCCACCGCAAGTAAAGCAACAGCATTTAAAATCCAGACGACGATCAACATCATGACAAGCTTCCTAAATTAATAACGGTAAGTTTCAGGCTTGTAAGGGCCTTCTTTTTGAACACTGATGTAAGCGGCTTGTTGTGCAGTGAGCTCGGTCAGATTGGCATTGATTTTCTTTAAGTGCAGACGAGCCACTTTTTCATCAAGATGCTTTG
>DITR01000104.1:0-22574 GCA_002422175.1 Alcaligenaceae bacterium UBA6179
TAAAAAACATGTATGATAACCTTGATGCAATGATTCAATTAAGTAAAGAATCTGGCGCAAAAGTGCTATTGATCGGCATGAGAATACCGCCCAACTATGGTCCAAAATATACAGAAGAATTCAGTCAGACCTATATAAAATTAGCCAAGCGGCACAAAATTTCAGTCGTGCCGTTCATGCTCGAAAACGTTGCCGCCAAACCTGACTTGATTCAACAGGACGGATTACACCCGAATGCGCTGGGACAACCGATTATCCTGAATAATATCTGGCCTGAATTACAAACCCTGCTTAAAAAACGAGTCCGCTAATAGCGTGGAGGCTTGGCCTCAGCTTAATACGCTGAATCCTGCCAGATAATTTCCAGACCCGGCTCATTGGCTTGCGCCTGCAGGCCATAGGCAACACCTACACCAGGTACACATGCGAGCTTATCTTCCCAATAAATTAGCGGTATATACATACGCTGCCACGGCGGCATATTCAACTCCTGCAACAGGTACTTGAGCGTGCGGGTCGGCCTGAGCGCATCCGGTTTAAAACGCTCGCCACCGTTCCGATTAGTAATTCTAAGTTTAGTAACACCCTGCTTTAACGCCAAACCTGCACCGACCACAGGCTTAAATAGCAGCTTGCCACCACTAGGCAGCGTTAATTCCGCTTCGCCATCCCACACCATATCAAATGGCTCTGCCGTTTTATCTTCACACAAATACGCTCTTTGCTGGTACTTACGCAGGTACAGGTGCTGCAGTTTAATGTTGAGGTCAGCATCTTTTCTTGAATTAAATAGCTGCTCGACGATTTCGTTTAAATGCTCGGCAGCTGGCATCGCTAACCCGTTTTGTGCAAACCACCAGCGCAGCACGTTTTTAGCTCGCGCAGCACTCAGTTCGCTCAGTTCCTGCAAGCAAAAGCTATTTTCTAAGAGCATATTCTCTGCATCCTTAGCAGCTAATGCTTCAAGCAACTCACTTGCCTCCGCCATGTGCGACGCAGTTCTTGCCAGCACTGTCTTTATGCTTTTGAATCGAGACTCCAATACTGGCATCACCTCGTGACGCACAAAATTGCGGTCATATTGCGTGTTGTCGTTACTCTCGTCATCACACCATTTAATATGGTGCAGCACTGCATATTCATGCAGCGTCTGACGCGAAACATTCAATAATGGCCTCAATAATCGCCGCACAGTGTCAACTGCCGCCATACTGGACAAACCTTTAACACCGGCGCCTCGAAATAACTGCAGTAGCAATGTTTCAGCCTGATCATCCTGATGATGTGCGGTAACTACAAAGTCCGGGACTTTATCCTCAACTGTGTAAGCAAACAAAGCGTTGTAACGCAATTGACGTGCCTCTGCCTCGATGCCCTGCTCGCTGTTTTTATAATCGGGATTTTGTGCAACATTCACGTGCACAATCTGCAATGGCACATGCAACTGCTGACATTGTGCTGAACAGAATTCTGCCCAGGTATCTGCATTGTTACTCAAGCCATGATGCACATGCATGGCATGCAATTCAAATGGAAGACTGACTCTGACTTCTGCCAGCAGATGCAGCAGAACGATAGAATCCAGACCGCCGCTCAAAGCCAACAATAATGTTGGTTTTGAGTCAGTAGTCCGTAAATTCTTAACAAGAAACGCATTAAGCTGAAGGCTTAATGGATGCGTGAAAGTTTCGGTTTCGCTCTTGGCTTTCCGATTCAAAAAAGCGCTATTTTTCAGCGACTTCTTTGAATTTGCCATAACTCATCAAACGCTCGTAACGGGTTACTAACAATGATTTAATTGATTTAGCTTTCATGCGTGTCAGCTCTTCTTTGAGTGCGCCACGCAAAGTCTCCATCATGACTTCAGGTGAACGATGCGCACCACCCAATGGTTCAGACACAATTCTATCCACTAAACCCATGACTTTAAGGCGATCTGCAGTAATCGCCAGAGATTCAGCCGCTACTGATGCTTTGTCTGCACTCTTATACAGAATAGAAGCACAGCCTTCAGGTGAAATTACAGAATAAGTACCATATTGCAACATCAGTAATTGATCCACCACACCCAACGCCAGTGCGCCACCAGAGCCGCCTTCACCGATAATCACGCCGATGATTGGTGTTTTCAGTTCGGCCATTACATACAGGTTTCGTGCAATTGCTTCTGACTGGCCGCGCTCTTCAGCACCGATACCTGGGTAAGCACCCGGGGTATCAATAAGTGTAACAACCGGGATATGGAATTTTTCAGCTAATCGGTATAAACGCAAGGCTTTGCGATAGCCTTCAGGACGCGGCATACCAAAGTTACGGTATTGGCGCTCTTTAATATCGCGGCCTTTTTGGTGACCTATCACCATGACCGGCTGACCTTCAAATCTAGCCAGACCACCCACAATCGCAGGATCGTCTGCAAATGCACGGTCACCATGCAGCTCTTCAAAATCGGTAAATAATGCCTGAATGTAATCTAATGTATAAGGGCGCTGCGGATGACGTGCCAGCTGCGAAATCTGCCAGGCAGACAAGTTGCCGTAGATGTCTTCAGAGAGCTTCTTGTTTTTCTTTTCCAGCGCATCCAATTCCTTGGAGATATCCAGATTGTCATGGTCATCGTGAGATGTACGCAGACTTTCAATCTTGGCTTCCAGTTCAGCAATTGGCTGTTCAAAATCTAAATAGGTAATTTTCATGTAATTTACTCAATATTTAAAGCTTATTTCTCAAACACCTTATTCCATGACGCAGTTAAGCTAAGACAAGGCGGAGGGTCGCAGACAGTACAAATAGTACGGCAAGACCCGACAACGCAGTATTAGCTTAACTGCGTCGTGGATATCTAATTATATAGGATTTTTACGTTAGTTTGACTCAACCACTGCGTCAAGCCATTAATCAGTTCGTCATTCAGGTCAACACGCCATTCACTTCCGAGCATCAGCTCGACTTTGCTGGTTGTATTGTGGTACTCCACTTTAACTGCACAGCCACGCTGCTCATCTGAGTTACTCACGCAATAAGGCTTTAGCAATGTCTTTAACTTCATCGCATCGGCCTGGCCATTGCATGAAATTTTCAGAAAACTCGCCTTGCTGTTTCTCAAAGTCGACAAATCGTATAACTTTCTGGCATTGACGCGAATTCCGCCCGAGAACTCATCATTGCTCACGCGACCTTCTACAATCACCAGCTGGTCATCTTTTAATAATTGCTGGGATTGATTCAGCAATTCATTACCGACTACCACCTCAATACGCGTGGTACCGTCATCAATACCGACAATCGCCATCTTGCCGCGGCCTGTCATGCGCACGCGTATGCCGGACACAATGCCAGCCAGCAATTGCGGTTGCTCGCGTGGCATTAAGCTAGCCAATGTTGTCGAGATAAAATTACTCAAATCTTTCTGGTAAGCCCAGTAAGGGTGGCCGCTCAGGTAAAAGCCCAATGCGGCTTTTTCTTCCTGCAATTTCTGCTGCTCTGTCCACGGAGCGACATCTGGCAACACATGCACAGACTGATCTGAAGCCTCACCAAACAAACTGTTCTGGTTACTGTTGGCATTGGTCTGTTCAGCAGCACCAATTGCTAAAGCCACGCCAGACAGCAAAGCATTACGGTTAGGTTCCAGTTTATCAAAGGCACCAGCACGAATTAATGACTCAATCACCCTGCGGTTCACTTTGCGCAGATCCAAGCGGCAGCAGAAATCGAACAGGTCTTTAAAAGGCCCGTCAGTTTTACGTGCCTGCAATATCACTTCAATCGCCGCCCAGCCCGTACCTTTCACTAGACCCAGACCATATAGCACCTGTGTTCTGCTGATAGGCTTGAACTTGAATTCACTTTCATTCACATCCGGCGGCAGCACTTCTACCTTATTAGCAGCACAATCGTCATAGAAGATATGCACACTGTCCGTGTTGTTCATGTCAGCAGACATGGTTGCCGCCAAAAAGGCCGCCGGGTAATGCGTTTTCAGAAAAGCGGTTTGATACGCGACCAATGCGTAGGCCGCAGCGTGTGACTTATTGAAACCATAACCGGCGAATTTTTCCAGCAAGTCAAACAATTCGCTGGCCTGCTTCTCGGTCATGTTATTTTTAGTAGCACCCTCGGTAAATATCTTACGCTGGGCATCCATCTCTTCTTTTTTCTTTTTACCCATCGCACGGCGCNNATCTGCATCACCTGTTCCTGATAAACGGCAATACCGTAAGTTTCTTTCAGAATTGGCTCAGTCAGCGGATGTGGATATTCCACGCGCTGCTTACCGTGTTTGCGACGACAGAAATCCGGAATCAAGTCCATCGGGCCCGGACGGTACAAAGCCACCAGCGCAATAATGTCTTCAAAGCAGTCCGGCATTGCCTGCTTGAGCATGTCCTTCATGCCGCGGGACTCCAACTGGAACACCGCAGTTGTATTCGCAGTTTTCAGCAGCTGAAACGTAGGTTTATCGTCAATCGGCAGATTTTCAAATGACAGCGGCGGCAGATTACTCTCTGCACGCTGTTTATTGGCATTTTCTAACGCCATATCGAGAATGGTCAGCGTACGCAGACCCAGAAAATCGAACTTGACCAGCCCCACGGCTTCAACGTCGTCCTTATCGTACTGGCTCACAAGGCTGGCGCCATCGGCCTGACAATATACCGGTGAAAAATCAGAAATCTTGCCCGGGGATATCAACACACCGCCCGCATGCATACCGATATTTCGCGTTAAACCTTCAAGACGCAATGCCAGCTCAAGTAGCTCACGCACTTCTTCTTCATTTTCACGGCGCTCGGCTAACTGCGGCTCTTTTTCCAACGCGTCAGATAAGGTAATGCCGAGCTCTAACGGAATCAGCTTAGCGATA
This sequence comes from Alcaligenaceae bacterium UBA6179, assembly GCA_002422175.1. GTDB lineage: Bacteria > Pseudomonadota > Gammaproteobacteria > Burkholderiales > Burkholderiaceae_B > Algicoccus. The sequence continues at coordinate 4,868 of DITR01000104.1, forward strand.
CCATCCACAAAATTAAACGGCAGGTCGAGCACACGGCCCACATCACGAATCACGGCCTTTGCCGCCATGGTACCGAACGTGGCAATTTGTGACACCGCGTCAATGCCGTATTTCTGCTTCACATAATCAATGACGCGGTCACGACCTTCCTGACAGAAGTCAATATCAAAGTCAGGCATGGAAACCCGTTCAGGGTTTAAGAAACGCTCAAACAACAAGTCGTAACGAAGTGGGTCTAGATCGGTTATGCCTAAAGCAAAAGCAACTAACGAACCCGCCCCAGAACCTCGGCCTGGCCCCACTGGCACGCCGTTGCGCTTGCCCCAGTTTATAAAGTCTTGCACAATTAAAAAGTAACCGGCAAACCCCATGTCGTTAATGGTTTTGCATTCAAGCGCCAAACGGTCTGCATACTGGGCTTGTTTTGCTGCGCGTTCTGATTCATCAGGAAAGCACTGCACTAACCGATGAATCAAGCCCGCCTCAGAAAGCTCAATTAAATATCGATCGATACTTGAACCATCAGGGGTGGGGAAATCTGGTAATTGAGGCTGCCCGAGCAACAACGTTAAATTACAACGTTGCGCAATTTTGACTGCATTATGAATAGCTGAGGGAACATCTTGAAATGCTTGAACCATCTCTGCGGTTGTTTTGAGATATTGGTCAGGCGTAAAGTTTTTGGGGCGATTAGGGTTTGAAAGTATTTCCCCCTCAGAAATACAAACGCGTGCTTCATGAGCATAAAACTCATTGCGTAGCAAAAATTGTACGGGGTGTGTCGCCACAACGGGTATGCCTTCATTTGCTGCCAAATCAATTGCCAGTCTTGTATATTGGTGATCGGCATCGTTTTCAGTGCGTTGCAATTCAATAAAGTAGGCGTTAGGCAGCATTTTTTGCCACATTTGCACGAGTTTGACCGCACCCGCAGTGTTTCCCGCCATGAGCGCTTGGCCCACATCGCTTTGACGCGCGCCAGACAACACAAAAAGGCCTTGGGCACCATCAAGCCATTCGCGCTTGATTTCAGCCCGGGCACGCCAAGTATTACTCAGCCAAGCACGGCTTAACAGCTGACAAAGTAGGCGGTAACCCGCCGATGTCGAAACTAGCAGTAAACTACGGAAAGGTTTATCGCGCTCTTCTTCGTTGGTGATCCAGACGTCACAACCTGCTATGGGCTTTACCCCTGCATGACGAGCTAAGTTGTAAAATTTAATGAGCCCAAAAAGGTTTGACAGATCGGTCAGCGCAACGGCCGGTTGGTCTTGAGCAAATGTGCGCGAGACCAGTTCGGAAAGGCGCACCGTTCCATCAACGACGGAATATTCCGAATGAACACGCAGGTGTACGAAAGTGGGTTGCAATGTCTGATCAGTCATACTTGCAATTGTACTAAACAGAGTAGGTGTTACACATTATGAAATGGTTTGTTTTATTCACATGGCTAGGTGCAGTTTTATTTGCACACTTTAGAGGTCAAGTTCGCTTGCCACTTGGTCGGCAGTTGCTTGACCATTCAATCATTCTTGCGCCTATCAATACATTGATGGTTCTCACATCTAAAGTACCCACCACGCCCTACATACCTGTTTCGCGACTGCCCGAGCTACAGCTTTTAGCTGACAACTGGGAAACGATTCGTGATGAAGCGCTTAATATGGCGAAAGGACAAGAAATTAAAGCACCGACAGCACACAATGATATCGGTTTTAATTCATTTTTCAAATATGGCTGGAAGCGCTTTTACCTCAAATGGTACAACGCAAAACACCCGTCTGCTGAAGCACTATGCCCGAAGACTGTTGCGTTACTGAACCAAATACCTAGCATCAAAGCGGCCATGTTTGCCGAGCTACCGCCTGGCGGCAAATTGAACCGTCACCGCGATCCTTTTGCGGGTTCACTTAGATACCACCTTGGTTTATCAACCCCCAACGATGATCAGTGTTACATAGATGTTGATGGCATTCGCCAAAGCTGGCGCGATGGTCAAGGGTTTGTTTTTGATGAAACGTATGTCCACGAAGCGTACAATAAAACAGATCAAAATCGCATCATTTTATTTTGTGATGTTGAACGACCTTTAATCTGGAAGTGGACCGCAAGCTTTAATCACTGGTTCGGTCGCGTGCTGATGTCTGCCGCTGCGTCACCCAATAGTGATACCGATCAAACGGGTTTTATAAACAAGTTAACGCATTGGCATTGGGTGATTGACGAAAAGCGCAAAGTTTTTAAAAATGCAAATCGCACGATTTATAAAACAACAAAGTATGCATTAATTGGTTTAGCGATTCTTTTATTTATAGCGATTTAATCAGCGAAAGAATAAATACTTCAACGATTTGATAATTTAATTATTTGAATCGTTGAATCGTTGAATCGTTGATATTTTGATAATCTTATGATTAAGTAATCGTTTGATTTTATCGATTATTTTCCAAGCTTTCCCAAACCTTCTGCAAGCGCTTGACTGAAACTGGAAAAGGCGTTCGTAGGGTTTGAGCAAAAAGCGCCACCCTAAGCTCTTGAAGCTGCCATCTAAATTGCTCAAGCTGCGCATGATGTGCACCTTTTAAACTTTGATATTTACGCAGAAACTGAGTTGTTAAGGGCATCATCTCTGTGAGCAATTTAGTGTCTCGTGCAGGGTCGGTTTTGTATTTATCAATACGCACCACCATGGCCTGTAAATATCGGGGTACATGACTTAATGCATCGTAGGGTGTTTGACTGATAAATCGTTTATGTATGAGCGACTCAAATTGAGTACGCATATCATCATAGAGCGCCTCTGCAGATTTAACCGTAACCAGTTTACGGCTTGCGGCTTGGGCATTTTCTAGAATTGTTAGCGTTAAACGAGCCACTTCTTGTGCCAATAAATTAAGTCGTGATTTTCCCTGTGAAACGCGTAGATCGAAACTCTCTTTGCTTTCAGGCAAAGGTTCGGCCAAACAAGCCCGCTCTATTGCAACATCAATAATTTGATTTTTTAGATCATCTAAGGTGCCGTAAGACATATACAACATGCCCAATTGAGTGATATTGGGTATATTTTTTTCAAGATAACGAATCGGTTCCCGTAAGGCGATTCTAAATAGCCGAACCAAGCCTTTACGGTGCTGAACCGTTGCAATATATGGGTCGTCGAATACGTCAATAGCACAATGAGTTTGCTGATCTACCAACGCTGGGTAGCCCAAAATAGATTGGCCTTTACGCATGATTTCCATCATTTCGGGCAAGGGTTCAAACGACCAGTCAATAATTTCGGTTTGACTTACGCGTTGCACGTCTGATGATTCACTGGCCATCGTTTGGAATGAGGCCTGTGCCTGCGTACCCAACTCAACTTTTAACTCGGTTAATTGGCGCCCAGCGGCGAGCATACGGCCGTGTTCATCAATCACTTTAAACGCCATCAATAGGTGCGCAGGCAACGTTTCTGAGCGAAAATCATTAGCTTGCGGTCGAACACGAAATTGATTGTGCATATCAGTAGCAATCGCGTCGATCAGGCTGCCTTTGGGGTCGCTCAGTTGATCAAAGTAACGGTTGTAAAACGATTGTGCATAGTCAGGTATTGGCACACAATGCTTGCGAATTTTTTGTGGCAACGATCGCACGAGCAACTGCACCTTTTCTTTTAAAAGACCCGGTACAAGCCATTCCCAACGTTCAGGTTGCAATTGATTTAGCAACATAAGCGGTACCGTTAGGGTCACACCATCGCGTGGCGAGCCGGGCTCAAAGTGATAACTTAATGCCAGTTGTGTACCGTGAAACGCAACGGTTTGAGGAAAGACATCTGTTGTGATGCCAGCCGCTTCGTGGCGCATGAGGTCATCTCGAGATAACAACCACGCTTTTGATTCGCCTTCGCTTAATGATTTAAACCACTGCTTAAAAGTTGTGAGCTGATTAATAGATTCTGGCAGCAACCGGTCATAAAAGGCAAAGATCAAGGCGTCATCAACCAAAATATCAGGTCGACGACTACGATGCTCTAGTGCTTCAATCTGTTCGATAAGTTTGCGGTTGTGAGCTAAAAATGCAAAAGGCACTTCAAAGTCAGCCGGCACTAATGCTTGCATGATAAACGCCTCTCTGGCTCTTATGGCATCAATGGGCCCAAAGTGCACAGAACGACCACTGTAAATGGGTATGCCATAAAGCGTTGCGCGCTCGTGTGCCACCACTTGACCACGCCGACGATCCCATCGTGGGTCACCCCATGTTTTGTGAATCATATGCTTGCCGATGCGCTCAACCCAAACCGGGTCAATTTGAGCAATGCAACGGGCATAAAGTTTTGTGGTTTCAACCAATTCGCCAGCCATAACCCATTTACCGGCTTTACGTGCCAATTTAGAGCTTGGGTGAATGAGAAATCGAATATCTCGTGCGCCTTGATAAAAGCCTGTTTCTTCAGACTTTAAGCCTAGATTACCAAGCAACCCACTCATTAACGCGCAGTGTATTTGCTCGTAAGTCGCGGCAGAGGGGTTCAAACGCCAACCTTGTTCGCCGACTAATGCGTGCAACTGAGTATGTATGTCGTGCCATTCACGCAATCGGTTGGGCGACAAGTAGTGCTGACGCAATAAGACGACAAGCTTACGTTGTGAGGCTTTATGTTTGACTTGCTCGTGATACCACTGCCACAAATTCAACCACGACAAGAACTCAGATTTTTTATCACTAAACTTTGTATGGGCTTGCTCAGCCTCTTCTCGCGCGGCAAGGGGTCGTTCTCGTGGGTCTTGCACCGCTAAAGCTGCAGCAATAATGAGCATTTCGGTTAAACATTGCTGCTCATGGGCTGCCAACAACATGCGCCCCACTCGCGGGTCAAGGGGCAAGCGCGCTAGTGCATCGCCAATTGGGGTCATGACATTGCCATGAACGGGGTCAACATTGATCGCCCCGATCTCTTGCAAGGCTTGATAACCGTCTGCGACGGCTCGCCCTGTAGGGGGATCAACAAATGGAAATTGCTCAATATCGTTAAGCTTGAGCGACTTCATGCGCAAAATAACACCGGCCAATGAAGAACGTAAAATTTCAGGCTCTGAAAAGGATTTGCGTTTTGTAAAATCAATTTCATCATAAAGACGAATACATAAACCCGGACCCACACGGCCACAACGCCCAGCACGTTGATTAGCAGAGGCTTGGCTTATGGGCTCTAGCCTTAATTGTTCAACTTTTTGACGCCACGAGTAGCGCTTAATTCGTGCCACACCCGTATCAATCACAAAGCGAATGCCAGGAACAGTTAACGATGTTTCAGCAACGTTGGTTGCTAAAACAATGCGCCTAGCGTTGCTAGTGGGTTTAAATATGGCTTCTTGCTCGTCATGCGCCAACCTAGCGAATAATGGCAAAACCTGTGTACCCACTGAATGGTGTTTACGCAACGACTCAGCCGTTTCACGAATTTCGCGCTCACCAGGCAAAAAAACTAAAATATCACCCGCACCAAAACGCACACATTCATCAACGGCTTCGACCACACTGTTTGCAAAATCGTTATCGTCGTCAATCGATGATCTTTTAGTGTTTTGCAAATCATCTGTTTCAGGAGGCCGTACAGGTCGATAGCGAATTTCAACAGGGTAGAGGCGGCCTGTGACTTCAATGATAGGGGCAGGCTGACCCGCCTGATCAGCAAAATGCTGTGCAAAACGTGTGGCGTCGATCGTGGCAGAAGTAATGATAACTTTCAGATCGGGGCGCTTTGGTAAAAGTTGGCGCAAATAACCCAGTAAAAAATCGATATTGAGACTTCTTTCGTGTGCCTCATCAATAATGATCGTATCGTAGCGCTTAAGCATGGGGTCACGCTGGGTTTGCGCCAACAAAATACCATCGGTCATGAGTTTAATGGCTGTCGCTTGACTACTTTTATCTTGAAAGCGAATTTGATAGCCGACCCACTGACCCAGTGTCGTGTTCAGCTCTTGTGCAATACGCCGTGCCACTGAACTCGCTGCTAAACGGCGGGGCTGGGTATGACCAATAATTTTTTTTTGCCCGCGCCCCATCGCCAAACAAATTTTTGGAATTTGAGTGGTTTTACCTGATCCGGTTTCACCGCTAATTATGACGACTTGATGCTTATCAATAGCCGCTTGAATATCAAGCCGGCGGGCACTAACCGGCAAGTCTTCAGGAAACTCAATGATAGGGAGTGGCCGTGGGGGAATGACAACGGAGGTTGACGAATTATGGGTTGATTTCTCTGTTTGGGGCATTTTTTGAAACCTAATGACGTTCCCATTATAAAATTGATTTGTTAATTGTTTTAAATATAAAGCGTGACCATGAACAACCCCTCTAGTTTGATTGCAATCGATAGCTCGCCTGAGACTGTATCAGCGCAAGAGGCACCCGAATTTGCGGGCCCACAGTTTGTAAGATGGTTTCGTGAAGTAGCCCCTTATGTTCATGCTTTCAGGGGTAAAACGTTTGTCGTGGCCTTTGGTGGCGAGTTGGTGCAGGCTAATGCACTGAACGCATTAGTGCAAGACTTATCGCTTTTAAGTGCATTAGGCATTCGGCTTGTCTTAGTACATGGTTCTAGACCTCAGGTTAACGAACAACTTAGACTTAAAGGTTATGCACATCAATTTGACCGTGCTTCACAGCCCACAGATGATGCAGCACTTGAATGCGCTAAAGAGGCCGCTGGTGAAATTCGGCTTGATATCGAAGCCGCTTTTAGCCAAGGCTTGCCTAATACACCGATGTCACACGCCCAGATTAGGGTGATTTCAGGCAATTTTGTGACGGCTCGACCCGCCGGTGTGATTGATGGGGTTGACTACCGCCATACGGGTAAAGTGCGCAAAATTGATATTGACGCTGTTCGTGCGGCCATTCATAGTGGCTCGATTCTCTTGCTTTCACCTTTGGGTTTTTCACCCACGGGCGAGGCGTTCACTCTGTCTATGGAAGAGCTTGCTACCAGCTTGGCCATTTCGTTGCGCGCTGAAAAACTCATCTTTTTAACCGAAACGCCTGGCGTGCTCACGCCTGATGGTGCGGTTGATACTGAATTGGCTCGACTCGATGCAGATGCCTTACTGGCATCAAATTCTATTGATAGTGATACGGCTTTTTATCTCTACTTTGCCTCTCGTGCTGTAAAACGAGGGGTCGCTCGCGCCCATTTGATTCCTTTTTCNNCCTGCCACGATAGATGATGTCGGGGCAATTTTGCAATTGATTGACCCACTTGAACAAGATGGCACGCTTGTTTCGCGAGGTAGAGCTTCAGTCGAGCGCGATGTTGAAAACTTTTCTGTGCTTGAGCATGACGGAGTCATCTACGGTTGCGCTACCTTGCACGAATACCCAGCCGAAAAAATGGCTGAAATGGCATGTTTGATTGTTCATTCAGAATGGCAAGGCGCCGGTGAGGGTGAGCTTTTATTGCGCCATATGGAATCAAGGGCTCGGGCTGCAGGTGCAAACCGTATGTTTGTTTTAACCACGCGCACATCTCATTGGTTTATGAAACGTGGCTTCGTTCAGGGTGGGGTAACCGATTTACCAAAAGAACGTCGCTCTGCTTATGACCGATCACGTAATAGCCAAATATTTATCAAACGATTGGTTTAAGTGGTTTATCCAAGTCGTTTTTTCTAAGACGCTTTTTCAGTGCAGTGGTTAAAGGGTCTTTTGTTTGTAATGACCTCAAAACCACTACACTATTTTTCACTAATATTTAAAGGGTTGCAAGATGAGCCGTATGATTCAATGCGTGAAGTTAAAAAAAGAGGCACAAGGTCTTGAGTTCCCCCCCTACCCTGGCGAGATGGGTACACGCATTTGGCAAAGCATTTCAAAAGAAGCTTGGCAGATGTGGGTCGACACACAAACACGGCTTGTTAATGAAAACCGTCTTAACCTTGCCGATGCTCGGGCTAGAAAGTACCTAAAAGAGCAAATGGAAAAATACTTGTTTGAAGATATTGATGTTGAAGCACAGGGTTACGTGCCCCCATCAGCCTGATTTTCACTCTGCACAAGGCGCTCAGCTTTTTTGACGCCTTGGTGCCGAACGTCTGCACCATGCACAATATAGATGACACGTTCAGCCATATTTTTGCAATGATCGCCAATTCGTTCGATCGATCGTGCAACAAACAGTAAATCAATACCCCCAGAAATCGTACGGGGGTCTTCAATCATATAAGAAATGATACTGCGCAAGGAAGACTTCCATTCGCGATCAACCAATTTATCGCTGCGCACGACTGCAGCGGCTTTAATACTGTCACGACGAACAAAACAGTCCATCGTTTCGCGCAACATTGATTGAACGGCCAAAGCCATGTGTTTCATTTCCATATCGGGCGTAAATTTGTGTGCATTTTCATGTATACGCCGTGCCATGGTTGCAATTTTTTCAGCTTCATCACCTGAACGTTCCATGTCGGTTAGCATTTTAATAACGGCTAACAACATGCGCAGATCAATTGCCGTGGGTTGGTGCCGAGCCAACACTTGCGATATGCGTTCATCTAAATCAACCTCATAACGATTAACCAGTTTTTCATTTTCACGCACTTGATCAACTAAGGCCATGTTGCCACTACCCACGGCTTCAATCGCATCAGCGATCATCGTTTCAACAATGCCGCCCATACGAATCAAATCGTTGGTAATTGAATCTAAATCTTCTGCGAACTGTTTGTTGGTAAGGGAAGTCATGACAAAGCCTAAATTAGATGATGTGAATAAAGTGTGTCAATGCAAAAGCAAGTCTTCAGTATTGAGATTACACCTTTAAATTGTGCAGATAAGCAATATTTTATAATCTAGTTTACGCATGAAGTGTGACAGATTTATTAAACTGTCACAAACTGCGTGATATGAGGAAACATGGCTGCTTAAGGTCTTAAAAGCGTTTTAACCCCATTAGGGCTCGCAATTAATGCTACGTCTGCCCCTCGCAACGCAAAAATGCCATGGGTCACGACACCCGCCACATGATCAAGCGACGATTCAAAATCTTTAGGGCGAGTGATTTTCAAACCCGAAACATCAATAATCGGGTGACCATTATCTGTTTTAAAGTTTGCTCGAACAATGGGTTGACCACCTTGGGCGATGGCCCAACGCATCACGGCTTGCACTGAAAGCTCAATCACTTCAATGGGCAAGGGAAATTGGCCTAGCGTTTCAACACATTTCGATTGATCAACAATACAAATAAATTGTTGAGCGACTGACGCCACAATCTTTTCTCGCGTTAAGGCTCCTCCGCCTCCCTTTAGCATGTCAAGGTTTGAATTGATTTCATCTGCACCGTCAATGTAAAAACGTAAAGATGACACCTCATTTAAATCAAAAACAGGAATACCTACATTTTTAAGCCGGGCTGCACTGCGATCTGAGCTAGCCACTGCGCCTTTAAATTTTGATCGCAATGAGCCTAATGCATCAATAAATAAATCGGCAGTTGATCCGGTTCCAATGCCTAGAATCATATCTGTCTGCAGGTGCGGCGATATATATTCAATGGCTGCTTGTGCAGCCATTTTTTTGAGTTGATCTTGTTCAAACAACATGTACTGGCCTTTTTAGAATTTATTTATTTCTGCTAAAAACTTTTTTTCATTGAAACCAACTGTAACGAAATCATCATGCCAAATGGTTAGAGGACGACGAATAAGAGCTGGGAATCGTGCAATCAAACTGACCCATTCCTGGTCTTGATCTGGGGTAAGCATTTTGTCCAAATCAGTCAAGTTACGCCACGTCATGGAAGCTCGATTCACGAGCTTTTCCCAACCACCCAGTTGCTTTGACCATGATTTTAATAACTCAGGGGTGATGGGCTGATCTCGATAATCGATGAATTGGTAATCGATTGTTTGCGTTTCCAACCAAGCACAGGCTTTGACACAAGTGCTACATTTTTTAAGGCCATAAAGTGTGATCATAGTTAGGGCGCCATGGCGTCTTGTTTTCTTTGTAAGCGATTAACCACCACAACAAATACGCCCACAATGACAACAAAAATGGTTGCGAGCGCATTGACTTCAGGCTTTAAACCCAAACGCACTCTAGAGAAAATTTCAGGTGATAGCAAGGTTGAACCTGGGCCAGATAAAAATGAAGCAATAACNNGGCAGAGTTATTTTGAAGAAGACGCTTAAGGGTTTGGCACCTAAATCAAGTGCAGCCTCTTCATAAGCACGGTCAAGATCACGAATACGTGACTGGACGATGACGGTTACAAATGCCATGCAAAGCATGGTGTGACCCACCCAAATGGTAAATAAACCTCGTTCACCAGGCCAACCCAATAGGCTGCCCATTTCCACAAAAAGCAATAATAGTGAAATGCCTAGTACAACTTCAGGTATGACAAGCGGTGCAGTCAGTAAACCCACATATAAACCAAAACCTTTAAACATAGGCTTACGCGCCACAATATAGCCCGCCCAAGTACCCAAAGCCGCTGAAGCGGTAGCAGTCATGAGTGCAACTTGCAAGGATAAACCCGCTGCATGCAAAAGAGCTTTATCGTTTGCAAGTGCGACATACCAACGAAACGAAAAGCCGTTCCAGGTGGTCATCATAGAAGAGTCGTTGAATGAAAACACCATTAATGTCAAAATGGGAATGTAGAGAAACAGATAACCCAAAATCAACACAGATACACGACCAACCGTGCTTGGAGCATTGGGCGCGCGTTTCATGGTAATCACTTTAGTTCCGCCCTTGTGCTTGCGACAAATAGTTACGCTTTTGATTGATTTGTAAAATCACCAAGGGCACTAATAAAATCAAGACCATAATGACGGTTACTGCAGAGGCCATAGGCCAATCAGCATTGGTAAAAAACTCGCTCCACATGACACGACCCATCATCAAGGTATCGGCTCCACCGAGCATTTCAGGTATGACATACTCGCCCACAGTCGGTATGAAAACCAACATCGAACCCGCCACAACACCTGGCAACGAGAGCGGTAACGTGACAGCTAAAAAGGCTCGTATAGGCGTTGCACCTAAATCATATGCGGCATCAAGCAAGCGCATATCAAGCTTGACGAGATTGGCATAGAGCGGCAATATAAAAAAAGGTAAGTAGGCATAGACTAAGCCAATGTAGACGGCTAAATCAGTGCGATAAATTTCTAAGGGGGTGTTGATAACGCCCAACCACATCAGAAAATTATTTAGCAAACCATCATTTCTTAAAATACCAACCCAAGCATAAACACGCAGTAAAAGCGATGTCCAGAATGGCAATATGACAGCAAGCAACAATATATGACGCAGTGAACCTTCAGTTCGCGCAATGTAATAAGCCATGGGGTAGCCAATTAAAATACAGCAAATCGTCGTGATTGCTGCCATTTTTATTGAGCTAAGATAAGTTATCAAATACAAACTATCTGAGAATAACAATGCATAACTACGTAAATGAACGGTGAATGTTAAAACTTTTTCACTCAGATCAACCAAGGGCGTATAAGGTGGAATGCCAAAATTTAAATCAGCAAAACTGATTTTGACTACTAGCAAAAAAGGCACCAATAAAAAAAGTACCAGCCAAGCAAAAGGCGGGGCAACCGCCCAAAAATCTGACTGTTTTAAACGTGTAAAAAGATGTTGAATCATGAGGCTAGAACCGTAACAGCCTCATGATGCCAAGAAACATAAACCTCATCATCAACACCAGGAGGGTCAGATTGTGTCAAGTAAAGACTGGGCACACTGGCCTCAATGACTTTGCCAGAGTCTAGGCGTATTTGATAAAGCGCATAGCTTCCCATGTAGGCCATATGACTGACCATACCGTGAGCCCAGTTAAAGTCGCCATCAGGCTGATGGCGCAACACCTGAAGGCATTCGGGCCTAAGCGAGATTGAAACGTCCATGCCGAGCGGTTCGCTCACACCATGACTCACAAAAAAGGGGCGAGTTAATGCATCACTTTCAATCACAATGTGATCAGGTTCGTCAACCGCTATGGTGCCTGAAAACAAATTGGTTGAACCAATAAAACCTGCCACAAACCGACTATTTGGAAAGGCATATACATCTTGTGGCGTACCCACTTGTTTAATTTGACCCTCAGTCATGACACCTAGTCGATGCGCCATAGTCATGGCTTCTTCTTGATCGTGTGTCACCATAAAACAGGTTACGCCTAATTGATCGAGAATACGCACCAGCTCAATTTGCGTGTTGTGACGTATTTGTTTATCAAGTGCTGACATGGGCTCATCGAGCAATAATAGTTTAGGACGTTTGACTAAACTTCTTGCCAACGCAACGCGTTGCTGCTGACCACCTGATAGTTGATGCGGTTTACGCCTTGAGTATTGTGACATTTGCACAAGCTCAAGTGCCTCAAATACGCGCTCGTGAATTTCAGGCTGTTTGACACCTTCTTGTTTTAAACCAAAGGCCACGTTAGCCTCAACCGTCATGTGCGGAAATAGCGCATAGGACTGAAACATCATATTGATTGGTCGACGATAAGGCGGCAAATGGGTGATGTCTTCCCCCTCAAGAAATATATGCCCTGATGTGACGGTTTCAAAACCTGCCAACATACGTAATAAGGTTGATTTACCGCAGCCAGAGCTGCCCAACAAAGCAAATATTTCATTCCGCTTAATTGACAAATTCACTGACTTTACCGCTACGGTATCAGCATAGATTTTAGTCAGATCAACTATGCGTAAGCAATCATCAGAATCAGCCCCCAAAGAGGTCAAAGAACCCATCGTATCGCTCATTCGCTTATCGCCCTGACTTGAGCTCAGCCCACAGCCGAGTTTGTAAACGCTGCACATCAAGCGGCTGCGCTTGAATCACAAACAAGGTCTGAGACACTTCTTGGGGCGGATAAATAGAGGGGTTATTTGCCACTTCTGCGACAACCAAAGCACGGGCAGCTTTGTTTGCGTTAGGGTAAAACATTTTATTGGTTATCGCTGCATGAACTTCAGGGGTTTCAATGTAGTTAATAAAGGCATTTGCTCCAGCTGGGTTAGGTGCATCTTTGGGTATGGCCATGACATCAAACCAAGCCGGTGCCCCGCCCTTAGGAATAAAGTAATTGATAACGTAATCGCGTTTAGCCTCACGCGCTTTGCGCGCTGCAATCATGACATCACCAGAATAAGCATAAACCATGCACAAATCGCTTGAGGCCAATTCATCGATATACCCTGATGAGCTGAATTGACGAATATAGGGGCGAATTTTTTTGAGCAAAGCGAGTGCGTCGCGATAGTCTTGTGGGTTATTACTGTTTGGGTTTTTGCCTAGATAATGCAAGGCAGCTGGAAATACCTGAGCGGCCTCGTCAAGAACCGAGATACCACAGCTTTCGAATTTCTTGATTTTTTCAGGGTCAAAAAAAATAGACCAATCGGCTAAATCAACATCAGCACCCAGAATCTCTTTTGCTTTGGTGACATTAAAGCCAAGGCCGTTAGTACCAAAACCCCATGGCACAAAGTATTGATTACCCGGATCAACCCCATCAAGTAATTTCATGATTTCGGGGTCAAGATTCTTTAAATTTGGTATGGCAGCCTTATCAAGCTTTTGAAAGAGGCCTGCTTGCAACTGACGCGAGGCATAGTGAGTTGAGGGAACAACAATGTCGTAGCCCGACTTGCCTGTTAGTAATTTTGCTTGCAAAACATCATTGCTATCGTAAACGTCATAGCGCACCTTAATGCCTGTTTTGCTTTCAAAGCCCGGTATGGTTTCTGGCGCGGTATATTCAGCCCAGTTGTAAACATTTAAGACTTTATCTTGTGCAAGTACAGAAAAAGATATAGAAATCAAGCCTATTAGCCCAATTGCGTGCAATTTTTTAAACATGCATTGCCCCCGTAAAAAAATAGTAAAAAACCGAAACCACTGAATAAATACCGCCTGTTAGGGACGGGGTACGCCTGAGTAGCCCATTATAAAATGTAGCCAAAATTTACTTGTTTGGAAATGTAAGACTTTTTTAACTGATCTGTGAAATCGAGAAATACTTTTAAGTTTTTCAGCGTGACTGATGATGCCTGTACGTGCATTATCAAAATCTATTAACCAAATTTTACGATCTACATCTAACAAGATGTTAAAGACATTTAAATCGGCATGCAATACATTGTGCTGATGCATAGATTTAACGACCTGGCCTGCTCTGAACCAGTCTTCGGTGTCAACTGAGCGCGCAAGGGGTATGGCCCCGTCAATGCGTTTTGTAATGAGCGCTGCACGATAAAATAAACCACTGCTACGCCAACATGCTGCCGCTATAACGTCAGGTACGGGAAGACCCCACTGCAACATTTTTCGCATGATGTTGAACTCATGAAAAGAACGGGCTCGAGCTTGACCTAACCAAAAATAATGTGAACGATTAAATGCCGCCATAGCACCGCCACGGCGGTAGTGTTTAAGCACGGCAGATAGGTCATTAATTTGAACGAACCAAGCGGCTTTACGCCCGCCATCGACAACGCTTTTCGCATTCAGTGCTGGAAACATTGGGTCAAAAATCTGAGGGTTAAGTTCTGGCAGTAATGCTGGATTCCACAGATATAGATCATTGCCTTGCGCAAGCTGCGACATTGGAATGGTGTCAGTTGAGGTCATGCGTGGCTAAAAACCTAAAAATAGTCAGAAAGTAAGTGCAATAAATAAACACTTTTGAGTGTACCCGCTAACCAAGGACCCGCTAGTTTTGCCGCAAGACAACCCATGGCGGTGTGTGTAAAACGCTAGATAGAACCAATTTTCCCGTCAACAATGAGGCCGGCACACAAACCCCCACACCCAGCAGCCAAGGCCAAACAGACCATTTCATTTCAAATTCGAAAACCCAATGTACCAAACCCCAAGCCACTAAAACAGCCCCAGCAGCAGACATCAAGCCCGCTAAAATACCAATCAAAATCATTTCAATACGTTGTGCGCGACGTAATTGCTGGTGTGTCGCTCCCAAAGCGCGTAACAATGCGGCTTCTTTAATACGTTCGTCTTTGCTGGCAATCAGCGCAGCAGCTAAAACCAGTGCGCCTGCGGCCACTGCGAATAAAAACAAGCCCTGAACGGCTACCGAAACACGATCAAGCACAGACTGTAGTTGGGCCAAAATGGTGCCCACATTAAAAATCGTTAAATTCGGGTATGCATGAACCAAGTCTTGCAAAATTTGACCTTGGTTATCTTGCAGATGAAAGGCCGTAATCAGTGTTTGAGGTTGGTTTTCCAACGTTTTAGGGGTTGTAATGGCAAAGAAATTGGCACGCATCGTGTCCCAGTTCACTTGGCGCAGGCTAGTTAGTTTGACTTTAATGGGCTGACCAGCCACTTCAAAAACAAGATCATCGCCAATATTGAGCCGCAATGAGGCAGCTAAACCAACCTCGATTGACACTTCGTTCGCATTCAGATCAAACTCTCGGCCCTCGGTGACCGCCCCTTGCCCTTGTAAAGTGTCGCTGTAAGACAGATTAAAATCACGCTGCAACAAGCGCTGAGCTCTCGGTTCATCAAAGTCATCTACTGATAAGGCGCGCCCATTTTGCTCAATCAAACGCCCCCTCACCATAGGCGAGAAGTCTGAAGGCGGTAAGCCTGCTTGGAGTAAAGCTTGTTTAATCGGTTCGCGTTGATCAGGCTGAATATTGATTAAAAAACGATTGGGTGTGTCGGGTGACAAAGTGCGTTGCCAACCATCAAGCAGATCAGTACGAACGATGGTGAGTAGCAAGATAGCCATCATGCCAACAGCTAATGCACTGGTTTGGGCAATCGTGGCGCCTCTGCGTCGAACCAAACCGGCCAAAGCAAAACGCAGTGTGGGCATATTGGGTATGACCCATCGCAAACGATTAACGACCCAAAGCATAGCCATACTAATCAGACCAAAACTAAATGCCGCAGTGGCGAAACCCAGCGCCAAACCAAAACCATACTCTAAGTTGCCTGCCACCCACCACATCAACACACCAAAACCAATTAAAGCAACCAAATAACCCGCCACGCTTTGCAATGGAAAAGTATCAACCTGTTGCCGTAACACCTGACCTGGGGGTACCCTGCTCAATGCTTGCAAGGGAGGCAATGAAAAAGCAAACAACAACCATAACCCAGCATATAAACCCTGCCATGCTGGCACCATGCCTGGCAACGGCAAGTTTTCGCCCAAGAAACCCGCCATGGCTAAAACCAAGCCGTGCTGACTAATTAAACCGACTATCAAACCAAAAGCTGTGGCAACCATACCAAGCAATAGAAACTCTATGATTAATATCTTTGTCACCATCGATTGGGTCGCACCCAGACAACGAATGACAGCAACAGCAGGCAGTTGACGTTGGCTAAAACGCCTCGCACCCAGTGCAACAGCAACCGCTGCAATTAACACAGCAATCATGACCACGAGCGTTAAAAACTGCTCTGCACGCTCAATAGCTCGACCGACTTCAGGTCGGCCAGACTCAACAGTCAGAATACGTTGTGAACCCGATAACTGTGGTTCAAGCCATGTTTTGTAGGCATTAATTTTATCGGTAGTGCCTGCAACCAAAAGCGCATGACTGACCCGACTACCCGGACCTAAAAGTCCGGTTTGGGCTAAATCTTCAGAGCGAATTAACACCCGCGGCGCCACGTTAACAAACTGTGCACCACGATCAGGTTCGTAAGTGATAATGCGATCAATTTTTAAAGGCAGACGACCTACTTGTAAGATGTCGCCTACTTTAAGACCTGCAAGCGCCAACAACTGTGGGTCAACCCAAGCAGAGCCTGGCTGTGGGCCCTGACGTGTCGGCTCATCAGGACTGGTCACATTCAAGGCGGTTCGTAATTCACCCCGTAATGGGTAATCTTGGTCAACTGCTTTAATGGATGCAAGTTGTAAGTCACCGGTGGCTTTGCCCACCATGGAAGGGAACTGCCAACTGCGTGCAACGGTTAAGCCTTGCAGACGCGCTTGGTCAAGCCAAGGATCATTTGCTTGTTGGGGCGTTTCAAGTACAAGATCAGCACCCAACATGCGCGCCGCATCTCGCTCTAAGGCACGGCCAACACGATCAGACATAAAGCCGACGCTACTCACAGCGGCCACTGCAACAAAAACAGCGAGTGCCAACATGCGAACATCAGGTGAACGTAAGTCTCGCCAAAACTGCCTGAGAGCCAGTTGCAATATGTGCACTTAAAATTCCTTTATGTCTTAAATTCTTTTAAAGTTTACAGATTAGTCATTTACTTCCTCACTTTAATCGTTTAATTGACGCGCCGCATCAATAGCCTGAGAAAGGCGATCAACTGGAATGACATTTAACCCTTCTATGGGGTTTTTAGGTGCATTCGCAGAAGGAATAATAGCTGTTGAAAAACCCAACTTGGCGGCTTCTCTTAAGCGCTCTTGACCCCGGGGTGCAGGGCGCACTTCTCCGGCCAAGCCAATTTCACCAAAAGCAATTAAACCCGCTGGCAATGGACGATTTCGCAATGATGATAAAACAGCCAATAAAACGGGTAAGTCAGCCGCAGGCTCTGAAATACGTACCCCACCCACTGCATTGATAAACACATCTTGATCAGCCGTGGCAACACCCGCATGGCGATGCAAAACGGCTAAAAGCATGGCGAGACGATGGCCTTCAAGGCCTAATGCTAAACGTTTAGGGGTTTG
>DITR01000104.1:22634-28111 GCA_002422175.1 Alcaligenaceae bacterium UBA6179
AATGCGCGCACCAAGCGAAATGATGAATGGGTATCGCCCTCGAAGTAAAGCACTGTGTCAACCATATGCTCAAGCACCCGTGGCCCAGCTAATGTGCCATCTTTAGTGACGTGACCAATCATAAATAAGGGCACACCGATTTGTTTAGCTAAGCGAGTTAACTGTGCCGCACACTCTCTGACTTGGGCAACAGAGCCTGGCGCCGACGTGAGTGCACTAGAGTAAATGGTTTGAATTGAATCAATTACAGCCATACCAGGTGGATTATCACGTAAAGCCGCTTCCACCACATCAAGTCGAATTTCAGCCAACAAGTCAATTTGTGGGTTGTGAAGTGATAGACGACGGGCTCTTAGTGCGACTTGCTCTGCAGACTCTTCGCCGGTGACATATAACACCCGATTATGACCTGACATGGCAGCAGCAGCTTGTAACAGTAAAGTAGATTTACCGATACCGGGGTCACCCCCAATTAATGTGACCCCGCCCGAAACCAGACCCCCGCCCATGACCCGATCAAGCTCTGCAATGCCGGTTGAGACACGCGGTAAATCGCGCGCCTGCACATCTGTCAATCTTACGATTTCAGATGTTTGCGCCAGCGGTGCAAAACGGTGTGCTGTTTCAGCCGTGTCTTCGCGTGATTCTTCGAGCGTATTCCAAGCTTGGCAAGATGAACATTGACCTTGCCATTTGGGCGTGACAGCCCCACACTCAATACAAACATAACGGGTTTTTATTTTAGACATGATTAACCTGGCGCTTAACTCTTTGAGCCACGGCACATAAAAGCTCATAGCCAATTGTGCTGGCATGTTGAGCAACGGTATCAACGTTTGGACCGCCCTCACCCCACAATATAACTGGGGTGCCGACTTGGGCTTGCGGTAAAGCGGTTAAGTCAATAGCGAGCATATCCATTGAGACACGCCCAACCAAATGGGTTAATTGACCCTGCACACCTACAGGCGTTGAGTCAGTGGCATGACGCGGATAACCATCAGCATAACCACACGATACGATGCCCACACACATATCATGCGGTGCGATAAATTGGTGGCCATAACCCACACCCGAACCTTTTTTGACATGCTGAACACCAATTATTTCGGCGCTGAGCGTAAGCGTAGGCTTGAGATCAAAAGAAGCGGCAGTTAAATCAGTAAACGGGCTCGAGCCATACAAACAAATGCCGGGCCGAACCGAGTTAGGCACTTGAGTTGTCATAGGTCGAGCACGGCTGGCCACTGCGCCATGGCGCAAAGACGCTGCTGAGTTGCAAAGTGACTCGCCACCGGGCAAATGTGCAGTCACCACATCAAATGACTGTATCTGTGACGCGACACCATCAGGTTCATCAGCACATGCAAAATGAGACATGTGCGTAATGTGGTGCACCTGACCCGTTGCCTGCAGTGCCTGCAGTTGTTTAAAAGCAGATGCATAGTCTGCTGGAGCAAAGCCTAACCTTTGCATACCCGTGTTGACCTTTAAATAGACATCAATAGGTCTTTTGAATGGATGCTGTGCCAACCATTCAATTTGGTCAAAACGATGAACCACAGGCGTTAAGGATAAGTTTTCAATGTCGAACAAATCACGGGCTTGAAAAAAACCTTCAAGCATAAGCAGTGGTTTAAGCCAGCCCGCAACACGGCACCGTGCAGCTTCCTCAAAGTCGAGCATAGCCAACCCATCAGCCAGCTCAAAACCCTTGACCGCATTTTCAATGCCGTGGCCATATGCATTTGCTTTAATAACAGCCCAAATAAATGGCGTTGTCTCACCCGTTCTAGATAGACATCTTAAATGGTGACTAACGGTCTGCAAGTTGTGTTTGAGGGCATTGAGGTGAACTGTCGCTAAAATGGGTCTTGGCATATGATCAAATTCCTTAAGCTGTTAGTCTAACTCAGCGTAGCGATAACCTTAACCTTTGTCATTCATTCATTACAATTTGACATCATTTTTTACTCTTCTTTTATTATCAATCATGTATGGCTGTTGACCACTACGAAAACTTCCCTGTTGCGTCGCGACTGATGCCAGCGGCAATTCGTCAAGATGTTGTGAACTTGTATCGATTTGCCCGTTTCGCTGATGATATTGCCGACGAGGGGCAAGACACACCTGCACAAAGGTTGCAAAAATTGCGGTTACTACACTTAGCCGTTAACAGCATGGCGCTCAGCAACGATTCA
This sequence comes from Alcaligenaceae bacterium UBA6179, assembly GCA_002422175.1. Classification (GTDB taxonomy): domain Bacteria; phylum Pseudomonadota; class Gammaproteobacteria; order Burkholderiales; family Burkholderiaceae_B; genus Algicoccus. Next base: position 24,836 of record DITR01000104.1, read on the forward strand.
CCCGCCACGCCGCCTTTTTCTGATTCACAAATCGATATTATTTGTCGGCCATTAGCTGCAACCGTTAAGCGACATCAATTACCAATTAGTTTACTAAGCGACCTGCTCAGTGCTTTTGAACAAGACATTCAAATTCAACGCTACCCCAATAACCAAGCTTTACTTGATTATTGCAGCCGCTCAGCGAATCCGATTGGTCGACTGATGTTGCGTTTATTTAAACATCACTCACCACAAGGCAATCAACAGTCGGATCAAATTTGCACAGCCTTACAACTCATTAATTTTTTACAAGATATCGCGATTGATTTGAAAAAAGGTCGTATTTACATACCGCAAGACGATATGCTTAAGTTTGGTGTGACCGAGGCCGACTTGGCGTCTGGAAAGATGTCTAAAGATTTGCAACGGCTCATGCAACATCGTGTTGAAGAATGCAGAAACCTATTAAAATCTGGTCAACCGCTTGGCCGAGCTTTGTCTGGCCGCATAGGGCTTGAGCTCAGGTTGATTATTCAGGGTGGCCAAAGAGTGTTAGAAAAAATTGAATCTGTTCAATACGATATATTTAAACAGCGGCCAACGCTCAAAACATTTGATTGGTTGCTCATTTTTTGGCGAGCTATTTAATCATGAGTCCTGAACAGTATTGTCAAAATAAAGCTGTAAAAAGTGGATCAAGCTTTTATTATGCTTTTCTTTTTCTTCCTGCACCCCGTCGCCGTGCCATTACAGCGCTTTACGCATTTTGTCGTGAAGTTGATGACATTGTCGATGAGTGCACTGAAGTTTCAGTGGCACGTACCAAGCTGGCTTGGTGGCGAACAGAAATAGAGGCTTTATTTGCAGGCCAACCTCATCACCCGGTTAGCCGGGCGTTAGCGCCTTTCACAACTGAGATGGGCATGACTGCCGAGCGTTTAATTGCCATCATTGATGGTATGGAAATGGATCTTGACCAAAACCGTTACCTTGATTGGCCCGCATTGCGAACATATTGCTGGCACGTTGCTGGCGTAGTGGGCGAGTTATCAGCGAGTATTTTTGGATATAGCAACCCAAAAACGCTTGAATATGCCAGCGAACTGGGCATTGCCTTTCAGTTAACCAACATTATTCGTGATGTGGGTGATGATGCACGACGCGGGCGTATTTATTTGCCCATTGATGATTTGAAAACTTATCAGGTGCGCGCTGCTGATATTCTAAATGCACAATATGTGCCTGGCTTTGAAGCTTTAATGGCATTTGAGGCACAGCGCGCTCGTGACTTATATGCCAACGCCATTTCTTTGCTACCACATGAAGATCGACGTGCTCAACGCCCAGGTCTGATGATGGCAGCCATCTACAATACCCTGCTCGATGAAATTGAAAATGAATCTTGGCAGGTGCTAGATCAACGTATTTCACTCACACCCGTCAGAAAAATGTGGTTAGCCTGGAAAAACTGGGTGGGTGGTGGCAAGCCAGCTATAGATCAACTGATGCGCTCTAAGCCTTGATGCTGTTCATCTTATCAGTCACGTATCGTGTCTAAACCTAAAAAAGTTGCCGTGATCGGTGCGGGTTGGGCCGGCACGGCCAGTGCACTTTCGCTACACAAGCAAGGTTTTCATGTCACGGTATTTGAATCTGCACACTTATTAGGTGGCAGAGCACGGGGTGTTCAAGACAACATATTTGGCATGCTTGATAACGGCCAACATTTAATGTTGGGTGCCTACGAAGAAACACTCAAGCTCATTGCTCAACTAAACCCTAACATACCTGAAGATCAGCTTTTAGTTCGTGAGCCACTTTATTTAATGTCAGCGTCGGGTGATATTCATTTAAAAGCTAAAAACTTTTGGCCCGCACCTTTTAATACCTTAATGGGGCTGTTGGCTGCAAAGGGTTTGAGTTGGGTTGACAAGATTAGTATGTTTCGCTTAATGGTTGCATTAGTCTCATCAAAGCCCACGCAGAAAACGCATACCAAGCAGGCGACTCAACCCAATCTTAAAAATAGTTCATTACACAGCCCAGCCACTCAAAACAAAGATTCACACCCTTTCAGCGAGGAAAACCCTACAGTTTTGCAATGGCTACGTCAACAAAAGCAAAGCAGTCATGTGATACAAAAAGTGTGGCAACCTTTATGCTTGGCAATGCTCAACACCCCCATCGAAGTAGGCTGCGCACAGCTTTTTAAAACGGTGTTGCGCGATAGCCTAGGTAGCTCAACAGCAGGTGCAACGGATATTGTGTTACCACGCATAGATTTGTCTACCTTAGCGCCGCAACGCTTGGTTGACCTGCTTGATTGCCGTCTTGGGAAAACAGTTAGAAAAATTGTTTGTTCTGAAAACACCATAGAAATTGATGGTGAACACTTTGAAGGCTGCATTATCGCCACCCCCCCACACAACACTTTACGGCTTATCAAAGAAAGCCTAAAGCACACGGCTACGCATGAAAAATTGGTTCACGAATTGAGCCAATTCACTTATGCCCCCATCACAACCTGTTACATGCGATTGTCAAAGCCCTTTGAATTGCCAGCACCCATGTTGATGTTAAGTGAATCACCCGATAGAGGCCATATTGGGCAGTGGTTATTTCAACGTCAAAGCCAAGACAGCCAAGAGAAAAATGCCCAGGCATGTGACTTGGCTATCATTATGAGTGATTCATTTGGCCTGTCAGATGACACGAGCGAGGTGTCTCGTTTACTTGCCCATGAATTGCCTAACAATTTGCTAGATGAAGCACTCAGCAACAGCATTGAGGTGATGCCATCAGCACACAGAAAGAATGCACATTTAGCCCAAGCGCTTCATCAACAAATTGCAGAGCAACTCATGCAACGCCCTGGCTATGCCAACCAGACTTTGCCGGCCCTAAAGACTTTTCGCATCATCACAGAAAAGCGCGCCACCTTTGTGGCTAGACCGGGTCTTGAACGACCTTCAAATTTTACGGGTGATGCACGTATTATGCTTGCCGGTGATTGGACCGATACGGGGTACCCTGCTGTAATTGAAGGCGCTGTACAAAGTGGCCTGAATGCGGCGCGGGGGCTGTTTAGCTTTTGAAAAAATGAACGGTTAATAAACCTAAGCCAGTCAAGACGATTGAACCGACTAAGCTGACCGCGACATAAAAAACGGCTAAAGTAATGCGGCCTTCTTCCAAAAAAGTATAGGTTTCAGCTGAAAAAGACGAAAAGGTTGTTAAAGCACCTAAAAAACCAGTAATTAAAAATAACCGAACTGAGGGGGGCCACTCTGGGTG
>DITR01000206.1:0-10369 GCA_002422175.1 Alcaligenaceae bacterium UBA6179
TGAACTGACCCCATAAAGTTGGACAGTTTAAGTTGCTAGTGTACTAATGGACTGATTCCTGTATTGAACGGGACTCAGTCCTTTAAGTTTTAGCTTAATACGATGGTTGTTGTAATAATGAATATATTCCTTTAGACCTGTTTTCAGCTCTTCATAACTACTGAACTTATTCAAGTAAAAGAATTCGCTTTTAAGCGTGCCGAAGAAGCTTTCCATCGTGGCATTATCTAAACAATTCCCTTTTCTAGACATACTCTGGGTGATTTGGCGCTGCTTAAGCATTTTCTTAAAGGCAGGCATTTGGTATTGCCAGCCTTGGTCTGAGTGAATGATCGGTTTGTCCTGAGGGCCAAGCTTGGTCATCGCCTGTTGAAGCATTGAACCCACCATCTCAAATATTGGTCTCCTCGAGGTTTCGAAGGCGACGATTTCTCCGTTATAAAGATCTAAAACGGGCGATAAATATAACTTTTCACCGGCAACATTAAATTCTGTCACGTCAGTCACCCATTTCTGATTGATTTGTTGCGCATTGAACTGACGGGCCAGTATATTTGGAGCCGCAACCCCCATAGCCCCTCTATAAGACCTGTACTTCTTGGGTCTGACGAGCGATTTGAGTCCCAACTGATTCATTAAGCGTTGAACAGTTTTATGGTTAATCTGCTTGCCCATCTGCACCAGGGTGGCGGTTATGCGTCGATAGCCATATCGCCCTTTGTGGCGATCAAAGACTTCACGAATCAAGTCCTTTATCTGCTGATATTTATCGACCGATTCACGCGCCTTCTGTTGGTAGTAAAAGGTGCTACGTGCCAACCCCGCTAATTTAAGTAATGCTGCAATAGGGTACTGATGCCTTAGTTCAAGCACTATTTCTGCTTTTTGAGCTGCACTTGCTGCTCTGCTTGGACTAAGGCTCCCAGCTTTTTTAGGTATGCATTCTCCATGCGTAGTTGATGCACTTCTTCGAGTAAGTCTTCACGACTACGCGAGACATCGTCTGCAGGCGAATTGATTTTCTTGGGCGATGAAGAGTCACTCATACGTCGCGGTCTACCTTTAGGTCGGGGGGTTAAGGCCTCTAGACCATGCTGATCATAACCGCGCTTCCATATCCCGATTTGGGCTGGACTTCGAATATCAAATAATGCAGCGGCTTGTTCTTGAGACGACTCGTCGAGGCGCATGCGCTCAAGAACCATTAATTTGAACTCAGCGCTGTACACGACATATTTCGTTTGCAATCCAGAAATACCATGCTGTTGATACGCGGATACCCATCTGCGTATCAGAGAATGCTCTAACCCATGTTCTCGGGCAATAAACTTTAAACCGTCAGTACCAGACAAATATTGTTGAACTAACGATAGCTTAAACTGCTCAGAATACTTACTCATGAAAAAACCCCAAAAGGCTGGACGGGTGTCCAACTTTATGGGGTCAGTTCACTCGGCGGTCTTTTTGTTTGGTGTGCCACACTAGATGGCTTCCACACACTCACGTATTAACCCCGGCCCTCTATAAATCAGGCCAGTGTAGAGCTGAATAGCATTTGCACCGGCAGCGATTTTTTCTTTAGCTTGTTGACCTGACATGATGCCACCTACACCAATAATTGGAAAATCAGCCCCAAGGTGTTGACGTAAGGCCGCAATCACTTTGAGCGATTGTTGGTGCAGGGGTGCCCCCGACAAACCACCCGCTTCTTGAGCGTGCGTTTGGCCTATCACAGCGTCTCGTGCCAAGGTGGTGTTGGTGGCAATCACGCCGTCTATTTGGTGCTTCAATAATAAATTAGCGATCTCAGTAATCTGAATATCGTCTAGATCAGGGGCAATTTTTAATGCGATGGGTACATAACGTTGATGTTGATCGGTTAGTGCAATGCGACGTTGCTGAATGGCTGATAAGAGGGCATCAAGCGCTTCAGCGTCTTGTAAACGGCGCAGATTTTGAGTGTTGGGCGATGAAATGTTAATGGTGATGTAGTCTGCATGGGGGTAGACACCACTGAGGCCGATTAAATAATCGTCTGTCGCCTGTTCAATTGGGGTTGCTGCATTTTTGCCAATATTCAAACCCAAAACACCACCTTGTTTACGGTAGTGGCTACGTTGCACATTGGCTAGAAACACATCAAGCCCTGAGTTATTGAAACCCAATCGGTTAATTAAGGCGTCAGACTCTGGTAACCGAAACATACGCGGTTTGGGGTTGCCTGGTTGTGGTTTGGGCGTAACAGTGCCTACTTCAATAAAACCAAACCCCATGCTGCCCAAGGCATCAATATGCGCGCCATTTTTATCTAGGCCTGCAGCCAAGCCCACAGGGTTTTTAAGTGACAAACCCATGAGTTTGGTGGGTTTCAAAGGGTTATCTTGAATCAACCCCCGCGTAAAAACACAGTCGTATGTTTTTTGTAACATCGACAATGTTGCATCGTGCGCCGCTTCGGCATTCATAGCAAACAACGCTTTGCGTGCAACGGGGTAGGTCGAAAATAGGTTAAACATGTGAAGGCTAATATTTCAATAAATGATAGGTTTCATATTAATGCGACTGATTTGTTTACATGACAAATATCAGTTCGAAAAAGTCGTGAAGTTGAGGCTTTAATTAAATTTGTTGGTAAATTCTGAGCAGTTAAATTGTTAATCAACTAAATCAAGCCATTTGCTATTTTGCCTAAACTGAGCCGGCCTGAAATTTTGTTTATAGGCCATCTTAGGGCTTTGCTTGATCCAGTAGCCTAAATAAAGCCACGGTAGGTTTAAAGTACGACATTGTTCAATTTGCCACAAAATGCTGTAGGTGCCTAAACCGGTTTTGTTGTTAGGTTCAAAAAAAGTATAAACAGAAGACAAACCACTTTCTAAAATATCAATAATTGACACCATAAGCAGTTTATCTTGGGCATCTTTGAACTCAACCAAGCGAGAGTTTACTCGGCTGTTGAGTAAAAACTGCGAATACTGTTCGCGGCCATCTTCGTCCATACCGCCAGCCGGGTGCCGCGCGGCAAGGTAACGACTGTACAGTTCAAAATGCTCATTTGACCAAACCAAAGGCAACACATTGGTTTTTAAATACTGATGTTTTTTTATAGCGCGTTGTTGGCTACGGTTTGGTTTGAAGGCGCGGCAATCTACCCGCAAGGGTAGGCAGGCCTGACACTGATCACAGTGGGGTCTATAGGTAAACGTACCGCTTCGCCGAAACCCTTGTTCAACGAGCTTTGAATAGGTGTCAGTGTTGACTAAGTGTGCGGGTGCAGCAACTTGCGAGCGTGCCGATTGCCCTGCCAGATAACTGCAGGCATAGGGCGCCGTGGCATAAAACTGCAACGCGGCAAAGGGCAGTTCATTAATCAAACTCATATCGTAAATGGTAACGCAAGCGAGTCATTTTTTGGGGTAATTTCCCCCATTGAATTTAACCACCCTGCTTGCCAAGGTAAGTCAGGTTGATCAATACCTTGAGCCACACGCGCTATGAATTCCGGTCTATCGATGGGTCGTGCTCCAAGGGTGCTCAAGTGACTTGTTACCATTTGGCAATCAATAAACTTGACGTGATGACGTTGTAAAAACTGTACCAAATGTGCTAACGCAATTTTAGAAGCGTCCGTCGCGCGTGCAAACATGGACTCACCAAAAAATGTAGCTCCAATACTAACGCCATATAAGCCACCTACCAATTCACCCTGTTGCCAGGTTTCAATGCTGTGAACCCGCCCGAGTTGATGCCAAATTTTGTAGGCCTCTTGCATATGTGGGGTTATCCAGGTTGCTGCGGCTAAATGCCCGACATCATGCGTCTGCGGGTCTTCAGTTTCTGAGTTTTTATTGCCTTGGCTGGTGTAGCGTTTGGCGCCACGTGTGGCACAGCTATCAAGTACTGCATCAAAGGCGCAATCAACCGTCACAACACAAGATTTTAAATCACCTAAACTTTGTGCCCGGACAATTTTTTTTAGGCGTTTACGTAACGAGTGCGACACATGAAAATCATCACAGTCAAGTACCATGCGTGATCGCGGTGACCACCATAATACGGGCTGATCGTCTGAGTACCAAGGAAATATGCCTTGTCGATAGGCTGATTCAAGTCGGTCGATGCTGATCTGTGCGCTATATGCGAGTAAACCATCAGGTTCAATTAATGCGGTGTTGACAGGTGGAAAATGATTGTCTTCATCTAAAGCATGTAAGAACATAGTCAATCGTTACTCATCTGTTGACGTGATGAACACTCAGTTATTGTTCAGGTCATTTTAACTGGCGTATGCTAACAAAACTTCGCGCAACAAAGGGTTGCATAAAAAGCTTAATTAGATAGCGGTTGTAGCGGGTAGTAGCGCGTTACAAATTCGTTGGCTTTTTTATCGTCAATAAAATGTTGCAATGTTGTTGAAACAGATCTAAACGAGAGATTATTCCAAGGAATTTCATCAAGCTCAAAGTAACGTGCATCTAGGCTTTCAGGGCCCGGGTCAACCGTTTCGTTTTCAGCGTGCGCTAAAAAGTAGACATGTACTTGATCAACTTCGGGTATATCAATGACTGTATAAAGTTGACCGAGTTTGACATGCACGCCTGCTTCTTCAAGGGTTTCACGTAAAGCACCTTTTGAAGTGGTTTCAGCTAACTCCATAAACCCTGCGGGTAATGTCCAGGTATTAGCGCGCGGCTCAATAGCGCGCAAGCACAGCAAAACTTTGTCGCCACAAACAGGCAAGGTACCCACAACGATGCGTGGGTTTTGATAATGAATTGCGCCACAGTTTTCACATAAATCGCGAAGGCGATTGTCACCCTCTGGCACCTTATTGGTAATGCTATGGCCGCACTGGCTACAAAAATGTTGTTTGCGTGGGGCTGGAAAGTAGAAGTCGGCAGGATGTGTCATGTGTCTATTTTACGCGTGAGCAATCGGGTTGCGTGTAAAACTATACTGTTGAGCTAAAGTGTCAACCGTATCAACCACAAAAAGCCGCCTAGGCTGTTCTAAAGTCGGGTTGTTTGCACCTGAAAGAGCAAGGGTCTGATGCGTTTCAAAAAGACCATTGCTGTGGGCTAACGTAGGCCACAAGTCGTCTAGGCTTTGCCCTAAGGGCGTTTTAAGCTGGGCAGTCAAGGCGATTAAGTCGCGGTCATCGACACGACCCATCCCTATGTCAGTCAATGCATAGACGTGGCCGTCTTGGTCAACAAACCATGCTTGAATTGACTTAATCATTAAACCATTATGAGTGGTTATGTGGCGTTCAACACCATTTTCTCCCCAACTCGTACGTAAAATATAAGGTGTACTGTCAAGCCGCACATAAACCTTTTGTGGGCCGTTTTGAAATAACCATTGGCCCTGGCCATCACCCACATAGTTGCGGTTGATGAAACCTGTAATGTGTTCATTAGAAATAGATTCACCTGACCCGCCATGTGCGGCGTCGCCTAGCGGGTGAAGCCGCCATTCACCGCGACAAGTTAAAGACAACCAGCCCCATGCAGCGGGAACGTTGGGCCATCGTTTAATGGCATCGATTACAGAGTTGTCCAATACTGACCTCTTAGCGGCTGATAGTGAGTTAAGTGAAGGGGGAATTAAGCCTGGGCAATTGGTTCAGGCTTTCGCAAAAACCAGATCACGCTTATTACCTGCAAACACAGCAATACCAGTAAAGATAACCAGAGCGATTGATCACGTGACTGACCGTAAAACATAAACAAATCAACCGCTAAACCAATGCCCCACTGCATGACAAAAGCGCCGACGAACATGATCAGATTAAACGTGGTGAGTACGCGACCTGCAACGGCTCGAGGGAATAGCATACCAGTTTGCGTTTGCATCAAAATAATGGCAGGAACGCCGCCCGCCATGACGACCCATAACCACCATGCATGCTGATCGCGCCAAGCAAGAATGCCAATCATTGAGGCGAGTACCCAGAAGAACCCAATTTTTGACTGGATGCTTAAGTTGTAGCCCGACCGAATAAGTTTAGGGCTCACCACGCTCATAATGACGTAAGCAAAAATCAGCGCTAAATTAAAATAAAACAATTTCATGCCTGTTTCATTTGTTGTCATACCCAAGACATCGGTCATCCAAGGCCCTACCCATAATGACTGTAAGGCAATAAACCCACCTGACATCGTCAGTGTGGTCGGTATGACACGCAACATATTAGGGTGGCTCAACACCGCCAGTAAATTCATTTTGGGTGGTGATAAAGTGGCGTTTAGCGCCCCTTTTTTGTCTGCATCATTCTGAGATTTAATTTGACTGATATCGATGTCAGGCACATTCTTAAAGACGGCAAATGCGGCGAGGGCGAGTAAGCCTGCGGTAATTAAAAATACATGACGCCAGCCAATGGCTTCAGCCAGTAAGAGTGTCGGTTGAGTTGAGGCTAAGGCGCCTGACGTGCCACCTATTAACATCCACATCGCTAGCTGTGCTTGTCGATCAGGCGCAAAGCAGCGCCTAAAATAGGCATAGGGTGCCATTAAACAAGCTGATACCCCAGCACCGATCAAAATACGCCCGATCGATAAACCCCATAATGAAGCACTCACTGCTACGATTAAAGCACCTGCGGCGGCAGTGGCTAATAAAGCAGATTCAGTGCGCCGCGCACCATATTTATCGAGCCAACTGCCCACTAACCATTGCATGCCCGCAAATGACAAAAAATAGGCAGAAGACAGCCACCCCAGTTCTGCTGCACTCAGGCCTAAATCTTGAGCCAATATGGGCGCTATGGTCGCGTTGACTGAGCGCAAGGCATACGATAAAAAGTAGCCAAAGACAAACGATAAAAAAACAATCACCGCTGTGCGACTATTCAAAGTTGGGGGGTGTGCTGGGTCGGTGGTCATCGTGTCAACGATATTACCCCTAAGTCGATTTTTTTGTTGTGGTTGACCAAGATGAGTCGCAAACTCTGCCGTTTAGAGCGGGTCAAGAAATCAATTAAGGTTAGGCAGCCAAGTTGGCTAACCATTCAGCAGCATCAGTAATTAAAACACCGTTTTTATTCTCTGGCTGACGAATGTTCCCGACAAGTTGCAAGGCTTGCGCTTGGGGGAATTCTATTGATATTCGCTTGAGTGTGCCATGTAAGTTGTTATCGTTTACTTTACATTCAATTAAATGTGTTAATTGACGGTCTTCTGTTAAGGCAAAATCGACCTCCGCGCCATCTTTAGTTCGTATGTAGTGCAAACCAACTTCTCTGCCTGATTTGTCTTGTAAAAAATGAATATGTTTTTGAAGCATGTTTGCCATTGCATTTTCAAGCTGAACACCCTCATCACCCCGCACGAGACCTGTGTCATAAAAATAAACCTTTGGGGTTTTAAGTATGGCTCGCGCTACGTTTTGGTGCCAAGGGCGAATCGTAAAAACTATAAAAAGCGCCTGCAGCACTTCTAGATAGGCTGTAGCGGTAGAGGGCGATATGGCTAAATCACGCGCAATTGAGTTCAGCGAGATGGGCGATCCGACTCGGTCGCGTAATAACTCAACAAACAAACGCATTGCACTAATTTCTCGTAAGCGAGAAAACTCGAGAACATCATCACGAATTAAGCCTGTCAGGTATTGTGATCGCCAACGTAGTGCGTCTTCGGGGTTGTCAGTTAAAAAAGGCTCAGGAAAACCGCCGCGCTCAATTAATCGTGTTAAAGCGTGGCGTGGTTCAGCCCCTGATAAGTCACACCATTCCTTGACTGAAAAGGGGTGTAGGCGATATGAAAAAAAACGGCCTGCTAAAGATTCACCGGCATGACGAAACGTGTCCATGCGGGCGCTACCTGTTACGAGCAATGCTTGAGTCTTGGGCCGGCCATCAACAACGCCTTTAAGCCAATTTTTCCACATATTCATTTTGTGAATTTCGTCAAAAATGAGCAGCTTGGAATCATTAAGCCAAGATTGAGCCGTTAAAATTTTTCGGTCTTGAGCAACATCCCAGTTTAAATATTGCGCAGGTTTAAATTGAGGCATCAACTCTTTAGCTAAAGTTGTTTTGCCAACTTGGCGAGGCCCCGTGACAATCACCAATTTTTGATGAAGGTCTTTAATAACTAAGTCATCAAGATATCTTTTCATCCGACTATTTTACAGTGAGTTGGAAAAAAGTCGCGACTTTTTTCCAACTGGGTAGCTAAAAGTCGATTAATGAGCGGTTAGTTGGTCATTTAGCGATTTTAGATTTTTCGCAACCATTGCAGACGCCATACAGAACCATGGCATGGCTTTCTATTTTGAAGCCATTTTCATCGGCGACTTTGTGCTGTAGTGCTTCAATTTCTGGGTTAGTAAACTCAACCACTTTGCCGCAATGGGTACACACCATGTGATCATGGTGATCGCCGTCGTTGAGTTCAAAAATGGCTTTGCCGCCATCAAATTGACTGCGCGACAAAATACCCGCTTGCTCAAACTGAGTGAGTACGCGATATACCGTTGCCAGGCCAATATCAATTTCTTCGCCAATAAGCGCGCGGTAAACGTCTTCAGCGCTGAGATGGCGCACGTCTGAACGCCTAAAAATATCAAGTATTTTGAGTCTGGGTAACGTCGCCTTAAGCCCGACACTTTTGAGATCTGACTGGTCTGTTTCTAGCTGCACGATAAATTCCCCTGCGGTTTGCCGCCCGATGCCCTATGATAACGTCTTTAAGGCAAACAGAGATAGGGGTTGCCCGTGCAGTCTTCAAGCTTTTATTCAATTGTACGTATTGTGTTTCTAACAAGCGCTTTAGCGGCTTTAACCGGTTGCGCCTCAGACAGATGGGGGTTCCCTTACAAAACAGGGGTTCAACAAGGCAATTGGGTCACGTCTGGTCAGGTAAAGCTGCTCACAGCAGGTATGACCCCTGAACAGGTGCGATATGCCTTGGGTTCTCCTACTCTCACCAGTATTTTTCATAGTAATCAATGGGAATACCCTTATTTTTACAAGTCACCGGCGGGTAAAACCCAAGAGCGTAATTTAACGGTTTACTTTGAGAATGGCGTTTTATCAAAATGGAAAGGCGATGAATTGCCTGAGGTGCAACCTTTCCAAATCGCCAAAGAAGAAGTCTATATCTCGCAGCAGCAGGCTGAAAAAGTTAAGCTCGAGCAAGAACGAATGGGTACTTTAGATGAAGCTGGCATACTCGTTGCACCCGGCATATCGATCGAGCCCGCATTTGGCGTATCGTCTGACCCTTATGCAACGCCTGATGAACCTGACGAAACGCCTGCTCAGTTAAATTAAGGGCAAAGCAAAACCTGAACGTTGCCTAAAACTAAAACCCAAGTTTTTTAGAGAGTAAATACTGTGACACTCAAACTCGCCATTGCAGGCGCCAGCGGCAAAATGGGCCGTATGTTGATTGAAACCGCGCTAAGATCAAAAGATTTTCAGTTGGTCGTGGCACTTGAACACCTGGGTCATTCTAATTTGGGGCAAGATGCGGGTGCCGCGTACGGCGTTCAAACCGGTGTTCATTTAACGGCCGATTTAGATCAACTCGCGCACGTTGATTGCTTAATTGACTTTACCCGCCCAGAAGGGTCGCTGTTGCACGTTCAGGCATGCGTCAAACATCGCGTGCAATTAGTTTTGGGCACCACAGGTTTTGATGAGACTGGGCGTGAGGCGATTACAAGGGCTGCCCAATCAATCGGTGTGGTGTTTGCGCCCAACATGAGTGTCGGTGTTAACGCCACATTAAAGTTGTTAGATATGGCTGCGCGTATTTTGAATTCAGGCTATGACGTTGAAGTGTTTGAAGCCCATCATCGTCATAAAGTTGATGCCCCATCGGGTACAGCATTAAAAATGGGTGAAACCATTGCTAATGCTTGGGGCAAGCCACTGGGTGACATTGCCACCTGGGCACGTCATGGTGAAACAGGCGAACGAGAAAGTGGCACGATTGGTTTTTCAGTGGTGCGTGGTGGTGACATTGTGGGTGACCATACTGTTTATTTTTGCGGTACGGGCGAGCGTATTGAAATCACTCACCGTTCAAGCAGTCGTGCGACCTATGCAGAGGGTGCATTGCGCGCTGCGCGTTTTTTGAAGCCTAAACAGATCGGGCTATTTGATATGCAAGCGGTATTGGGTTTGAAAGACTAATTTTCTACCCAACAAATTGGTTCAATTTGTAACGACACACCAAAGCGCGCTTGCACGTCTTGACGCACCAGGCTGGCTAAAGCCAGCACATCATCACAATCACCGTCTGCTGGGTTAACAAGCACCAAGGCTTGGTTGGCGTGCATGCCTACCGGGCCTAAGCGTCGGCCCTTCCACCCACACTGGTCAATGAGCCAGCCTGCGGCAAGCTTATAGCTGCCATCA
>DITR01000206.1:10408-11286 GCA_002422175.1 Alcaligenaceae bacterium UBA6179
ACGTTGGGAATCAGTTTAGGGTCGGGTAGTTTGCGCTGCCTAACTTCACACACCAATTGGTACACATCACGCGCTGTGACCGATTCTGGGTGGTGTAGATGGCGTTCAGCCAAGGTTTTGAGGTCAGGGTAGCTCAGTACCGGTTGCCATTCTTTAGGCAATGCAAAAATAACTGCGATGATGATTTCATTTGACTCGATTGCACGTTTAAAGCGACTGTTGCGGTAGGCGAAGTCACAAGCCTGGGCCGGTATGGTTTCAATTTGCTCGGTTTTAAGGTTCCATACTTCAACAGATTCAATCAACTGAGCGACCTCAACGCCATATGCACCAATATTTTGTACCGGTGCTGCGCCGACTGAGCCGGGTATAAGGGCCAAATTTTCTAGGCCATACCAATCTTGATTTAACGCAAAGGTCACCCACTCGTGCCAGTTTTCTCCTGCTGCGACGCGAATACGAAAATGCGTTGTATGCTTTTCAGATTCAAGCAGCTCAATGCCTTTAAGCTGAATATGCACCACGGGTTGATGTAAAACGCGCGGTAAAACCAGGTTGCTACCGCCACCTAATATATGCAGCGGCCAAGCCTCGTTCGATTTTTTACTGAGCGCCGATAAAGCAGGTAGTTGCCCTAAATCGTTGAGTACCATGAAGTTTTTCGCCTGGCAGGGCAGTGCAAGGGTATTTAAGGTACGTAAATCACAAATATGAGGGTTCAAACTTGACATCTGCATGAGTAGTTGTGCTAAGATCTTGGTCTTCGCATAGTACTACGTGTCAGGTTTTAAAAAGATTCAAGTTAGGCACAGCAGTCAGGCAATGTGAAGGAATTAAGCGGGAATAGCTCAGCTGGTAGAGCGCAACCTTGCCAAGGT